>JBFKDA010000093.1:0-9926 GCA_041619955.1 Acidimicrobiia bacterium | reverse complement strand
GCCGAGCAGCGGCTCGCCGGCGCAGTCGTCACCGACGATCGTGTCCTCGTCGGCCTCGAGCTCGAGGTCGAGGATGTCGCCCGTGACGTTCCAGTGGATGTCGAAGAAGCTGTCACGGTAGATCTCGACGTTGCCGCCGGGTTGGCTCTGGGTCACCCGGATGCGGATGTCGGGATACCAGTCGCACGGGTCGTCGCACCCCGGCCAGATGATGAGGTCGTGGAGCAGGTCGGCGATGTGGTGCGTGGTCGCCTGCGCCTCCAGTCGGGTACCGATGGCGCGCGCCGACCGGGCGCGGGGCTTGAACTCGGTCGCCGTGTGGGCCGGGGCGGTCCGCAGCCGGGCACTCGCCAGAGCCTCGCCCCGGCGGGTGCGGGTCTGGGGGAACTGGATCCCGGACTCGATCAGGCTGCGCTCCAGCTCCCACGGCCCCGGCGGGTCGGGCAGTGGGATCGGCCACTTCCTGATGCGCTCCAGGAAGTAGTCGCGCAGATACGGATCGACGAGGATCGGCGGGTTGATCGGCCAGAGGCAGAACAGCGGGCGGCACCACGTGAACTCGATGTCGAAGTAGCCGTCGGCGTCGGTGGCGCCGGTGGTGATGACGTCCTCGTCGTACCACCACCAGCAATAGTCGACGTCGGACAGCTCCACGATCGCCCCGCCGACGCCATGCGTGCAGTCGCCCTCGTGCCGGACGACCCGGCCGGTGACCCGGTACGTGGTCGGGAACCAGCACCAGCGCCACCACTTGTAGATCCCCGGCTGCACGAGGATCGTGCCGCCGTCCACCACGTCGTCGACGCCGGCGACATGGGTCTTGGCGACCCGGTCTGCGAACAGGTTCCGCTCGTCGTCGGCGGGCGCGACGACCACGGTGGCGCCCGATACGCCGTCCACCTCCTCGCCGAGCTGCAGGTCGACCTCGAACGACCGCGGGTCGTCGTAGTCGGCGGGAGTGACCTCTGTCTGGTCGATGATCTTGCCGCCGCGGATGGTCGCGACCCGCACTGACTTGGCGGGCTCGAACTGGTCCTCTGCGACCCTCCCGAAATCGACGGTGACCCTCGTCCGCCGCGCGCGCTCCTCGCCCTTCGCTGCCATGAGAAACCCCCTAGGTCTGGCCGCTATCCCGTCGATACACTGCCGAACCTACTCCGCATGCCGGCGCATGGGAGGATGATCGAGTGTTTTTCTCGCAGGACCGTAAGGTCGGGCGGTGCTCGACGCCCAGATCACGTTCGTCTTCGTGGCCGATCTGGCGAGGGCGGCGGCGTTCTACGCCGATGTGCTGGGCCTGGAGCTGGCCCGTGACCAGGGAGCGTGCTTGATCTACCGCGTTGCCGCCGGCGCGTACCTCGGCGTCTGCGACCACCGGCCGTCCGAGCCCGCGGGCACGGTCATCACGCTCGTCACCGACGACGTCGACGGCTGGGCGGCGCGGCTGGCTGCGGCCGGGGTGGAGGTGGACGGTCCGGCCGCCAACGAGCGGTTCGGCATCTACCACTGCTTCGCCCGCGACCCCGACGGCCACCTGGTCGAGATCCAGCGCTTCGACCAGCCGCTCTGACCCGTACCGGGCGCCCGCACCTACAGTTGCCGCCGATGACCCGCCCGCTCCTCCTCGTCGCGCTGCTCGTCATGGCCGCCTCGTGCTCGGACACCGCCGGCGGCACCTCGGTCGTCCCGACCACCGCGGCGCCGGCCACGACCGCCGCACCGGCCACGACTGGCCCGCCGCCACCGGCGACCACGGCTCCCGCCACCACGGCCCCGACGGCCCCGACCACGACGGCGACCACGGTCGCCGCGACATCGCCGTACGCTCGCCCGGACTGGCTCGGGACCCGGCTGCTGCCGCTGCAGCCGGACAGCGACTTCGGGGTGGTGCTCCCGACGCCGCCCGAGCTGCAGGATCGGCGGTTCGAGACCATCGACCTGCTCGAGCCCCCCGCCGGCGACGAGTTCGTGTCCACCGTGTCGCCGGTGCCGCCGGAGGTGGTGGCGCGCTCGACGTGGGCGCCCGAGTGCCCGGTCACGCTCGACGAGTTGCGCTACCTGACCGTGTCGCACTGGGGCTTCGACGAGCGCTTCCACACCGGGGAGCTGATCGTCAACGCCGAGGTCGCCGACCTATTCGTCGACGTGTTCCGCCAGCTCCACGCCGCCCGCTTCCCGATCGAGCAGATGCGGGTGATCCGCGCCGACGAGCTCGACGCCCACCCCACCGGCGACGGCAACGACACCACGTCGTTCGTCTGCCGGCCGGCCGTGGGCAGCACCGCCTGGTCGCAGCATGCGTTCGGCCTGGCGATCGACATCAACCCGTTCCACAACCCCTACCTGAAGGGCGACCTGGTGCTGCCGGAGCTGGCCTCCGCCTACCTCGACCGCAGCGACGTCCGGCCGGGCATGATCGTCGAGGGCGACGCGGTGACGGCCGCGTTCGACGCGCTCGGCTGGGGTTGGGGCGGGCGCTGGCGCAGTCTGGACGACTGGATGCACTTCTCCCGCAGCGGCAACTGACGGGGTCAGCTACCGCCGAGCCGCGCCGCCAGGTCGCCGCGCGCCAGGGCGCGCCGGGTCGCCTCGTCGGCCGATGCCAGCAGCGCGTCGACGGCGCCGGGCTCCCGCCGGCGCAGCCCCGGGACGCCCTGGCGGGGCTCCACGACGGCGACCGGGATGCCCGCCGCTGCCAGCGTGCCGAGCTCGGCGCCCAGGCGGCGGCGGGCCAGCACGAACATCGGCCGCCACGACGGGCGGGTCATCGGCGACGACACGATGACCAGCTCGGGAGCGGCGGCGGCGGCCAGGTCGGCGTGGGTGGGGGACTGGAGCCCGCCGTCGATGTAGCGCTCGCCGGCGATCTCCTTGGGCTCGAAGATGCCGGGCACCGCCGACGACGCCTCCACCGCCGCGATCACGTCGACGTCGCGCCGGTCGCGCCCGAACACGACCAGCGCCCCGTCGCGAACCCGGACGGCAGGGATCCACAGGCCCTCCGGCCACGCGCCGGTGCCGGCGAGGCCGGGCAGGCGGCCGAAGGTGTCGGTGAAATGGCGGCCGCGCGGGAGCAGGCCGGCGACCGCCACGGCCAGCCCGCCGTCGCCCGCCAGCGCGTGGCGCACCAGGTTGGGGGCGAGCGGCACGAGCGACCGCTCCCGGCGGGCGAGCCGGGCCCGGTAGTCGGCCAGCTCGGCATCGCTCGGGCCGGCGCGCACCGCGGCGATGAACTCGTCGACGTCGGTCCCGCGCCGCAGGGCCGCACCCACCGCCGCGCCGGCCGAGGTGCCGACGATGACGTCGGCCCGGGTCACGTCCCAACCTGTCGCGTCGCGCAGGGTTCGCGCCACCCCGGCGTGGAACAACCATCCCGCGAGGCCACCGGCACCGAACACGACGGCGACCCGCATCGACCCGGCTACGGCCCGTCGAGGCCCCACGCCTCGCCGAGCAGCATGCGGGGCTGGAGCACGTAGGCGATGGCGGCGCGCCCCGGGGCGACGCCGTCCCATGCCGCGGCGTCGACGTCGAGCGCCACCACGGTGCCCGTCTTCACCTGGACGCGAGCGCCGCCCGTGAGCAGCGTTGCAACCGCCGACCACGTCGGCTCGTGGCCGACCAGCATGACCGCGTCGAGGGCGTCGTCCTGGTCGCGGGCGAGCCGGATCACGTCGCCGGGCGACGCTCCGTACAGCACCGGCGCCGTCCGCAGCTCGCACCTCCACCCGCCGGCGCCTGCCGCAAGCTCGGCGGTGGTCCGGGCACGCACGGCCGTGGAACTCAGGACCAGGTCGGGGACCTCGCCCGCGCGGGCCAGCGCCCGCCCGATGGCGCGGGCCGAGCGGACGCCCCGCTTGGCCAGCGGCCGCTCGTGGTCGGAACCCGCCGGGGCGTCCCAGTCGGACTTGCCGTGGCGGAGCAGCACCAACCGCTTCACGACGCGGCGACCGCCGTCCAGCCGCCCGGGTAGGACGTCACCAATCCGTCGCCGTCGACGGCCAGGTCGGCAGCGAAGTCCCCGCTGCTGAAGCGATACCGCTCGCCGTCCAGGCGCTCGTAGCGCTGCGACGCCAGCCGCAGCCCGTCGGCATGCGGGTCGACGTACACGACGTCCACGTTGGCGGCCTCGCCGACTGCGAGCTGCAGCCGCCGGATCGGCAGCGTGTTGGTGGCCGGCGAGAACGAGAGGTCGACGTCCAGCGCCCCGGCGAGGTTGAGCTGCGGGTCGGCGCCGGCGGTCCAGTTGCCCTCGCCGTCCGCGCGCAGCGCCAGCCGGCGGTTCACGTCGCCGCTCTGCACGTGCAGCCCCACGACCATCGTCCGCCATTGCGGGTCGGTGAGCACCGAGTAGCGCACCTCGACCGGCTGGCCGCGGCGGCGGTAGAGGGCCGTGCCGCCGAGGTGGAGGCCCTTCGGGTCGGGCATCAGCACCGCCCGTTCGTGCCCGCCGTCCTCGTTGCGCCAAAGGATGGTCCGCATGCGCTGCAACCCTAGGGTTGCGGCGCAGCTGCAGCAGGAGGTGCGATGGCGGAGCGTGTGTCGGACCGAGTGGCTGCGGTGGCGCCCTCGGCGACCGTGGCGATCACCGAGAAGGCCAAGGCGCTGCGGGCCGCCGGCGAGGACGTCATCGGGTTCGGCGCAGGTGAGCCGGACTTCCCGACGCCGGCGCACGTCGTCGAGGCGGCCGCCGCCGCGGTGCGCGACCCGGTCAACCACCGCTACAGCGCCACCGCCGGGCTCGCGGAGCTGCGCGACGCGATCGTCGCGAAGACGCGGCGCGACTCGGGCTACGAGGTCGCGCCCGCCCAGGTGGTCGTGACCAACGGCGGCAAGCAGGCGATCTACGAGGTGTGCCAGGCGCTGCTCGACCCCGGCGACGAGGTGCTGCTGCCGGCGCCCTACTGGGTGACGTACCCCGAGGTGGTGGCGCTCGCCGGCGCCCGCACGGTGGCCGTGCCCGCCGGCATCGATGCCGGGTTCCAGGTGACCGTCGACCAGCTCGAGGCGGCCCGGACCACGCGCACCAAGCTGCTGATCTTCACGTCCCCCTCGAACCCGACCGGCGCGGTGTACCCGGCGGCGGCGGTGGAGGCCATCGGGCGCTGGGCGGCCGAGCACCGGATCTGGGTGCTCACCGACGAGATGTACGAGCACCTCGTGTACGGCGGCGCGGCGGCACCGTCGATGCCGGTGCTGGTGCCCGAGCTCGCCGACCGCTGCATCGTGGTGAACGCAGTGTCCAAGTCGTACGCGATGACCGGGTGGCGGGTGGGCTGGCTGCTGGCCCCGCCGGACTTCGCCGAGGCGGCGACCCGCCTCCAGACCCACGTCTCGACCAACGTCAACAACGTCGCGCAACGAGCGGCGATCGCTGCGATCACCGGCGACCTGTCCGCAGTGGCGGAGATGCGCGCCGCCTTCGACCGGCGGCGGATGACCATGCACCGCATGCTCTCGGCGCTCCCCGGCGTGCGCTGCCTCGAGCCGGAGGGCGCCTTCTACGCGTTCCCGGACGTCGGCGGGCTGCTGGGCGGCCCCACGGTGGGGGGGCGCATGCCCGCGACGAGCCTCGAGCTCGCCGAGGTGTTCCTCGAGGCCGCCAAGGTCGCCGCGGTGCCCGGGGAGGCATTCGGCGCACCCGGGTACATGCGGTTCTCGTTCGCGCTCGGGGACGACCAGCTCGAAGCGGGGTTGGGGCGCCTCACCGAGCTGCTCGGAGCTTGAACCTGTAGTCGAGGTCGAGGTCCGTGTTCGACCCGCAGTTAAATGACAAAATCGTCTTACGCGCGGAACCGCGGGTAAGAACCGCCGAAACCCGAGTACAGACCTGCGGATTCGCCTGAGGTCAGTAGACGCCGGCGGCGGCGAGGATCTGGTACCTCGCCCCTTCCCACGCCTTCGACCGGGGGTCGATGAGGTCGAAGTGGTCCGCTCCAGCCGCCTCGATCAGCGCTACACGGTCGCCGAGCCCGCGGGAGTGCCCGATCGGCACCCGGTCGTCGCGGTCGCCGTGCACGACGACGGTGGGCACGATGCCGAGGACCGGGGTGGCCTGGTGGTAGCGGGCCGACTCGCGGTCCGGGTGCCCGGCGAGGAACTCCGCGACCGCCCCCTCGCCAAGCCCCGCATGGAATGCCGCCGCGAGGTCGGCGACCGGGGCCAGTGCCACCACGCCGATCGGCTGGACCGCGGGTGCCGCGCCGGGGGCGCCGGGCAGCAGCTCGGCCCGGGCGGCGGCCCACAGCGCGAGGTGACCGCCCGCCGAGTGGCCGACGAGCACCACCCGGGCGGGGTCGAGCGCGCGATCCGCAGCCAGGGCGGCCACGTGGTCGACCGCCGCTCCGACGTCGACGGCCGTCTCCGGCCAGCCGCCCCCCGTGCCGGCCCGCCGGTACTCGACGTTCCACGTGGCCAGGCCATGGGTGGGGAGGTCGGCGGCCAGGCCGTCCATGAGATCGCGTTGCCACGGGTCGCGCCAGAACCCGCCGTGCACGAGCACCGCCACCGGGTGGGGGCCCGGGCCGGCCGGCACGCGCAGGTCGCCGACGTGGTCGGCGCCGGGCCCGTACCCGACCACCTCGGGCTCCCAGGCCAGGCGCGCGGCGAGATGCTCGAAGGCCCAGCGGTAGCCCTGGATGCCCCGCCCGTAGATCGTCGCCACGCACGCGGGCGCGACGACCGATGTCCGCCGCCACGCCTCTCGCGCCCGGACGTTGGAGATGTGCACCTCGACGACCGGAGCGGCGATCGCCTCGACCGCGTCGTGCAGCGCGTAGGAGTAATGGGTGAGCGCGCCGGCGTTGAGCAGCACGGCGTCGGTTCCGGCCGCGTGGAGCCGGTCGACGAGGTCGCCCTCGTGGTTCGACTGGTGGCACTCGACCGCGAAGCCGGCAGCTGCGCCCCATTCGCGGCAGCGGTCCTCGAGGTCGGCGAGCGTGGTGGCGCCGTAGACCTCGGGGCGGCGCGTCCCCAGCAGGTTGAGGTTGGGGCCGTGGAGCACGAGCGCGGATCGCATCGCCGGCAGGCTATCCGCGCGCCGGCGCCCGGCCAACGGCCACGTGCTCGGGCCGCAGCCGCTCGGCCAGCTCGACGGTGGCGGCGTCGACCTCGGCGGGCACCAGCTCGTGCCGGCGCCCGAACTCGGTGAGGACGGCCGCTGCGACCTGCTCGGTGGTGGCGCCCGGCACCTCGTCCGCCACGCTGCCGGTGACCGCGGGGTCCCAGTCGAGCCCCAGCGCGGCGTAGACGGGCGCCAGGGCGGCGTTGGCGAGGGCGGGGTCGGAGACGACGATCACGCCGCCGACGTGGGCGGCGCGCCGGGTCAGGCGCTGGCCGACGCCCATCAGCTTGCGGCGGCCGCCGGCGCTGACGCTGAACTCGCCCGGGCAGTACTCGCCGGGCACCTCCCCGATCCGGGCGTCCACGCCGAGGCCGGCGAGCGCGGTGGCGACGATCCCGGCCAGCTCGGCGAACCGGGCGCGGGTGCGCCGGGTGGGCTCGGGGTCGGGGATCGACCAGGCGAAGGCGAGCGTGCCCTCGTGGAACACGGCCGCTCGGCCACCGGCCAGCCGCTCGATCGGCGTGAAGCCGGCCGTCGCCGCCGCGGCCACGGCGGCCCAGTAACCGTCCGCCGCGACGTCCTGGCGGCCGAAGGCCACGATCCGGCCGGGCACGTGGAGCCGTAGGGTCTCGGGGGCCTCGCCGGCGCTCACCCGCAGCAGCAGCGCCCGCGACATGGCCGTGTCGAGGCCGGCCGGTGTGCCGAAGGTGCGCCGGATCACCGCTATCTTCCGCCGCACAGCGGGCAGGGGCGGCAGTGTCCCCCGGCCCAGCTCGCGAAACTCCGGCGCTTCCTTCATCGTTGTGATGATGGCAGCGCCGCCGAGCCGAGCCGCCCCACGAGACCAAGCCATTCCGATGAGAGAGGCACGGTGCGAATCAGGATCACCGCCGCGGCAGCCCTCGTCGCCCTGTCGGTGGTCGCCGCCGCATGCGGCGAGGGACCGCTGCTGGAGAACGTGGGCGACCTGTCGGAGCGAGTCGTCCACGGCGAGTCGTCGACGACGCTGCCCGGCATCGCGATCGGCGACGTCGAGAACCCGCTCGTCGTGAAGCCGTCGGACCAGGTCGCCTGGTACAACGCGGGCATCGGCGACCTCGCGGGCGCCGAGGGGGCGGAGATCGCCATCATCACCACCCGGGTCTGGCAGCGGGGCGAGGGCGTCAATCGCTTCGTCCAGGCCGACCCGCGGGAGCTCGCCGTGGTGCTGCCAGACGTCGAATTCCCCGCCGCGCTGCCCCCGGACGCGGCGGTCATCACCAGCCAGCTCGTCTTCGACGTCGGCTCCGGCCTCGTGGACGCGATCACGTCCGCGGCGTTCGGCGTGTGGAACACCACCCCCTACACCGTCGCCCGCGAGCAGAGCCAGATCGCCGTCCTGCGGGTCGGGCAGGCGGCGGCCTTCGACGCCCAGCCGTTCGTCGGCATCCAGGTCCAGGAGGTCGAGGAGGGCCTGTCGCTGCAGTGGCTGCGCGGCGACTACCGGTACGAGCTCTTCTGCCGGGAGGGCGTCGACATCCGGACCTGCCGCCACATGGCCGAGAACATGGTGCGGCTCGCCACGCTCGTCCCCGCGGTGCCAGCCGCGTCGGCTGCAGGGTCCGACGAGTAGGGCGATAACCTCGCGGCCAGGCCCGGCGACGAGGAGGCAGGCCGATCTTCCATTCCGGAAGCTGGTGGTCGTACATCCGGTACGACGAGGAGCAGGATCGCCCGCGGGTGAACCGCAGGCTGCTGCGGCGGGTGGCCGGCTATGGACGCCCCTACGTCGGCCGGCTCGGCGTGATCCTCGGCACGATCCTGGTGATCTCGCTCCTCACGCTGGCGCCCCCGCTGCTGATGCGCGACCTCATCGACGTCGCCATCCCGGCCGAGGACCTGAGCCGGGTGACGCTGCTCGGCCTCGGGATGGTGGCGGTGCCGCTGTTCAGCGGGATCTTCGGCGTGTTGCAGCGATGGGCGGCGGCCTCGGTCGGCGAGGGTGTGATCTACGACCTGCGCCGGCAGCTCTTCGACCACCTCCAGCGGATGCCGCTGGCGTTCTTCACGGCCACCAAGACCGGCGAGCTCATGTCGCGGCTCAACAACGACGTGGTCGGCGCCCAGCAGGCCGTCACGGGCACGTTCGTCTCGATCGCGTCGAACGTGGTGATGAGCATCGCCACCTTCGCCGTGATGCTGCGGCTCGAATGGCGGTTGACGCTGCTGGCGGTGGGGGTGCTGCCCTTCTTCATCTGGTCCTCCCGGCGGGTCGGCCAGATGCTGCGGCGGGTCTCGCGGGAGCAGATGGAGCGCAACGCCGAGATGAACGCCGTGCTCAACGAGACGCTGAACGTGTCCGGGGCGCTGCTGATGAAGCTGTTCGGCCGGGGCGCCCTGGAGGACGCCCGGTTCACCGCGGCGGCCGGCGACGTGCGCCGCCTCGGCGTGCGGCGGGCGATGATCGGCCGCTGGTTCTTCATGGCGCTCGGCCTCATGAGCGCGCTGGGCAGCGCCATCGTCTTCTGGTACGGCGCCGTGCTCGTGATCCGCGGCGACCTCGGCGTCGGCGACGTCGTCGCGCTGTCGGCTTTGCTCGCCAACCTCTACGGCCCGCTGTCGGCGCTGTCGAATGCCCGCGTCGAGTTCGCCACCTCGCTGGTGTCGTTCGAGCGGGTGTTCGAGGTGCTCGACCTGCCCCATCCGATCGCCGACCGGCCCGGGGCGACGTCGCTGGATTCGATCGCCGGCGAGATCGAGTTCGACGACGTGTGGTTCAGCTACGACCAGTCGGGCACGGCCGGCCTGGAGGACGTCCGGCGGTTCTCGTGGTGGAGCCCGATGGAGCCGGCGGCCGACGGCGACGCGCCGGCCCGCTCCGAGG
>JBFKDA010000092.1:0-10008 GCA_041619955.1 Acidimicrobiia bacterium | reverse complement strand
TCGACCGAGCTGAGCGCCTCCGAGCGGATCGTGGGCTACTCGGACGAGCTGGCCGCTTCGCTGGCCCGAGACGCCGAGCTGCTGCCCGAGGTGCACGAGCGGTTCTCGCGGCTGAGCCCCGGCGAGCCCTACCGCCAGAAGCTCGGCTACGTCCACCAGCGGCTCCAGAACACCCGGCGGCGCCTCGCCGAGCGCAGCCGCCACGTGCCAGGCGAGGACTACGCCCGTGCCGCCGAGCTCGCGGCCGACCTCCTGGTGATGCGCGGCTCGCTCGCCGCCCACCACGGCGAGCTGATCGCGGCGGGGATGCTCGGCCGGCTGTTGCGCCGCGTCGCCGCGTTCGGCTTCCACCTGGCGACGATGGACGTCCGCGAGCACGCCGCCAAGCACCACGACGTGCTGGGCCAGCTCTACGCCCGCCTCGACGACGATCCCGGCTACCGCGAGCTCGATGCCGCCCGGCGGCGAGACCTGCTCGAGGGCGAGCTGGAGAGCCGCCGGCCGCTGTCGTCACCGGCGACCAGGCTGGACGGGGAGGCCGCCCGCACGCTGGCGACGCTCGTGACGATGCGGGAGGCGCTCGACCGGTTCGGGCCCGACGTCATCGAGAGCTACATCATCTCCGAGACGCGCGGCGTCGAGGACGTGCTGGCCGCGGTCGTGGTGGCCCGGGAGGCTGGCCTCGTCGACGTGCACGCCGGGCTCGCCCGCGTCGGCTTCGTCCCGCTGTTCGAGACCACCGAGGAAGTGGCGGCCGCCGGCGAGATCCTGGACGCGCTCCTGTCGATACCCCGCTACCGCGACCTGGTGCGGCTGCGCGGCGACGTCCAGGAGGTGATGCTCGGCTACTCGGATTCGTCGAAGCACGCTGGCATCACGACGTCGCAATGGGGGCTGTACCAGGCGTCGCGTTCGCTGCGGGACGTGGCGCGGCGCCACCGCGTGGGGCTGCGCCTGTTCCACGGTCGGGGCGGCACCGTGGGGCGGGGCGGGGGGCCCACCGGCGAGGCGATCTGGGCGCAGCCGTGGGGCACGGTGGACGGGCGCATCAAGATCACCGAGCAAGGCGAGGTGGTGGCCGACAAGTACGGGCTGCCCGGGCTCGCCCGCGACAACCTCGAGCTGACGGTGGCCGCCACGCTGGAGGCGTCGCTGCTGCACCGCACCTCCCGCCAGCCACCGGACGTGCTGGCGCGGTGGGACGCGGCCATGGACGCGGTGTCGGCGGCGGCGTTCGGGGCCTACCGGGAGCTGGTGGACGACCCCGGGTTGATGGACTACTTCCACTCGGCGACGCCGGTGGACGAGCTGGCGTGGCTGAACATCGGCTCGCGGCCGGCTCGCCGGCCGGGCACGGCGCGGGGGCTCGACGGGCTGCGGGCGATCCCATGGGTGTTCGGCTGGACCCAGTCGCGCCAGATCGCCCCCGGATGGTACGGCGTCGGCAGCGGCCTGGCCGCCGCCCGCTCCGCCGGCCACGGCGACACGGTGGTGGAGATGTACACGCAATGGCCGTTCTTCCGGTCGTTCGTGTCGAACGTCGAGATGACGTTGGTGAAGACGGACATGGAGATCGCCCGGCGCTACGTCACCGAGCTGGTCGACCCGGAGGTGCGCTACGTCTTCGACGTGGTCCGCGCCGAGTTCGACCGCACGGTGGCCGAGGTGCTGCGGCTGACCGGAGAGCAGATGATGCTCGACACGATCCCGGTGCTCCAGCGCACGCTGGAGGTCCGCGACATCTACCTCGACCCGCTGAGCTACCTCCAGGTGGCCCTGCTGTCGCGGGCCCGGGCCGAGGAGGGCGAGCCCGATCCCAAGCTGCGGCGGGCGCTGCTGCTGACGGTCAACGGGCTGGCGGCCGGGCTGCGCAACACCGGCTGACCGGGGCCCCCGGGCGGCGTTCACGGCGGGCGGAGAGGTGATCCGCCGATGTACCCGGAAGCGCTATGCGGCGCTGGGCAGGCGGCGCAGCGCGTTGAGCAGCTCGTCGGCGCCGGCGGGGCCGAGCACGTCGAAGCTCACCTGGGCTCGCTGGTTGGTGTCGTCCTCGATCTCGTCGCGGAGCGAGCGCCCGTGCGGCGTCAGCCGAGGCGGGTCGCCGCTCACCAGCCCGGCCGCCGCGAGATCGGCGACTGCCTCGGCGTCGTCCGGTGGCACGCTCTCCCAGATCCTCGTATAGGCCACCATCTCGCGAGCGGTGAGGCCGTGGGTGAGCCACGCCTCGGCATGGTCGTGCTGACGGATGTAGCGGAGGGTGAACAGGCGGTGCTCCAGCCGCAGGTACGGGTCCTCAGGGTCGGGCAGGGCCCGATGCGAGACGGCCACGATGTGGTCGGGAGAGGTGGCGTCGGCCACCACCCGGCCCAGCCGGGCGACCGTCCCTATTTGGTCCTCGTAGCCGCTCCACGTGTCGCGACCCACTTCGGCCCGGGTCGCGAGCAGCATGTCGAGGACCGGCACCAGCTTGGGGGTCGCGGCGATGCCGTCGGCGGTTTCGGAGGCGAACCCCTGCGCCACCAGGTGGTCGAGGCGAGCGAGCACGTCGGCGGGCGGCCGGTAGCGGAGGCGCGTGGTGGCCACCTCCCGGGTGAGCGTGCCGGTGCTCAGCCAGTCCTCGAAGTGCGGCAGCATGTCGAGCGAGTCGAGCCCGGCGGCGGCCGCCTGCTCCCGCATCCGCCGGCCGTGGTCGGTGGAGATGCGGTGGTTGAGCGTCAGCACGAGCCGGTCGATCTCGACGGAGGCGTTGCGGGCGATGTCCACCGGCGGACCCTACCGTTTTACGAGCTCAAGACCGTCACGGGTCGGGCCCGCCCCAGGGACCACCTACCTGCAGTCGTATCCTTCGGGCATGGCGCCTGGAGGAGGAGTCGTGAGAGCCGACCAGCTCGGACGGCGGGCTGTGACGGCCCTGGTGGCGGTCGCGGTGCTGGCGGCGGCGTGCGGTGGCGACGGACTCGACCTGACCGCCGAGGAGCGGCAGTTGATCGCACAATCCGGCTGGAACCAGACGGGCCGGCTGGACCTCACCGAGGACGACTGGGTCGACATCGTCGAGCAGGGCTGTGACGAGGGAGCCTGGGAGACAGACGTGCAAGCCGCCATCGTCGCCGACTGGGAGCTCGACCGCGAGGTTCCGACGGTCGATGCGATGGTGGGGGTGTTCACGACGACGATCCTCGCGTGCCGGGACAGGGTCCCGGCGGAGGTCCTCGGCGAGTAGCGCCGCGGACGGGCACCCCTAGCGGCCCAGCCACGTGAGCAGCATCTCGGCGTCCAGCTCGGACACCGTCGCCCGCCCGGGCACCAGCGGCGCATCCGGGCGCTGGACCACCACGACCCGCATGCCGGCGGCCGCCGCCGCGTCGGCGCCGGCTGCCGCGTCCTCCACGGCGAGGCAGCGCGCCGGATCGAGGCCGAGGCCCGCCGCGGCAGCCAGGTAGAGGTCGGGCGCCGGCTTGCCCTCGGCCACCTCGTCGCCGGCCACCGTGAGGTCGAAGTAGCGGCCGAGGCCCGAGATGGTGAGGGCCAGGTCGAGCCGCCAGCGCGGCGACGACGAGGCCACCGCCAGGGGCAGTCCCTGCAGGGCCAGCGCCGCGACCGCGTCGGCGGCGTCGGGGAACGCCCGCAGCTCGCCGGGTAAGCGCCGCGCGGTGGCGGCCCGCACCGCCGCGTCGAAGACGGGCCAGGGCGGCAGCTCAGCCCGCGCGGCGAAGTAGGCGTAGCAGTCCGGGTCGGTGCGTCCCCGCAGCGCAGCGGCGTCGCCCGGCGCCACCGCGACGCCGTGCTGCGCCAGCTCCCCCGCCCACACCTCGGCGATCAGGCCCTCGCTGTCGACCAGCACGCCGTCGCAGTCGAAGACCACCGCGCTCATGCCAGCAGCCGCTCCAGGCGGCGCAGCCACCGCCGCAGCCCCCGGCGCACCAGCGGCGTAGCCAGCGGCCACGCCCACGCGGGAACGGAGCCGGCCGCCACCAACTCGACTCTCGACCAGGCGCCCTCGGGCTCGACCATCGACTCCACCGCCACCCGCAGCTCGCCATCGTCGGTGAGCGGCCACCCGGCTGCGCCCAGCCGGAAGCGACGCCCCGCGTCCCACGACGCGACCTCGTAGGCGACCCGGTAGCGGAACGGCCCGGCGCGGTGGATCGCGGCGAACTCGTCCTCGACGGCGGGGTCCAGCGGCGCACCCTCCACCGCGATTGCGCTCGTCCATTCGGGCAGCCGGACCAGGTCGCCCACGACGATCCACGCCGCCGCAGGGCTCACGGCGCGTAGGTCGGCCGATTCCACGACGCCGAGGCGGCGGCTCACCCTCGGGATTTGGCCCGGATCAGCTCCGACACGAGCTTCGGGTCGGCTTTGCCGCCGGTGGCTCGCATCACCTGGCCGACCAGGAACCCGATCGGCTTGCCGTCGCCCTCCCGGATCTTGGCGACGGCGTCGGCGTGCTCGGCGAGCACGGCGTCGACATCGGCCTCCAGCGACGCCGCATCGGTTACCTGGAGCAGATCGCGCGCCTCGGCGACGTTCCCCGGCGAGCCCTCGCCGTCGAGCACGGCGCCCAACACGTCCTTGGCGGCCGTCGACGACAGCTTGCTGCCGGCGACCATCGCGTCGAGCTCCGCCAGCCGCGCCGCATCGAGCCCGGTCTGGTCGATCGAGCGGTCGGTGCGGCGCAAGTACGCCACGACCTCGCCGGTGAGCCAGTTGGCCACCGTCCGGGGGTCGGCCCCGGCCGCGACCGCTCCCTCGAACAGGTCGGCGAGGCCGTCGCCGGCCACCAGCGTGGCGGCCGCCACCGGCTCGACGCCGAGCGCGGCGATGCGGGCCCGTCGCGCCTGCGGCAGCTCCGGCAGCGCGGCGCGCACCCGGGCCTCCCACTCGGCGTCGACGTGGAGTGGAAGGAGGTCGGGCTCCTGGAAGTAGCGGTAGTCCTCGGACTCCTCCTTCGAGCGCATCACGTGGGTGCGGCCGTCGGCTTCGTCCCAGTGGCGGGTCTCCTGCACCACCTCGCCGCCCCCCTCGACCAGCCGCCGCTGGCGGCCGATCTCGTAGTCGATCGCCCGCTCCAGCGACCGCATCGAGTTCATGTTCTTGATCTCCGCCCGGGTACCCAGCTCGGTGGCACCTGCCGGCCGGATCGAGACGTTCGCGTCGAAGCGCATCGAACCCTCCTCGAGGCGCGCGTCGGACACGCCGAGGGCGACGACCAGCGCCTGCAGCTCCCGGGCGTAGGCGCGTGCCTCGGCGGCGCTGCGGAGGTCGGGCTCGGTGACGATCTCGACGAGCGGCACCCCCGACCGGTTGAAGTCGAGCAGCGACCCGGATGCCTCGTGGATGCGGCCCGTGTCCCCGACGTGGAGGCTCTTGCCGGTGTCCTCCTCCATGTGGACGCGGGTGATCCCGACCCGGCGCACGTCCCCGTCGACGTCCACGTCGAGCCGGCCGCCGACGCAGATCGGGACGTCGTACTGGGAGATCTGGTAGTTCTTCGGGAGGTCGGGATAGAAATAGTTCTTGCGGTGGAACACCGAGTGCTCGGCCACCCGGCATCCCAGCGCCAGCCCGATCAGCAGGATGAAGTCGATGGCGGTCTCGTTGGGCACCGGGAGCGCCCCGGGAAGGCCGAGGCACACCGGGCAGCAGTTGGTGTTGGGCTCGTCGCCGAACGACACCGGGCAGCGGCAGAACATCTTCGACCTGGTGGCCAGCTCGACGTGCGTCTCGACGCCGATGACGGCCTCCCAGGCTGTTCGGCCACCTGCCTCCCGCCCGGTCACGCCGCCACCTCCGACGTCGCCAATGCCGGGCGGGCGGTGAACGCGACGAGCTGCTCGATCGCCGCGGCCGCCCCGAACAGCATCTCCTCCCCCAGCGCCGGGGCCATCACCTGGAACCCCACCGGCAGGCCCCGGCCGTCGAGCCCCACCGGCAGCGACAGCGCCGGGATACCGGCCAGGTTGGCCGGCACCGCGCAAACGTCGCTGAGGTACATCGCCAGCGGGTCGCCGGTGCGGTCGCCGAGCGGGAAGGCGGTGGTAGGGCTGGTCGGGGAAACCAGCACGTCGACTCGCTCGAATGCCCGGTCGAACTCGCGGCGGATCAGCGTGCGCACCTTCTGGGCCTGGCCGTAGAACGCGTCGTAGTACCCGGCCGAGAGTGCGTAGGTGCCCAACAGGATCCGTCGCTGCACCTCGGCGCCGAAGCCCTCCGCCCGGGTGCGCGCCATCATCTCCTCGGTCGTGTCGCCGGCCACCCGCAGCCCGTAGCGGACCCCGTCGAACCGGGCGAGGTTCGCGGACGCCTCCGCCGGGGCGATCAGGTAGTAGGCCGAGAGCCCGTAGGCGGCCGCCGGCAGCGACAGCTCCGTCACCTCGGCGCCTGCCGCGGCGAGCGCCGCCACCGTCGCCTCGAATGCGCCGAGCACCTCCTCGTCGATGCCATCCCCTGCCAGCTCGGTCACGATGCCGACCCGGAGGCCCTCCGGACCGCGGTCGAGCGATCCCCGGAAGTCGGGCAGGTCGCCGCGGAAGCTAGTGGCGTCGTCGGGGTCGTGCCCGGCGATGGCCGCCAGCAGGTCGGCGGCGTCGCCCACGGAGCGGGTGATCGGGCCGATCTGGTCGAGCGACGACGCGAACGCCACCAGCCCGTAGCGGCTGACCAGCCCGTACGTCGGCTTGACCCCGACCAGGCCGCACAGCGCGGCCGGCTGGCGGATCGAGCCGCCGGTGTCGGAGCCGAGCGCACCGAGGGCCGAGCCCACCGCCACTGCGGCCGCCGCGCCACCGGAGCTGCCGCCGGGCACGCGGTCGGTGTCCCAGGGGTTGCGAGTGGCGCCGTAGGCCGAGTTCTCCGTCGACGAGCCCATCGCGAACTCGTCGAGGTTGGTCTTGCCGGTGATCACGGCCCCTGCCTGCCGGAGGCGGTCGACCACGGTGGCGTCGTACGGCGGCACGTAACCGGCCAGGATCTGCGACGAGCAGGTGGTCTCGAGCCCGCGCGTCACCATGTTGTCCTTGAGCGCGACGGGGATGCCCTGGAGGGGACCGGCGTCCTCTCCTCGTGCGAACGCCGCGTCGGCCGCCGCCGCGGCTGCCCGCGCGCCGTCCTGGTCGAGCGCGAGGTACGCGTGCAGGTGCGACTCGGTGAACGACGCCCGCCGGATCACGGCGTCGGTCAGCTCGGCGGCGGTCAGCTCGCCGTTGCGCAGCGCACGCCCGGCGGCTGCGATCGTCAGGTCGGCCGCGTCGGTCACCCCTGCTCCAGGATCGGCGGCACCCGGAAGTAGCCGTCGACGGCGTCAGGCGCTTCGGAGAGGATTGCCTCCCGGCCGAGCGGGGGGCGCACCTCGTCTGGGCGGAACGCGTTGACCATCGGCAGCGGGTGGGAGGTCGGCGGCACGTCGGCGGTCGGCAGCGCCTGGACCCGGGCGGCGTGCTCCAGGATCGCGCCGAGCTGTTCCTCGTAGCGGGCCAGCTCCTCGGGCTCCAGCGCGAGCCGGGCGAGACGCGCGACCTTGGCGACGTCGATGTCGATGGGCATGGGCCGCGATGCTAGGTCCGCGCCGGGCGACGCATGCCACCCGGCGGGCGACCGCCGGCCCCGCCTACCGGGGCGGCGTGTGCTGGAGCAGGAACTCGCGACCGTCCGGGTCGCGGACGACGCGGAGGCGGGTGCCCCAATGGCTGTCGATGGGTTCCGTCACCGCCGCCACCGGCGGCTCGACGTCGAGGCCGGGATCGACCGCGCGCAGGTAGACGCCCGTCGCCAGCGGGGTCTCCGGCGACACCTCCTCGAGGAACACGCCCGCACCGCCGCCCGGCGGGACCAGCCGTCCGGAGGTCCCCAGGTCGAGCACGAGCTCGAAGCCGAGCTGCTGCCAGAACTTCGCGCTCTTGCCGAAGTTCCGGGTCTCCAGGTAGACGTAGTCGATGCCGTCAATCATCCTCGCCGCTCCTCTCCTCGGTCCCGCCCGCCAGCCGGTCGAGGTGCAGCCGCACTGCGTCGGCCACGAACGCCGACAGCGACTGCTCCGTCTCGACGGCCGCGTGCTTCAGCTCCCGGATCAGGTCCGCCGGGAGGTACACCTTGAACTGCCGGATCTCCATAGTCCTTTAGTACTGTAGTACCATGACCGAACCAAAGGCAAGTGCAGTCGGGCTGGACCTGGCCTGGTCGGCCCGCAACCCCACCGGGGCGTGCGCGCTGGACGCGGCCGGGCACGTCATCGCGGAGGGCTGGCTGGGCAGCGACGACGACATCCTCGCCTGGCTGGCCGCGGTCGACGGCGGCGGCCCGTTGGTCGTCGCGATCGACGCTCCGCTGCACGTGCCGAACGAGACGGGCCGGCGCCCCTGCGAGTCGGCGGTGTCGAGGGCGTACGGGGGCCGCAAGGCCGGCCCGCACTCCTCCAACCGCGGCCTCCCCCGCACGCTGCGAGGCGAGGCGCTGCTCGCTCGGCTCCCCGGCTGCGGCGGGCCGTGGTCGGGCAGCGAGCGGACCGTGCTCGAGGTGTACCCGCACCCCGCGCTGATCGAGGTGTTCGGCTTGGCCGAGCGGCTGCCGTACAAGAAGGGCACGCCGGCCGCGAGGCGCGACGGGCTCCGGCGCCTCGCCGGGATGGTCGCGTCCTTGCGCCACGCCGACCCTCCGCTGCTGGCACCGCCGCTCGCCATCGGCGACGGCATGCGGGGCGCGACGTTGAAGGCCGCCGAGGACCTGCTCGACGCCCGCTTCTGCGCGTGGGTGGCCGCGCTGTGGCGCGACCGGGGAGCGCAAGCGTTCACGGTGTACGGGGACCCCGGCACCGGCCACATCGCCGTGCCTATCGTGCGCGCATGAGCTCCCCTCCCATCTTCGCCGACGCCCCGATCGCCGTCGACCGAGTCGACGCCTCGCACTTCTCCGCCGACGGCTACCGGATCACCGATCCGGCAGCGCTCCTCGCCGACCTGGGCGTGACCCAGACCGTGCCGGTACCGGTGCGCCCCGGCGGGGTGCAGACCGCCCATGCCGGCGCCATCCAGGACCCGGCGGGCAGCGCGGTGGGCAGCGGAACCAAGCCGGCCGGCAGCGGCGGGAGCGGCGCCATCTACGCCGCGTTCGGCGACCTCCACCCCGTGCCGGCGATGCCGGAGACCGCCGCCGTCTTCAACTCCTCGCCCGGCCATGGGCGGCGCGTGGTGCACACGTACTCGCCGCATCTGCGAGAGAGCCCGGACGATGCCGCGGCGCGTGCCCGGGTGATCCAGGACGTCGCCAACGGCTACGCCAACACGATCGCCGCGTTCGACGCCAGGTCCGCCGACCTCGGGGCCGACGGCCAGCTCCTGAACCTCGTCCCGATCGCCGCGAAGATCTTCGCCGGCAGCTTCAAGGACCCGGCGCTCGACCACCTCCACCCCAGCTACACGCTGGTGGCGGTGCAATTGGCGGCCGCCCGGGCGGCCCGTGTCCCGAAGCTGGCGATCTGGTACTTCGACCCGGCGGTGCGGGCCGCAGCCGACGCGGTGGCCATCTGACCGCTACTGGACGCGGAAGGTCCAGGCGAAGGTGCCGGGGTCCGGCAGGCCCACGATCCGGTCCCACGTGATCGCCACCCGATGCTCTCCCGGCGCCCATGCTTCCAGCGTCCGCCCGGGACCCGGCTCCCAGGCGTAGACGCCGCTCGCGTCGTCGAAGCGCAGCTCGCCGTCGGGCACCGGCCGCCCGTCGACGGTCAGCTCGATGCGGTACCGGTTGTCGAGCTCGACGACGAGGCCGATCTGGGGCAGCACCGCCTCCTCGGGCGCCGGCTCCACCGATATCAGCGGCGGGGGCAGCTCGACGCGCTCGCCGGACGGGTTGAGCGCGAACCCCAGCGCCGCCACGGCCCCGAGGAGCAGGGCGAGGCCGATCATGACGAGGCGGAAGGTCGTCCGGTCCACGGGCGGCGATGGTACGGCCGGGCCGGGGCCATCCCACATCGGAACTAGCGTGACCGGCGCATGCGGGTCAACCCCACGC
>JBFKDA010000091.1:0-10180 GCA_041619955.1 Acidimicrobiia bacterium | reverse complement strand
GCGTTGTAGATCTTGCTCGGGTGGACGAGGCCCACCTGGTCGTCCCCCATCGCGACGACGTGGACGTCGGCCGCCGACAGGGAGGACGAGATCTCCGCTCGGGGCTGATACGGGAGCGATATCGCGTTGGTCAGGCGATGCCGTACGATCGCTTCGTCCACGCCGGCTTTGGCGCCGCCTCCTCCGACGAAGGCGAACCGGAGCCGGGGATGGTCGGCGACCCGCACCACCGCCGCGAGCAGGGTGTCGAGCGGATGATGCGGGGAGTGGTTGCCGCTGTACATGACGAGCCGATGGTCGGTGAGGCCCAGCCGCTCCCGGAAGGGGTTGTGCGCGGGCGGCACCGCTTCCACCCCCCCCAGCGGCCAGGGCGGAATGACCTCCAGCGGGCCGCGCGGCGTCGCCTTGGCTCGCAGCCGCTCGGCCATGAAGCGGTCGAGGGTCACGACGGCGGCCGCCCGGCGGAGGATCATCCGGTTGAGGGCTTCGAGCGCCTTGACGAGCAATGACCCGGGCCCGATCTCTCCCGTCACGATGGCCTGGTCGGGGTTGATGTCCATGGGCCAGTACACGACCGGCACCCTCCGCAGCCACCCGATCGGGAGGGCGGCCGCGGCGGCCATCGGAGGCGACGTCGAGATCAGCACCCCGGCCAGGTTGCGGGTGAAGAGGCCACGCACGGTGGCCTGAGCCAGCAGCGCGACCTGCCCGGCGATGCGGCGCCGGGTAGAGCGCTTGCCGGTAGAGGACCACCGGGTGCGGCGCACGTCGACGCCTGCGACGCGCTCGCGCTGCGGGTACCGCCGGGCAGGGTCGTCGTAACCCCGGTCGGCTGTGTACACCACGACGCGCCAGTTGCGGGCGGCGAGCCGACGGGCCGCGTCGGCCAGGTACTGGCCGACAGCAGCGGGGTCGGGCTCGAAGACCTGGCTGATGACGAGCCAGGTCGGCTGTGGGGGGGTCGACATCGTCGTCCAGGGGATGCGGCGCCGCAGCCTACCCCGCCCGGTAGGTTCGCGGTGTGGCTGAGGCGACCGTCCTATGGGGGCCGGACCACCAAGAGCTGGGGCCGATCGCGACCGGGGAGGTCGGCCCCTCGCTGGCGGTCGCGCTGTCGCGCGGCCGGTATCCGAAGGGGTACCACTACGTGGACCCGAACGAGGACGCAGCGATGGTCGCCGCAGCCGGCGACAGCCGGCTCGCCGCGGTCGCCGACGGCCACACGGGCTTCGACGCAGCGGCTGCCGCCATGCAGTGGCTGGAGGCGGCGGCGCCCGACCTTCTTGCCGAGCCGGTCGCCGGCCTGGAGGGCGCCCCGGCGTCGCTGACCCGAGCAGTGAACTCGGCGACCTCCGCGCTGGCCGGCGATCGGCGCCGAAGCGCGACAACCCTCACCCTCTGCGTGGTCCAGCGTCGCGCCGGTCTCGTGCTGAACTACGGGGACAGCGTGGCCGTGCTGTGCGGGCGGCGGCGAGCCAAGGTCGTGAGCCGCGAGACCGATTTCCTCGGGCAGCGAAACGCGCCAGGTGCGCCCTCGCTCGGCTCGTTCACGGTCCGGCCCGGCTCGCTGCTCGTCCTGTGCACCGACGGCGTCGTCGACTTCCTCGGACGGTCGTGGCTCAGGGTGGTGCACGACACGGTGCGCCGGTCCTCGGCGCCTCTCACCGCGGCCGTTGCCCTCGTCGAGCGAGCCCACGACGGTGGCAGCGGTGACAACGCCGCGGTCGCCGTCGCCGCCTTCCCGGCCGAAAGCTGACCTCTCGGAGCTTGTGGTTGGCGGCTGGACTAGGGTTTGGCGCGATCGAACCTGGTTCGCGACGAGACGGGTACAACGACTGGACGGGGTGGCAGGGGAGACCGGTGGCATGGTGACGACGTCGACACGCGTAGGGCCGAGGGCTGGGACGGCGCGACGCGTGACCTACACCGCGACCAAGCGAGCGATCGACATCCTGGCGGCCGTGGTGCTGCTGGTCGTCTCGCTACCGCTGTGGATCATCGTCGCGATCGCCGTTCGCATCGACTCGCACGGACGGGCGCTCTTCTGGCAGGAGCGGGTGGGCATGGGCGGGGAGCACTTCCGCATCCTCAAGTTCCGCTCGATGGAGGCCGGCGCCGACGAGGGCGTCCACCGCCGGCATCACGTGCAGCTCGCCAACGGCAGCGGCGGCAGCCGGCCCATCCGCCTCGAGGACGATCCCCGCGTGACCCGCACCGGGCGCATCATCCGGCGATGGTCGCTCGACGAGCTCCCGAACCTCTGGAACGTGCTGGTCGGGGACATGTCGCTCGTCGGCCCGCGGCCGCTCGTGCCCTACGAGGTCGAGCTGCTGGACGCCGAGGCCTTGCGGCGGTTCGAGGTGAAACCGGGCATCACCGGCCTCGCCCAGGTCAACGGCCGGCTCGACATCACGGCCGACGGGCGGGCGAACCTCGACGTCACGTACGTCGACGAGCGGTCGGTGTGGCTCGACGTCAAGATCCTGCTTCGCACCCTGCCGGCGCTGGTCCGCAACCGCGGCGCCTGATCGCCCCCAGGAGCCAGGCGGTCCGGGGCGCTGCTCACCTCTCCTTGACGGAGCCCGGCGGCGCGGCGTCGGTTTCGAGATCTCGATCGATGGCTCGCTCGCCGTTCTGGCCGGGGCCGTAGCCTGAGCCGTACTGGCTGAGCTTGTTCCGATAGCCGTAACCGTAGCGATAGCGGGCCTTGAGCTCGTTCGAGCGGTTGAAGATGTAGCCGAGCAGGGGCGTCCCGACGGAGTCCAGGCGCTCGCGGACGTCCATCAACCGCTGCAGCGGCACGCCCCGGTTCACGACGAGCACGATGCCGTCGGCACGTGCCGCGATCGCGGCGGCGTCGGCAACGGCCAGGATCGGCGGGGTATCGATGATGACGAGGTCGGCGGCGCGCCCGACGCTGTCCATCATGTCCCGGAAGGCCGTCGTGCTGAAGAAACCGGCCGGGTTGTCGAGCTTGGTCCCTCCAGGGATGAAGTCGACGCCGACGCTCTCGGCCATGCGCCACCGCCGCGTCGCCGCGCCCAGCTCGGCCTTGCCGAGCACGAGGTCGGTGAGGCCCGGGCGGGCCGGGAGGTCCGAGTGAAGGGTGAGCCCGCGCATGCGCTCGTCGCCGTCGACGACCAGCACCGAACGGCCGGTCTGCGCCGCCGCGGCTGCGAGGTTGGCGGTGCTGATCGTCTTGCCGTCCCCCTGGTCTGCGCTGGTGATCGCAACGACGGTGGACTTGCCTTCGTCGAGTGCGAACTCGAGAGACGCGAACACGAACTGATAGGCCTCGGCGGCGAGCGACCCCGGTGCGAAGACGTCCTCGGTCTCGAACTCGTCCTTGCCGAACTCGAAGATCTCACCGAGCAGCGGCGCCCGGACGATCGGGGCCGGGTCGTGGCGGTCCTCGGCGGTGTTGGTGCGCTCCACGCGCCACCACGCGAATCCGCTGGCCGCGATCAGGCCGAGGAACGCGCCGAGGGCCGCGTTGCGCTGCTTGTTGGGCGAAGACGGCGTGAACGGCGTGTCTGCTTCGTCGAAGACCTCGACGCCAGAGCCGTACAAGGCCGCGTCCACGGCGATCTGCTCGGCGCGATCACGCAGGGTGGCGACGCGCGCGATGGTCGCGTCCCGCTCCGACCTCGCGGCGGCGTCCGACGGGTCCTCGTCGAGGCGAGCTTCGAGCACCTCGACGCGTGCTTCGAGCTCGGTACGCGACTGGTCGAGCTGGAGGATCGCCGCTTGCGCGTCCTCGTTGACCTCCTCGACCACCACCTGCTCGTAGGCGCGGACGACCGAATTGGCGAGGGAGGCCGCCGATTCGGGGTTGTCGTCGACGGCGCTGACCGTGATGAGGTCGAGGTTGAGGGCCGGCTGCGCGTCCACCAGAGAGGCGATCGTGCGCGCCGACAGGCGCCCGCCTTCCAGCTCGGAGGCTCGTTGCAGCACCTGGGTGGATTCCATCCGCTCGGCCTGGTTCCGCACGTAGCGGTTGGGATCGATCACGATCTGGGCGGTGTCGCGGAAGACGCCGGCGTTGCGAGGGTCCGAGAGGATCACGGTGGCGGCTGCGGTGTATCGAACCGGGAGGAGGAAGGAGAGCCCGTAGGCGAGCGCCCCGGCCCCGATCATCGCTGCAACGATCGGGCGCTTGTACCGCCACAGGGCCTTGAAGAGCCCTGGGCCGCTGCTCCACAGCTCCGTTTGTTCTTGCACCCGGGTGCGCTCCTTGCACGTCGTGGGATTCGGCGGCTACTGCCAGCGGCCCGGTCTCCCCGGCCCCGACGCGGTCGCCAGCGGCGAAAGCTTAGCCCGATCCTCCCGCTGGGCGGCTACGGGGGCGGCATGTGGCCCGACGAGCGGCGCCTGTAGTCTGTGGAGCGATGTTGCGCCATACTTCCATCTCGTCACCGGCCCTCGGGGGTCGACGTGGCTAGCCGCGTGCTGAGATCACCCGCCTACACGGCACTCCCGCTCCGAGCCGAGAACGCAGAGCCCATCGTGGTGCGGCGTGCAGGAGGCGTGCTCGTTTTCGCCATCGCCGCCCTCACTGCGGCCGAGGTCGACCTCGGCTTCTTCGGCGTCGCCTTCGCTGGTGAGTTGCTGGCGCTGGCGCTGCTTCCGCTGGCGGTGATGGGGTGGCGGCTCATCCTCTCCGAGAGGGCGGTGGTCAGCCTCATCGTCGCCGGAGGAGTCTGGGTGATCTCGCTGGGGGCAACCGACTTGTGGCGCGGCACCGCTGCCAATGTGTCGGTCAAGGGCTTGGCCGAAGTGGCGGTGCCGATGGTCATGATCGGGATCATCTGGGTGCTGGTCGCCCAGTACCCACACCGGATCGTGTACGGCATCCTCGGGATCGCCGCAGCGTACGCCACCCGCCTGACGCTCTTCCCTAACGAGCCCGAGGCAGCCACGCCATGGAGGCTCGGCGGAACGCTCGTCGTCACCGTCGCCGTGCTCGTCCTTCTCACCTTGGGTCGTTCCAGGCCGCCGCGCTGGGTCCTCGTCGCGGTGCCCGTTGCCTTGGGGTTGTGGTCGTTTGCGTTGGGTGCCCGGGGCGGCGGCACCATCCTCATCGCAGCAGGTATGTTCGTCGCCTGGGTGGGCTTTCTTCGCCGATGGCCGAGCGGAGTCTTATCGGCGCGGCAGATCGCGGGCGGGGTGCTGGTCGGCGCGGTGGTAGCGGCTTCCGTCGCTGGAGCGTACTCAGCGGCCGCCCGGAGTGGCGTCCTCGGGGAGCGTCAGACAGCTCGCTATGAAAACCAGTCGAGCGGCTCCCTAGGCATCGTCGCCGGAGGGCGGGTGGCGGTAGCGGCGTCGTTGCTCTACATCGCTGACAACCCGATCGTCGGGATTGGTTCGGCGGCGGGTCGACTCCGGTTCGACGACTGGGCCGAGCGCACCGCCCTGTTCTTCGAGGCACGCGGCTACGACTCGAGGCGATTGTTCATCCAGCCGAAGGGCATCTTCGACCACTCGTTCGTGCTGGGGGCGTGGGTCTCGGCGGGGATGCTGAGCTTGGCGTTCTGGGTCGTGGTCGCGATGCTCGTCCTGCGGGCGCTGCGGGAGATCATGAAGCTCGAACCGCTGGTCCAGCTGCTGGTGGCGTGGGTCGGGTTCACCATCGCTTGGGACATGGCGTTCACTCCTTTCGGAGGGCGCGGGCGCGTGCTCTTACCCATCATGCTTCTGGCGCTCCTCACGCTGCCGCGATTGCGGCTGCGGTACCAGGCTGGAACAGCAGCCTGACTCAGAAGGCCATGACGATCGGATGGCGCATCTGCGCTTCGATCGCCCGGCGGCTCCCGGCCAACTCCTCGACCACTTCGGTGTGCGCGACCAACACGGCAAGGCAGTCGGCACCGGCACAGACCTCGGCCAGCGTCGTCCCGCGCCGGTGGGATGCCACGAGCGGGTCGTGATGCACCACGTGGTAGCCGCCGTCACGCAGTAACTCGACGATCGACGTGGCCGGGCTCTCCCGCGTGTCGTCGGTGTCGGGCTTGTAGGCGGCCCCCACCGCCACGATCTTCGGGTCGTCGATGTGGGCCACTGCGGCCCGGATCTTCGCGACGATGCGAGCCGGCACGGCATCGTTCACTCGCCGAGCCGCCTCGATGAGGCTTGCGTTCGCCGGGTCGGCGGCGGCCAGGAACCAGGGGTCGATGGGGATGCAGTGGCCACCGACCCCGATGCCGGGACTCAGGATGTCGACACGGGGGTGGTGGTTCGCCAATGCGATCGCCGCCGCGGCGTCGACCCCGAGGCTGTCGCAGATCGCAGCGAACTGGTTGGCCAGCGCGATGTTGACGTCGCGGTAGGCGTTCTCCATCAGCTTGGTGGCCTCGGCGGTCAGGTCGTCGGTCTCGAAGAGGTTGCCTTTGGCGAACGTCCGGTACAGCTCGATCGCCGCCTGGCGGCTCGCCTCGTCCTCGGCGCCGATGACCCGGTCGTTGTAGACGAGCTCGTCGTGCACGTCGCCGGGCAGTATGCGCTCGGGGCAGTGGGCGAGCAGCAAGTCGCGACCGACGGCCAGCCCGCTCCGTTCGAGGATCGGCCGTACGACGTCGCGACAGGTGCGCGGCGGGACGGTCGATTCGAGGACCACGAGGTTGCCGGGCCGCAAATGGGGCACGATCGCTTCGGCGGCCGCCACCACCATGCTCAGGTCGGCGGTCCGCGTTGCCGGATCGAGCGGGGTGGGAACGGCGATCAGGAACGCGTCGGCCGGGCACGGCTCCGGTGCGCCGCGCAGCCGTGCTGCGACGTCGGGCCGCTCCAGCAGGCGCCGCAGATCCTCGTCGCGGACGACCGCGCGGCCACTGTTGATGGCCGCCACGACCTCGGGGTCGATGTCGACGCCGACGACGTCGTATCCGCCGGCCGCGAGCAGGATCGCGGCCGGGAGCCCGATGTAGCCGGTGCCGACGACGACCGCCGTCCTGGTCAAGAGGGTGCCTTTCGGTGCGAGCCCGGATGGGCCGGCCTAGAGCTCAGAACCCTAGCCGGAGCGGCTCGTCCATCACCCTCCTGAGGGAGTGGCCGAAGTGGGTCGTTAGCCTCGCCCCATGGCTGCTGCACTGCGCGTGGTGCTGATCCAATCCACGTTCGGCAACAACATGGGGTACATCGAGAACGCGTTGCCGAAGGCGCTCGCCGACCTCGGTGCCACCACCCATGTGGTGACGTCGCAGCTCCAGTCGGGGTTCCACCGGCCGAACTACCGCGAGACCTATGAACCGCTCAACGGCCCGGCGGTGCAGCCGGCCGGTACCACCGAGCGCGACGGGTTCGCGTTGCATCGGCTCCCGTGCCGGGTCGTCGGCACGTCGCCCGCGTTGATCGGCCTACGTGCGACGTTGCAGAGGCTGCGCCCCGACGTGGTGCAGACCTTCTCGCCGGTGTCGCTGGTCGCACTGCAGGCTGCGCTCCTCAGGCGGTCTGTCGGCTACAGCCTCTTCACGGGCTCGAACCGGCACGCGTCGGTCACCCGGCTCGTGCAGCCCGACGCCCATGTGGGGCTGCCGGAGCGGATCGCCCTCCGGGCCACTCGCACGCTCCCGGGGCGGATGGTCGGCCGGGTTGTCGAGAAGTGCTACGTGCCGTCGACGGACTGCTGGCAGGTCGCTCGTGATCTGTACGGCATGCCGGAGGAGAAGCTGTCGCTCATACCGCTCGGCACCGACACGACACTCTTCCACCCGGTCCGGAGCGACGACGAGGCGGCCCGCCGCCAGGAACTGCGCCAGCGCTTCGGGTTCGAGGACGGCGACGTCGTGTGCATCTACACGGGCCGGCTGGACGACGCGAAAGGCCCGCTGCTGCTGGCAGAGGCCGTGTCGGCACTGCGTGCTGGCGGACGTGCGTATCGCGGGTTGTTCGTCGGGAGCGGCAGCGTTGCGTCGGCGATTGCGGCGCACCCCGGCTGCTCGGTGACCCCGTTCGTGCCGTGGAAGCAACTGGCCGACTACTACCGGGCTGCCGACGTCGCGGTGTGGCCTCGCCAGGAGTCGCTCTCGATGATCGACGCAGCCGCCTGCGGGCTGCCGGTGGTGATCTCCGGCCGGGCGTCGACCACCGAGCGCTACGAGGGCAACGGCCGCACCTACGCCGAAGGCGACCCGGCCGACCTGGCCCGTGTGCTCGGCGAGCTCGGCGATGCCGAGCTCCGTTTGCGGCTGGGCTCGGCGGGGGCCGAGAAGATGCGGCAGCGCTTCGGATGGAGGCGCCTCGCCGGCCTGCGGCTTGCCGACTACGAGGCCGCCGCTCGCCGCCTCACGTCGGGCTGACCCCGCAGATGTGACCCAGCAGCGTATCGCCGAATGCGGCGGCGCCGTTGGTCGCCGCGAAGTCGGCCATCGCCTGCTCGTCGGTGAGGGAGCGCGGCCCGTCCGCCACGAAGGCGGACATGGCCGCCGCGATGGCAGCCGGCGACTCCGTGTCGACGGCCAGGCCCAGCCCGTACCGGCGGGTGACCTCGCCGACGTAGCCGAAGTCCGAGGTGAGGACCGGGCGGCCGCCGGCGGCGGCGAGCGCGAGGACCCCGCTGCTGCCGGTGTGGCGCTGGTAGGGCGCCAGGACCACGTCGGCCGCTGCAAAGTACGCCGGCACCTCGGCATCGGCGACGTACTCGTCACGCACGATCAGCGTGGCGCCGGTCGCACGGCGGATCTCGTCGACCTCGACTGCGAGCCTGGCGCCGTCGCCGGCCACCTTGCCCACGAGGGCGACGGCCGACACACGTGCGATGTCGGGTGGCAGCAAGCCGACGGCGGCCAGGACCTGGGCGAGACCCTTGCGGGGCCCGAGGGACCCGAACAGCAGGAACAGCGTCGTCTCGGGAGCGACGCCGAGACCCGTCCGCACCCGGGCGGCCGAGCCCGGGGCGACGCCGTCGGCGTCGACCGGCTCCGGCAAGGCCACCGCGACGGCCTCCGAGCGTCGCCAGGTCATGTGGGGCACAGCGAAGGGGTCGAGCGAGAACACGTACGCCAGGTCGCGATGGCGGAAGGCGCGGGCGCACGTGAGTCGTTGGCGCAGCGCGCGGGCGCGTTCGATGGCGGTCAGCGGGATGCCGAGATCGGGATAGTGGAAGGTGGGCCTGAAGTAGATGCCCGAGACGCGGCAGGCGGCTCGCGCCCCGGCGGCGAGCGGGCCCTGGAGGAATTGGTCGACGTGCATGGACAGCACGTGGTCGGCTCCGAGATCGGCGGCCGCCTCGTTGAGCCGTTCCCACTGCCGGAACACCTGCCGCACCAACGCCCGCCGGCTCTGATCCGGCGGCTGGAGGTACGCGTCCCCCTCGATCTCGGCGATTGCGAACCGGTCGGAGGCGAGCGCGGCGACGTGGGGGTACAGCTCCGCGAAGCGCGGCGACGTGACCAGCGTCAGGCGACCAGGCAGGTCCGATGTGTGCCACGCTTGCGCGAGGAAGCGGAGGTACTCGCCGTGGTGCCCCGAGATGATCGGATCGAACGCCATCAGATGCATGCCGGTCCTCGTCGGGCCCGAGCGAGCGTAGTCGAGCCGAATCCCGGTGTTCGGCGCCCGTCTAACCTGCGCCGCTGACGTTGACCAAGGAGTGATGCGTAGTGAAGGTGCTGATCGCCGGCATCGACGGCTATCTCGGCTGGGCGCTCGCCCAGTACCTCGCCGCGCGCGGCCACGAGGTCGCCGGCATAGATGCCATGTTTCGCCGCGAATGGGTGGACGAGATGGGCAGTCACAGTGCCACCCCGATCGCTTCGCTCGACGTCCGCCTGCAGGCGTTCGAGGAGAAGTACGGCTCCGGCCTGCATGTCGTCGAGGGCAACCTCGAGGATTGGGATACCGTCCGCGGCCTGTTCGAAGACTTCCGACCAGAGGCGATCGTGCACCTGGGTGAGTGCCCGTCGGCTCCCTACTCGATGATCGACGTGCACCACACCAACTGGGTGCAGCGCAACAACATCGTCGGCACGCTCAACATCCTCCACGCGATGCGGGACCTCACCCCCGACGCCCACCTGGTGAAGTTGGGCACGATGGGCGAGTACGGCACCCCCAACGTCGACATCCCCGAAGGGTTCTTCGAGGTCGAGTACCGGGGACGCACCGACCGCCTGCCGTTCCCCCGCCAGGCGGGCTCGTGGTACCACTGGAGCAAGGTCCACGACTCCAACAACGTGATGTTCGC
>JBFKDA010000090.1:0-10217 GCA_041619955.1 Acidimicrobiia bacterium | reverse complement strand
GGTCGGACGACGCATCAATGAGCGTCCGGTCGGACGACGCATCAATGAGCGTCCGGTCGGACGACGCATCAATGAGCGTCCGGTCGGACGACGCATCAATGAGCGTCCGGTCGGACGACTTTGTGCCGCACGACCTCGTCGGCGAGCTGCAGCCCGCGCTCCAGTTCCGCGATCGCGGGCGCCTCGGCGTCGAACGTCAGCACCGAGTAGTAGCCCTCGGTGAGATGGTCGATCTCGTAGGCGAAGCGGCGCTTGCCCCAGAAGTCGGTCCCGGACACGGTTGCTCCCTGCGCGGCGAGGCTCTCCTCGAGCGCCTGCACGCGGGAGCGCACGTCTTCTTCGGCTAGATCGGGCCGATGGATCACCATCAGCTCATACGTGCGCACGGTTCGTCGAACCTCCTTCGGACATCCGCAGCGCGGACGGCCCCTGTCGGGGCAGGTAGGGGAAGGACCAGATCATACCCGGGCGGCAGCCGGGTGCCTACCCGGTCGGTACGTCGAGCCGCGAGCCGGCGTCGAGATGGGCCAGCGCGCCCTCGGGCGCCTCCAGCGCGTACCGGTACGGGCCGGCCGCCGGGTAGCTGGGGCACGGGTCCTCGCGGCACGGGACCATCGTGAAGCGGTCGACGAGCGCGCCAGAGTCGTCGAAGAACGCGATGTCGAGCGCGATCAGCGTGTCCTTCATCCAGAACGCCGCCTCGGTGCGCTGTTCGAACTCGAAGAGCATCCCGTCGAGCGCGCCGAGGCCGGTGACGTTCATGAGGCCCTGCGAGCGGCGCGCCGGCGTATCCGCCATCGCCACCAGCCACGGATCGCCGGCGACCGTGACTTCCGCGGTCGGGAAGCCGGCCAGCTCGATGGGTATCGCCAAGGTCGCCAGCCCGGTGGCCTGCGGTGGGGTGGTCGGCGGCGCGGTGGTGCCGCCGGCGCCGCCCGAGCAGGCGCCGGCGACGAGGACCGCTACTAGGAGCCGGCGGAGGAAGGCGCCTCCCTGAGCAGGTCCCGGGCCGCCTCCTCGGGCATGTGGTAGGTCTCCGCCTCGGCCGGGAAGGCCCCGGACTCGACGTCGCCGAAGAACCGCTCCAGGGCGGCGACCGCTGCGTCCTCCAGCTCGGCGTAGCGGCGGACGAACCGCGGCTGATGCCCGGCACTCAGGCCCAGCACGTCGTGGAACACCAGCACCTGGCCGTCGCAGTGGGGCCCGGCGCCGATGCCGATGGTCGGCGCCGACACCTCCTTGGTGATCACTTCGGCGAGCAGGTCTGGGACTCCTTCCAGCACGATCGAGAAGACGCCGGCGGCGTCGAGCGCGCGGGCGTCGGCGACGAGCTCGCGGGCGGCCTCCGCCGCCTTGCCCTGCACCCGGTATCCCCCCATCGCGTGCACCGACTGCGGCGTGAGGCCCAGGTGGCCCATCACCGGGATCTCGGCGTCGAGCAGCGCCGTGACGACGTCGAGCCGCTTGCGGCCGCCCTCCAGCTTCACGGCGCCGGCACCGCCGTCGCGCACGAGCCGGCCGGCGTTGCGCACCGCGTCCTCCACCGACAGGTGGTAGCTGAGCCACGGCATGTCGCCCACGACGAGTGCCCTGGGCTGCGCCCGGGTGACGGCGGCGGTGTGGTGCACCATCTCGTCGACGCCGACCGCGAGCGTGTCGGCGTGACCCAGCACGACGTTGGCGACCGAGTCGCCGACGAGGATGATGTCGGCGCCCGCCCTGTCGGCGATGCGGGCGGTGACGGCGTCGTAGGCCGTGGTCATGCGCAGTTTCTGGCCACCCTTGCGGGCGCGGACCGCCGGGGCGGTCATCCGGTCACGCATTGCGGCTCCTCTCTCCCCACCGCGTCGGGTTGGGGGATCGTCCTTGCGTACCGCGTGTCGTCGGTCCGGAAACGTGGCTCGCCACGAGGGTCGACCCCGTCGCCGGCACGCCCGAGATTAGCTGGCAGGCGGGGCTACTCCCCGCAGAAGAAGCCGCTGTCGAAGAACTGCACGGTGCCGGCCTCGCCGCCCGCGTCGAGCGTGCCGAACAGCTCGGGGATCGTGACACCGCCCACGCTCCGCTGCCCGACCACGAACGCGCCGCCCTGCGGGTCGTCGAGGAACAGGTCGATGTCGTCGCCGTAGGCGTCCCGCAGGTCGGCGACGGAGGCACCGAGGCCGATCCCGTTCTCGGGGAACGTGAGTTCCAGCGTGTCCGGGCCCGAGAACAGGTCGTACCGCCAGCCGTAGAGCTCGCGGCTCGCAGTGCCGAACAGCATGGTGTCGCCGAAGAGCGTGGTGAGCGGGCCCCAGCGGACCCCGCGCACCACGGTTCCTGGGCAGGTGCCGAACACGGAGAAGCTGTCGACGTAGCCGGTGTCCTCGTCGGGCTCACCCAGCAGGCACGTGAGGATGAGGATGACCTGCTCGGCCTCGTCGCCGAACTCGGCGACCGCGCCGACGCCGTCGGTGCTGAGGAACACGTGGTTGGCGAGCGGGCCCGACAGGTCGGCGACGATCGCGCACGGGTCGCCGGTGGTGGTGGTCGCCGCCGTGGTGGTGGTCGCCATCGTGGTGGTGGTCGCGACCGTCGTGGTGGTCTCGGGCACCGTCGTCGTCGGGGCGGCCGTCGTGGTGGGCGCGGCGGTCGTCGGGGGCGCCGGCGTGGTGGCGGGCGCGAGGGTGGTCGGAGCGGCGACCGTGGTCCCGGGCTCGCCCTCGTCGTCGCCGCCGAACAGCAGCACCCCGCCGATCACCGCCAGCAGCACGACGATCGCAGACACCAGGGCGATCAGGACCCTGCTCTGCGTGGACGTGATACCGCCGGAGGGCGGCAGCGGCTCCCCGGGTGGCAGCGGCGCTCCCGGCGGCGGCGCGCCGGGCGGCGGGCCATCCCCGGGTGGCGGCGGTGGCGGCGGGACGGTCATGGCGGGTGATACTACGCCTGCCGCGGCGTGGGCGTGGCGGGTAACCTGCCCGCCCATGACCCGCAAGGACATCACGATGAGCGACGCCGAGGTGCTCGCGTTCCTCGACTCGCCGCGGAGCCTGCAGGTTGCGACGCTCGGGGCGGACGGATGGCCGCACGTCGCCCCGATGTGGTACACGCTGCGGGACGAGCGGATCGTGTTCCGGTCGTTCACCAAGTCGCAGAAGATCGTCAACCTCCGCCGTGATCCCCGGCTCACGGTGCTGGCCGAGGCGGGGCACGCCTACGAGGAGCTCCAGGGAGTCATGATCAAAGGCGAGGCCGAGCTGGTGACCGACCCCGACTACGTGCTCGGCGTCTACGGCGACCTCACCGCCCGCTACCCGATGGCGCCGGGCGGCGAGGCGCTGCACGGCGAGGCGCTGGCGGCGATGTTCGGCCGGTTCGCTTCCAAGAACACCGCGGTGATCGTGCACCCGGAGCGGGTGGTGACGTGGGACCACACCAAGCTCGGGGGGGCCTACTGAGCCTCACCGCCCCGGCGGCGTAGCTGCCAGCGGCGGACCGCCTTTCGCCCTACGCGGCCTCGACGCGGTTGCGGCCGGTGCGCTTGGCGAAATACATGGCGGCATCGGCGCGGTCGATGAGCGCGTGGACGTCCCGCATCGTCGGCTGCAGCTCGGCCACGCCGAGGCTGATCGTCACCGGCACCGGCCCCCGCGCGGTGGAGATCGGCGTGTCGGCCACGAGCCGGCGCAGCCGCTCGGCGAGCTCCCGAGCGCCCTCCAACGTGGTCTCGGGGAGCACGACCGCGAACTCCTCCCCGCCGTATCGCCCCCACACGTCGGCGCTGCGGATCACGGAGCGGCAGTGGTCGGCCACCCAGCTCAACACCCGGTCGCCGATGGCGTGGCCGTAGCGGTCGTTGATGTCTTTGAATCGGTCGATGTCGAACATGATCGCCGAGAGCGGCCGCTGGTAGCGGGTCGCCTGGCGGAACTCCTGCTCGGCCAGCTCGAAGAGGTGGCGCCGGTTGTGGGCGCCGGTCAGCTCGTCGGTCACCGCCAGCCGCTGCACCTCGGCGAGGAGGCGGGCGCCGTCGAACGCGGCGGCGGCGTGCGCGGCGAGCGTCATCAGCACCTCGAGCTGGCGCGCGCCGAACTCGGGCTCGCCCGGGACCGGGTCGGCGGCGACTGCCCCGAGCAGCCGGTCGTGAACCTTGAGCGGCGCCACCACGCCGGCCCCAGTAGCCGAGTCGCCGGTGAGCGGGCGGCCACTGCGCAGCTGCTCCAGTCCCGGACCAGCCAGCGCGGGGGTGAAGTCGACGGGCGGGAGCTGGTCGACCGCCGGCCCGGCGACCACGTCGACCGGGGGCGCCACCCCGTCGAGGGCAACCAGGCGCACCGCCACCCGGCCGGCGGGCAACGCGTCCGCCGCGCCGGAGGCGACGACCTCGAGGATGTCGGCAAGGCTGTCGGCCTCTGTGAGCGCTTGCGAGACGGAGAACAGTGCCTCGGTCTCCCGCAGTGTGGAGCGGGTGGCTTCGATCAGACGCACGTTCTCGATGGCGACCGCGGCCTGGCTCGACATGGCGATGACGAGATCCACTTCGGCCTCGGAGAACGGGAGCTGGTCGGCGCGCCGGAGCACGCTCAACGTGCCAAGCACGTGAGCGCCGAAGCGCAGCGGGGCGACCACGGCCGGTCCGATGCCCTCGGCGGTCCAGCGCCCGCGCACCTCGCGGGGCTCGCGTTCGTCGGCGCCGAGCGCCCGGCTGATCGCCAGCCTCTCCTCTCGAAGCACCCAGCCCACGATCCCGCCTACGAGGTCGGTGAACGGCACGGGATCGGCTGACACGCCGGCCATGCCGCCGGTGAAGCGCTCCAGGACCCCGCGCGCCTCGAGGTCGACGGTGACCAGCTCGACCCGCTCCGCCTGCAGTGCAGCGGCTGCGCCCTCCACCACCGACTGCAGCACCTCGTGCAGCCCCTCGGCGGCGATGAGCGCGTTCGCGACCCAGGCGAGCGCCTCCGCCCGCTCGCGGGCCGCCCGGCTGTCGTCGAGCAGGCGGGCGTTGGTGATGGCCGTCGCGGCGCGGCGGGCCAGCTTGGTGAGCAACTCGACGTCCTCGGGGCTGTACTCCCGGGGATCGGTATCGAGCCCGTAGAGCACGCCGAGCGACTTCCCCTCGGAGACGATCGGCACCCCGGCGAAAGCGCGAATGCCGAACTCGGCCGAAAGATCGTTGCCCGAGACGGAGCCCGTCGCGAGGTCGGGGACCACCCGCGGGCGCTGCTCCGTCACGATCTGCGCGCTCACGCCGCCGTGGGACCGGATGCGGGCGACGGCGTCGTCGGCTTCCTGGCCGGGGACGGTCGTGGCGCCCGTGCTGAAGACCTCGCGGTCCCCATCCCACAGCAGCAGGCTGGCCCCGCCGCTGCACGGAAGCAGCTCCGTCGCCACCTCCGCGACGCGTTGGAGGACCTCGGGGAGCGAGGAGTGGCTGGACAGCTCGACCTCGGCGAGCGCGCCAAGCCGGGAATCGGGTTCGGGCCCACGCTCGGCTGCCGTGGCACTCCCTGCCTCGCCCGTCGCCTGCGGGGCCTGGTGCAACGCCTGCTCGGATTCGGTTGTCACATGAGGAGTGCGCACGTCGCACCCTCCCGGTCTCTACGGCCGAGGCGTATCCGACCCCGCTTGCCTACTGCCGTCACTTCGGCATGTGCCCCGACCGGCTTGACGTATTCACCGGTGGGGGAATTGACACCCATGTCGCGCCTCGCTATATATCGACTCGATATATCGAAGGCACTCATGCTCGAACTCGCAATCCTCGGCCTGCTGCGCGACCGCCCGCGCCACGGTTACGAGCTGCGTCGGCAGCTCGCAGACTACGGCTTCTGGAGCGTGTCGTTCGGATCCCTCTACCCCGCGCTGCGCCGGCTGGAACGCAAGGGCCTCATCGCGGTGGCCGGGACGTCGGGGCGGCGCAAGTCGTACGAGATCATGCCGGCGGGCGAGGAGGCGTTCATCGAGCTGATGGACGACTGGTCCAACGACGGCGACGACGAGAAGGCCTTCAACCTGCGGCTGGCGTTCTTCCGCTACCTCGAGCCCGAGGCTCGCCTCGGCGTGCTCGAACGGCGGCGAGCGCAGCTCGTGGAGCGGCTGGCGGACGGCCGGGCGTCGCTGCGCCGGACGGCGGCACGCACCAAGGAGCGGATGGACCGCTACACGCTGTCGCTCATCGAGCACGGCGTGGCCACTGCCGAGGCGGACATCGCCTGGCTGGATGAGCTGATCGAGAACGAGCGGCGCGAGCGCCGCCGGGGGGGCGCCCCCGGCACGGCAGGCGCGCCGGCGATGGAGTGACTGCGAACCCGCCCGGGGCCGGGCGCGACGGGAGGAACGAGATGCGAAGCGTGAAGGTAGCGATCGTCGGCGTGGGCAACTGCGCGAACTCGTTGGTACAGGGCGTCGAGTACTACCGGGACGCCGATCCCGGGACCGCGGTGCCGGGCCTCATGCACGTCGACCTGGGCGGGTACCACGTCGGCGACGTGGAGTTCGTCGCGGCGTTCGACGTCGACGCCGCCAAGGTCGGCATCGACCTCGGCAAGGCGATATGGGCGGGACCGAACGACACCGTGCAGTTTGCCGACGTGGGCGACCTCGGGGTCATCTGCCAGCGCGGCCCCACCCTGGACGGCCTCGGCCGGTACTACCGAGAGACCATCGAGGAGTCGGCGCAACCCCCCGTCGACGTCGCCGCCGCGCTGCGGGAGGCGGAGGCCGACGTGCTCGTGTGCTATCTGCCGGTTGGTGCCGAGCAGGCAGCCCGCCACTACGCGCAGGCCGCCCTCGACGCCGGGGTGGCGTTCGTCAACTGCCTCCCCGCGTTCATCGCCTCCGATCCCGCGTCGGCGAGGCGCTTCGCCGCCGCAGGCGTCCCGATCATCGGCGACGACATCAAGTCCCAGGTCGGCGCGACGATCATCCACCGCATGCTCGCCCGGCTCTTCGAGGAGCGCGGCGTGGACGTCGAGCGCACCTACCAGCTCAACTTCGGCGGGAACATGGACTTCATGAACATGCTGGAGCGGGACCGGCTCGTATCGAAGAAGATCTCCAAGACCCAGTCGGTGACGTCGCAGATCGAGAAGGGCATCGGCTCCCGTGACGTCCACATCGGGCCCTCCGACCACGTCCCCTGGCTGACCGACCGCAAGTGGGCGTACATCCGCCTGGAGGGCCGGTCGTTCGGCGACGTCCCGCTCAACGCCGAGCTCAAGCTGGAGGTATGGGACTCCCCCAACTCCGCCGGGGTCGTCATCGACGCAGTGCGCTGCGCCAAGCTGGCGCTGGACCGGGGCGTCGGCGGCCCGCTCCTCGCGCCGTCGAGCTACTTCATGAAGTCCCCGCCGGTCCAGTACCACGACGACCAGGCGAGAGACAACGTCGAAGCCTTCATCGCCGGCACCGACCCCACAGTCCCAGCCCGCGACGCCTACCTAGCGGACTGAGACAAACGACCTCCAACCCACGAGCCGCCAGGGCGCGGAAACGGGGTTGGCCGCCGCCACAGACACCACGAGCCGCCAACACCCGGAAACGGGGTTGGTACTAGGCCGGTGCGCCAGCACCGGCCCCGCGAAACGCTCAACCGAGCGCGGCAGCCGCAGTTCGGCGAGCCCGCAATACCCGCCACCGCAACCCAACGCTCGCCCGAACTGCCATATGAGCAGTCAGACCCGCGCCCTGAGCCAGGCGATGTCGGCGGCCTGGCCGGCGGCGTCGTCGGGGGTCTCCACCACCACCGGAGCAGCGGCGTCCCGGACCACGCCGACGAGCAGCTCCTCGGGGATCATGCCGGTCCCCAGGTTGGTGTGACGGTCGCGGCGCGAGTCGTGCGGGTCCTTCGAGTCGTTGCAGTGGACCAGGTCGATCCGGCCGGTCGCCGCCCGCAGGCGCTCGACCACCGAGGAGAGGTCCTCCCCGGCGGCCCATGCGTGGCAGGTGTCGAGACACACCCCGACCGCCAGGTCGCCGATCCCCTCCCACAGCGGCCCGTAGTTGTCGATCTCCCGAGCGACGGCGTTGCCCCCGCCGGCGGTGTTCTCGATGAGGACCAACAGGTCCGAGTCCAGGGGCTCCAGCGCCTTGCGCCACCGCTCCACGCCCACCGCCCGGTTGTCCTCGTCGTCGCCGACGTGGCCGCCGTGCACGATGACGCCGGCCGCCCCGATCTCCTCCGCGGCAGCAACGACGTCCGCCAGGTTCTTGCGGCTGGGGATCCGCACCCGATTGTTGTCGGAGCACACGTTGATGAGGTAGTTGGAGTGCACGTACAGCGGGAGGTCGGCGGCGGCGAGCTCGGCGGCGTCCGCGCGCGGAGGGGGCGATCGCCACGACTGCGGGTTGCCGAGGAAGAACTGCACGAGGTCGGCCGATCGCTCCGCCGCTGCCTGCAGCGGCTGGGCGGCCGGCACGTGGGCGCCGATCGGGAGGCCGCTCACGCCGGCGGCGTCTCCGCGCGCTCGACACCCGTGCGCCGGGCGCGGGACCGGTCGAGCATCGCCTGCAGGACGCCCACCGCCTCGTGCACCGGCGTCGCCCAGTCGGTGGCCGCGATGAGCAGGCTGTGGCCTTCCCACCGGGCGTTCGTCGGCTCGGCGGGCACCCATGTGGGGCCGGTCATCGTGACCTCCAGGACCGGCGCCGGTCCCAGGTCGCCCTCGTCGACCGTCGAGCGGATCGACTCGATCTGCTCCCAACTCAGCACCACGTCGCTCCCCAGCGCCGAACCGACCTGGAGTCGCAAGCCCTCGTCGTCCGCGGCCAGCACGGTGCGCGAGGCGGTCATGTCGTTGAAGGCCCAGAAGAGCATCGCTGCGCCCGCGATCCACAGGAAGCCTCCCCAGATCCAGTCGGCGCGGCGCTCGCTGGAACCCTGGTGGCTGAGGGCGCCGCCATCCTCCCGGGTCTCCGGAGCGCGGGTGAGGTCGTCCTTCAGCTCCGTCGGGGCGTGGACGACGTCGAGTACCCAGCCGGTGATGCGGCGCTCGGTGATCGTGAGGTCGAGCGCCAGCGCCACGGTCGGCACCGCGAGCGCCAGCAGCACCCAGGGCCGCCAGGCAGCGCGCTTGAACTCCACTCTCATGCGTCGTCCTTCCCGGTGTGGCCCACTCCCAGGTCCAGGGGGGAGAGTATCGCCACGTAGGGTATCCGCCGGGCGCCGAGCCGCCGGGCGGCCTCGCCGCCGCTGCGGTCGACGAGCACCACCGCCTGCACCACGTCCACGCCGGCGGCCGCGAGCGCCTCCACCGCCTCGAGCATGCTGCGACCGGTGGTGACGGTGTCTTCGACCACCACCGCCCTGTCGCCGGCCCGGATGGGGCCGACCAGCCGGCCGGCGACGCCGTGGCCCTTCGCCTGCTTCCGTACCGAGAAGGCTCGTAACGGCCGGCCGGCCGCTGCGGCGCGCATGGCTGTGGCGACCGCCACCGGGTCGGCGCCCATCGTCATCCCACCCACCGCCACGGCGTCGGCGGCCAGCACGCCGAGCACTGCGTCCCCGACGACCGCGGCGCCCGCCCCGTCGTAGGTGGCCTGGCGGGCATCGAGATACCAGTCCGTGGTGTCGCCGGAGGAGAGGGTGAACGGCCCGTCGGTGCGGAGGTGGGGGCGCAGCAGAGCGGCGAGCCGGTCGGCGGGGGTCACGCCCCGACGATACCGGAGGTGCGGGGCCCGCCGCCTTACGGCGACGCCCAAAAACCGAGTGGCCGCCTTGCGGCGGCCAGCTCGGTCGGGCTAAGACGGGAGGTAGGAAGGCTCCTCCTGTTGCATGGTGTATCGGCGCAGGCCGGCCGGACTTGAGGGCTTTTCCGGATTTTTTTCTCGTAGGCTCTCCGGGTGACCCCCGCCGACCGGCTCGCCGACCTGCTGCGCCGCCACGTCCGTACCGACGGGCCGTTCACGCTCGCCTCCGGCGAGGTGTCGTCCTGGTACCTGGACGCCCGCCAGGCGACCTTCGACGGCGCCGGGGCGGCCATCGTCGGCGATGCGGTGCTGGCGGTGCTGGCGCCGGGGCTCGATGCCGTCGGGGGGATGACGATGGGTGCCGATCCCGTGTCGCTGGCGACAGCGCTCCGGGGGTCGCAGGCCGGCCGGCCCCTGCGTGCCTTCTCCGTGCGCAAGGAGGCCAAGGGCCACGGGGTGGGCGGCCGGCTGGTGGGCCCGGTGGCGGCGGGCGACCGGGTGGCGATCGTGGAGGACACGTGCACCACCGGCGGCACCCTCGCCGC
>JBFKDA010000089.1:0-10257 GCA_041619955.1 Acidimicrobiia bacterium | reverse complement strand
GCGAGTTCCGCCAGTAGAAGAAGCCGGTGCTCTCCCGGTGCAAACCCACCTCGTCGGCGCCGTCGCCGTCCCAGTCCCCGGCGACCGGCTTGTCGCCCGGGTTGCCGAAGACGAACGAGATCTGCGCCACTCCCAGCGGCGTGAACCCGCAGGCCCTCGTGTACAGGTGGAACGTCTGCGTCGAGGGCCGGTACAAGCCGAGGTTGGCGTCACCGTCGCCGTCCCAGTCGCCCGCCAGCGGGACGTCCTCCGAATTGCCGGCGAAGCACGCGGCGTCGGCGATGCCCTGGGTGTTGGTGTGGCGGGCGTAGAAGAAGCCGTCGCTCTGGCGGTACATGCCCGGCGTCGAGGTGCCGTCGCCGTCCCAGTCGCCGGCGACGGGCCGGTCGCCCGGGTTGCCGAAGAAGAAGCTGGTCACCGTCCCCTGCGCGTTGCGGAGGTGCCACCTGGCCGTAGCCGGATCGACCAACCCCACGGTGGGCGCCAGCCGCCGCTCGTGGGCGCCGGCATCGCACCCGCTCCCCTGCGGACGGTGCACACCGCGGGCGTCGCGACCCCCGCACGCGACGACCGGGACGAAGTCGAGCGCGGTGCTGTCGCCGCCGAGGGGGTGGGTCGGCACCGGGTCGCTCGTGAGCAGCGGTCCCAGCCCGGCCGTCGCCGGGCTGGCATCGGTGGGCTCACCCGGGAAGCCGGGAAGAATGACGACGTTGTAGCCCGCGCTGCGAAACCCGGGCGAGGCGACCTCGAACGGATCGTCGAGCAGCGAGAGCCCCATCGTCGTGTCCCCGGTCGCCACGAACGGCCCGTTCCCGGTCAGGGTGGAGTACTCGATCGACAGCTTGCCGCGGTTGGTGATCGACCGGTGCGGCGCGTGGCCGCTCACGGTGACGTTGCGCAGCTGGACGGCCGCCCCGGGCTCCACGACCACGCCGCCGGTCAAGTCCCCGGACGCCGCGCTGGCGGCGACCTCGGCCCCGGCGGCGTTCGACCACATGGCAGAGGCGCCGATGTCGAACAGACCGGTCACGACGACGACGCCGCCGCCGTCGCCGGGCCGGCCGGTGGCACCGCCCGCCTCGGGCAGGTCGCCGTGGCCGCCGTCGCCGGCCTGGTTGCCGTTGAAGCGCGACCGTTCGACGGCGACCGCGTCGTCGGTGTGGAAGATCGCGCCGCCTGAGCCGCCGTCGCCCCCCTTGCTCGGGCAGGAGTGGCATGTGCGTCCCCCGCGGCCGCCATCGCCGGCCTCGTTGCCGATGAAGGCGGTGCCGACGATCTGCACCTTCCCACCGTTGTACAGGCCGCCGCCGTCGCCGCCGCGGCCGCCGCGGTAGCCGATGACGTCGAAGTTCGGTCCGTCGCCGCCCTTGCCGGCCCGGTTGTACTGGATGAGCGAGTCGACGATCGTCATCAGTCCCTCGTTCCAGATGCCGCCGCCGTTCCCGCCGGGCGCGGTTCCGCGGTCGGGGAGCGCGCCGGCATCCGGGATCGAGTTGTGCTGCACGGTCACGCGGAACAGGTTGAGCGTGCCCGAGTTGGCGATGCCGCCGCCGCCGCCCGGCCGCTGGAGCCGGAAGCCGTTCCCCGACCGCACCCCGTGGGCGCTCCGGCTGTTCTCCACGGTCACGTCGGTGAGGGTGAGGCCGCCGAGGTTGCGGATCGCCCCGCCGCGCCCGCCCTCTTCGAGATCGTCGCCGGACGGCGCCTGGCCGTTGGTGACGACCAGGTCGCGCACCGACACGGTGGCACCGAGCGCCACGTCCAGTACCCGGCTGCGGCCCATGCCGTCGATGACGGTGACACCGTTGCCCTGGCCCACGATGTCCAGCAACCCGGTGACCTCCAGTGCGCCGCGCTCGAGGTCGTACTTGGCGGCACCCAGCGTGATCGTGTCGTGTTCGGCCGTGCCGTTGGCGGCGAGGACGGCCTCCCGCAGCGAGCAGTCGTCCGGCAGGCAGGCGCCCGGCGGCGGGTCGTCGGTACGGGTGACGGCGAGCGACGCCGCCGATGCCGGCGCGGCCGGGAGCGCGATCAGCAAGAACGAGACGAGGGTTGCGCCCAGCGGCGCCCCGACCCGGCGAAGACCACGGTGACCACCTGACACCCCGGACTCCTGACTCCTGGCGAAAAAAGGACTCCTGGCACAGGGGAGATTACACCCCGCCGACCGACTCGGGAAGGCGTCACGCGGACAGGTCGTCCGGGCGGAGCGGCAGGCCGTGGTCGCCGGCGAGCACGGCTTCGACGGCTGGGAGCGCGCCCTCCCATCCGGGTGCGGCGGTGACCGAAACCCCGCCGTTGCCGGAGATGTGGAAGGCCGGGCCGGCGTCGGCCGCCCACCGCGTGCGGTCGAGGAACAGGCGGGGCTTGGCCCGGAACGGCTCGCCGCGCTCGGGGCAGAACGTCGTGCAGTTGCCGCACTCGTTGCATAGCTCGGCCAGGCAGGCGTACTGCCAGCGCGCCGCCAGCCCGCTCCCCTCCGGCGTGCGGAGGTGGAGCATCGCGTCGTTGGGGCAGGTGGTGACGCACAGGTTGCAGCTCACGCAGTCGAACAGCGCGAGGTCGGCGTCCACATGCCGCAGGGGCCGCCGCACGCTCCCCGCCCCGTAGCGGGAATCGGGCCCGGTGTCGCGCAGGGTCGCGGCGTAGGCGGCGAGCGCGTCCCGCCTGCCCGCGGCCCGCGCCGCGTCGGCGCGGTGCACCCGCCAGGTGGGCAGGTCGGGGCAGCCGTCCGCCTCCATCTCGTCGCCGAGCCGCCGCAGCATCGCCGCCAGCCGGCCGTACCCGCCGGGACGGAGCAGGTCGCTGCACACGGTGACCGGGCTCAGCCCGAGGGCGACGGCGTCGGCGAAGTTGTCCCGGTCGATGCCGGCCGAGAACGACACGCCGATGCCGTGCTCGGTGCTGCCGAGCCGGAACCGGCCGGGGAGGTCGCCGGCCAGGCGGTCGGCCAGCTCGATCGCGATCACATGGAGCGGCGGGCCGGACAGGTAGGCGACGTCGCCGGGCAGCACCCCGCGGCGGTTGCCGACGACGAGGGTGTTGGTGAGCTTGATGCCGAACCAGCGGCCGTGGTCGGCGGCGAATCGGTCGAGCCCGTCGATCAAGTCCAGCGCGCGGCCGTACTGGAGGTCGGCGGCGAACGCGGCCGGGTCGAGCTGCACGTCGTGGTAGCCGAGCCGGCCGTGAAGGATCGCCGCGACGGCGTCGTAGCCGAGGAGGGTGGGGTTGAGCTTGACCGTGACGTCGAGCCCGTGCTCGACCATCAGGTGCTTGCTGATCGCCTCGATCTCGTCGGGCGGGCAGCCGTGGAACGTCGAAAGCGTGACGCTGCCGACGATCCGCGCCGGGAACGGGAAGTCGCGGAACTCGGCGAAGGGCTCCGGGATCTCGGGGCGCAGCGCGTCGATGATCGGGCCGGCGTCCTGCACCGCGGCGACGAACCGGGACATGGCGTCGCCGGTGATGCCCGCCAGGTCGTAGCCGACCGAGAGGTCGAACACGTGGTCGCCGGGGACGCCGAGCGCCGGTCGGAGCGGCTCCCAGCGGGCGAGGATCTGCAGCATCATCCACGCCTTCACGTACTCCCGCAGCGACTCGGCGATCCGCAGCTCCTGGCTCCACTCGACGTTGTATCCCTCCCCCGCCATGTCGATGCACGGCCGCGGGATGTCCAGCTCGTCGAGCACCTGCACGGTCTTCATCTCGAACGTCCGGGCGCCGGCCAGCCACGCCAGCACGTAGTTCTGGGCGAGCTGGGTGTGCGGCCCCGCCGCGGGGCCAACCGGCGTCGCGGCCCACCGCCCCGCCACCGGTGCCGTCAGGTCGCGGGTCTCTTCCTGGTGGAAGAACCGCCCCGTGGGCAGGTCGAAGATGCGGTGGCGGGTCTCCCACTCGCGTGCCACCCGGCCGAGCAGCACCCGCAGCGGGTAGGGCTTCACAGCCGGGCGAACAGGCGGGCGGCCTGCTCGTGCGCCTTCGCCCGGATCTCGACAGCGTCGACCCGGGTGGGCCCTCCCTCGTCGAGCACCACTTCGCCGCCGACGACGATCCGCACCGGGCGGACTCCCGTGGTGAACGCGAGGTGCCAGGGGTCCATCGGCTGGTAGCTCCAGGAGACCTCGTCCTTGGCCGCCCCGGCCACCAGCATCTCGCCGTTGCCGAGCCAGTCCCACGCTTCCTGGGGCGAGGCGGTCACGTCGGCGGCGCGCTGCAGTGCGTAGGCGAGGCGGAACTCCTCCAGCATGTCGGCGCCGATGCCGTCGGTGCCGAGGACGACGCGGTTGGCGAACCGGGCCGGAGCGGCGTAGCCGACCGAATTGTTGAGGTTCGAGCGGGGATTGTGGGCGACGATCCCGACGAGCCCGTGGTCGTCGGGCAGGTTGACGCCGTGGGCCAGCAGCCAGTCCGGCCGGGCATGCCGGTGGAGCCGGGACGGGGCACTGCGGTCGACGGGCCCCTCCGCCACGTGGATATGGACGCCGACGCCGTGGCGGCCGGCCAGGTCGGCGGCCGCTTCCAGCGTCGCGTCGGAGCACGTGAAGGCGGCGTGCACGCCGACCATCCCCGCCCCGCCCGCCGCGAGGAACCGGTCGTTCTCGGCGAGGCCGCGGCGCGCGCCGTCCTCCCCGTGCCGATCGGTGACGCCGTAGGCGCACACCACCCGCACCCCCACCTCGGCGCACGCCGCGGCGATCTGGTCGAGGCTTCCTTCGATGGCGTTCGGCGACTCGTGGTGGTCGACGATCGCGGTAGTGCCGCTTTCCAGCGCCTCCAGCGCGCCGAGCATCGCCGACCAGCGGATCATCTCGAGGTCGAGGGCGGCGTCGAGCCGCCACCACACTTGCTCGAGGATCGCGAGGAAGCTCCGCGGTGTGCGGGGCGGGGCCGGCATGCCGCGCGCCAGGGTCGAGTACAGGTGGTGGTGGCCGCAGACGAGGCCCGGCGTGACCTGGCTCATCATCGCTCCCTTCGCATGGGAAGCCGGGCCCGCCAGGTGCCGTCGCGGTCGTGGAGGGCCGCGGCCACGGCGCCCGCGGTGGGCACCAGCCCGATCTCGCCCACACCCTTGATCCCGTACGGGGACCCGGGCTGGGGCACCTCGACGAGAACCACGTCGATCGGCGGGACGTCCTTGGCGCGCAGGATGCCGAGGCTCCGCAGCGTGGTGTGGCGGGGGCGGCCGCCGGCGTCGGTGGGGAAGTCCTCGCTGAGCGCGTAGCCGAGCCCCATGTGCACGGCCCCTTCGATCTGGCCCTCGCAGAGCAGCGGGTTGACGGCGCGGCCCACGTCGTGGGCGGCCACCACCCGCTCGATCTCGCCGTTCGACCGGTCCACCACCACGAGCTGGGCGGCGTAGCCGAAGGTCGAGTGGACGACCGGGTGCTGCTTGCCGGCGGCGAGGTCGTCGGTCCAGTCGACCCGATACTCGCCGGGGTACTCGACGCCGGGCCGGCAGCCGTCGGCCCGCGCCGCCCCGCACGCATCGGCCACCGCGCCCGCCACCATCAGCGTCCCGCGGCTGCCGGTGGTCTGGCCGGCGCCCAGCTCGCGGGTCGTGTCGACGGCGACCCGCACCCTGCCCGGCGCGATCCCCAGCTCCTCGGCGGCGACCTGCATCGCCACCGTGTGCACGCCCTGGCCCATCTCGGTCCAGCAGTGGCGCACCTCGACCACGCCGTCGTCCCCGAACCGCACGGTGGCCTTGGCGACCTCCACGGCCCCGTTGCCCAGCCCGGTGTTCTTGATCGCCAGCCCCACCCCGACCGCCTTGCCGGCGGCCACGGCCCCGTCGAGCGCCGGCCGCACCGCGTCGAGCACGGCGCGCGCCCCTGCCGCACCGGCGTCCATGAGCTGGCCGGGTCCCCACTCGCTGCCCGGGACGACCGCGTTGCGGCGGCGCATCTCCCAGCCGCTGAGGCCGGCCGCCTCGGCCAGCCGGTCGACGACGCCCTCCATCGCGAACTGGGCCTGGTTGGCCCCGAAGCCGCGGAACGCCCCGCACACCGGGTTGTTGGTCCGCACCGCGGTGGCGGCGACGTCGACGTGGGGGATCGCGTACGGGCCGCAAGCGTGGCCGGCGGCCCGCTCCAGGACCTTGGCGCCCACCGACGCGTACGGCCCGGTGTCGCCGACGATCCGGGCCCGCAGCGCGGTCAGCCGCCCGTCGGCATCGCAGCCCGCCGTGTAGTCGAGCCGCATCGGGTGGCGCTTCGGGTGGATCAGCAGCGACTCCTCCCGGCTCAGCGTGCACATCACCGGGACGCCCAGCAGGTGGGCGGCGAGCGCGGTCTGCGCCTGGTTCGACAGGTCTTCCTTGCCGCCGAACGCTCCGCCGTTGGCGACCTGGACGACGACGACCTCGCGGGGCGGCACGCCCAGAACGGTGGCGATCTGGTCGCGGTCGTCCCAGGCGCCCTGGCCGCCTGACCACACCCGCAGCGTGCCGTCGGGCTGCGGAGCGGCCACGGTGGACTCGGGCTCGAGGAAGGCGTGCTCGACCCGCTGCGTCTCGAACACCTCGTGGACGACGTGGGCACTGGCGGCGAGCGCGGCGTCGACGTCACCGCGCCGGTAGGCCGTCTCGGACAGCACGTTGCCATCGGTGCCCCACGTCGCCGGCGTGCCGCCGGCGAGCGCGTCCCGGGCGTCGGTGAAGGGCGCCAGCGTCCGGTAGGTGACGTCGACGAGCTGCGCCGCCCGCCGGGCGGCGTCCCGATCGTCCGCCACGACCATCGCGAGCACGTCGCCGACGTAGGACGTCCGGCCGCCCTGCGGCACGAACACCGGCCAGTCGCGCTCCAGCAAGCCCACCCGCAGCTCGCCGGGCACGTCGGCGGCGGTCAGCACCGCGCGCACGCCGGGGTGGGCAGTGGCGGGGCTGGTGTCGATCGACAGCACGTCGGCCCGGGCGTGGTCGGCGAGCCGCAGCGCGGCGTGCAGCATGCCCGGGAGGCGGAGGTCGTCGACGAACGGCTTGTCGCCGAGCGTGAGCTCGCCGGCCTGGTAGCGGGCGCTGCGGCTGCCGACGCCGGACTCGCCCCCCGGCGCGGCTTCCTCCCCCGCGGCCAGCGCCTCGACCGCGTCGAGGATCTTGACGTACCCGGTGCACCGGCACAGGTGGGCGCCGAGGTGGCGGGCGGCGGTCTCCCTGGTGAGCGAGCCGCCGCGCCGGTCGAGCAGTGCTTTGACCCGCAGCACGATGCCCGGCGTGCAGAACCCGCACTGGAGCGCGCCCGCCGCCGCGAACGCCTCCGCGTAGCGGCGGCGCTCCTCGCCGGCGAGCCCGGCGGTGGTGGTGACGTCCCGCCCGGACGCCTTGGCCACCGGCAGCACGCAGCTGACCATCGCCTTGCCGTCCAGCAGGACGGTGCACGCGCCGCACTGGCCGGAGGGCGAGCAGCCGTCCTTGGCGGCCGTGGTGCCGAGCTCCTCCCGGAGCGCGGCCAGCAGATGCGGGTGGTCGGCGCGGACCTCGACCGGCTCGCCGTCGAGGACGAACCGCACCGTGGTGCCGGCGGCGGCGTGCGGCTGAGGCGTCGCCCTCGGCGATGCGCTGACGGGCGGCTTCACGGCCGTGACCTGCGGTGCTGGACATTGCACGCCGGTGGGGCGTCGTCGTGCGGTGCCGGACGTTGCGGGCCCGCCGCCGTGCGGCTGCCGCGCGCGTCGGACGGGGGCCATGGCCGGCGCTGGCGCGCCGGCCTGGAGCCAACCCCGTACCGCGTGGCGACGGCTCGGCGGGCCCGGCGGCAGTTCATGTGCTCACGGAACCAGCCCGGGGCAGTGTGGGCTAGGGGCCTAGGTCACACCCGGGTCAGCCGGCCGCCTGCACGTAGGCGTTCAGCTCGGCGGTCAGCTCGGCCTTGCGGTCGCCCGGCATGAACGACGCCGCGATCGAGTTGGCGGCCAGGTCGCGTAGCTGGCCCCGATCGAGGCCGAACGCCCGCTGCACGGCCAGGTAGTTCTCGCCGACGTAGCCGCCGAAGTACGGCGGGTCGTCGGAGTTCACGGTCACCAGGACCCCGGCGTCGTGGAGCCGCATGATGTTGTGGTTCTCGATCCGGTCGAACACCCGCAGCCGCACGTTCGACAGCGGGCACATCGTCAGCGGCACCTGCTCGGCGGCGAGCCGGGCGACCAGCGTCGCGTCCTCGGCGCTGCGGACGCCGTGGTCGACCCGCTCGACGCCCAGGACGTCGAGCGCCTCCCACACGTACGCCGCCGGCCCTTCCTCGCCCGCATGGGCGACGGCGCGCAGCCCCTCGGCCCGGGCCCGCTCGAACACCGCCGCGAACTTGGACGGCGGGTGGCCGACCTCGGCGGAGTCCAGCCCCACCCCGAGCAGCAGCGCCTTGTGCGGCAGCGCCGCCTGGAGCGTCTCCGCCGCCGCCTCGGCGCTGCGGTCACGCAGGAAGCACATGATGAGGCCGGACGTCACCCCGAGGCGGTCACGGCCGTCCTCGAGCGCCCGGTGGATACCGCCGACGACCGTCGCGAACGCGACGCCCCGGCCGGTGTGGGTCTGCGGGTCGAAGAAGATCTCGGCGTGCCGGACCCCGTCGGCCCGCGCCCGCTCCAGGTAGGCCCAGGTGAGGTCGTAGAAGTCCTGCTCGTGGAGCAGGCACGCCGCGCCCGCGTAGTAGATGTCGAGGAACGACTGGAGGTTCTCGAACTCGTAGGCGGCGCGGACGGCCTCGACCGACGCGTAGGGCAGCGACACGCCGTTGCGGGCGGCGAGGGCGAACATCATCTCCGGCTCGAGCGTTCCCTCGATGTGCAGGTGCAGCTCTGCCTTGGGGAGACCCCGGACGAAATCCTCCACGCACCCTCCTCGTCCGAGGCAGCCTACCGACGCCTCCCGTAGGCTGCCCTCCCCTCCCGAAAGGCCTCCCATGGTGCGCCACGTCGTGCTGTTCAAGTTCACCGCCGGTGCCACCGACGGCCAGATCGCTGCTATGGAAGCCGGCTTGGCGTCCCTCCCGGCGGCGATCCCGGGCATCGCCCGCTACGAGTTCGGCCGGGACCTCCGCTACACCGACGGCAACTTCGACTTTGCGCTGGTCGCCGACTTCGCCGACGCCGACGCATGTCGCGCCTACGGGGCCGACGCCACCCACCTGCAGGTGGTCGCCGACCACGTGCGCCCGATCACCGACGCCGTCGTCCGGGTGCAGTACGAGGTGTGACCGGCGTCAGGCGGCGGCGCGAGCGTTGAACGCCCGGATCAGCTCGTCGATCGGCTCCACCTGGCGCTGGATGGCGGTCCAGTAGCCCGGGTCGTGCCACTGGGCCGCCAGCTCGGCGGCGTCGCGGCCCTGCTGCTCCACCCACGTGTAGTACTTCAGGTTGTGGATGCGCTTGCGGCCGTAGTGGTCGAGCTCGCCCATGTAGTCGGTGGTCGCGCCGAGCAGGTGGCGGTGCCACGCCGCGGCGGCGTCGACGTCGCGCATCTCGCCGTGCGCGGCGCGCAGCTCGTCGAGGCGGCTGCCGTACATCTCGATCGAGTCGGTGGCCACCGTGACCACGACGTCGCTCGGCCCCAGCTCGAACCATTTGGCGAACTTGACTGCGGCGACGACGTTGGCGGCGCCCGAGATGCCGAGCAGCGGCAGCGCGTCGATCGCCTCCTGCGGCACGCCCGCCGCGGCGAGGTACGCCCGCCCGGCCGGCTCGTTGAACAGGCGGATGAGCGCCAGCGGTGCGTCGTCGTCGACCGCGATCACGACGTCGGTGTTGCGGACGTTGTGGATCCACGGCACGTGCTTGTCGCCGATGCCCTCGATGCGGTGCTCCCCGAATCCGTTCTGCAGCAGCGTGGGGCACTGGAGCGCCTCGGCCGCCGCGATCTTCGCGGCGGGGAACCGCTGCTTCAGGTGGTCGCCGCAACCGATGGTGCCGGCCGAGCCGGTGGACAGGACGACGCCGGCGAACCGGTCGCCCTCGCCCATGGAGGCGCCGAGCACCTCGCCGATCGCCGGCCCGGTGACGGCGTAGTGCCACAGGTAGTTGCCGAACTCGTCGAACTGGTTGAAGACCACCACGTCGTCGTGGGCGGCCCTGAGCGCGGCGCACTCGTCGAAGATCTCCTTGACGTTGCTCTCGGTGCCGGGCGTACGGATCACCTCGCCGGCCACCGACTCGAGCCACTCGAACCGCTCCCGGCTCATCCCCTCGGGGAGGATCGCCACCGACCGGCACCCGAGGAGCTGGGCGTCGTACGCGCCGCCCCGGCAGTAGTTGCCGGTCGACGGCCAT
>JBFKDA010000088.1:0-10283 GCA_041619955.1 Acidimicrobiia bacterium | reverse complement strand
GATCGACGGCATGAACGCCGTCGACAGGAACAGCACCGGGAACGTGACGAGGATGCCGATGACCATCGTCAGCTCGGCGTTGCCGGTGAGCAGCGCCACGATGTTCGAGAGCCCGGCCCACGCCATCCCGAACAGCGCCGCAAGCACCACGATCACCGCCAGTCCCGCCAGCCCCGTCTCGAAGCGGGTGCCCATCGCGTACGCCACGACCACGATGACCAGCGCTTGCAGGACGATGCGGCTGCCGTCGCTCAGCACCCGTCCGACCAGGATGCTCGCCCGGTGGATCGGCGAGATCAGGAACTTGTCGAGGAGGCCGTCCTCCATGTCGGTCACCATGCCCATGCCCGACTGGAAGGCCGAGTTGAGTGCGGTGAGCGCGATGATCGACGGCGCGAGGAACTGGAGGTAGTCGTCGTAGGGGAAGCCCGGCAGGCGGTCGAGCTCGGCGAACACCTGGCTGAACAGCAGGAGGAAGATCAGCGGCTGGAAGAGGCTGAAGAACAGCAGGATCGGGATGCGGACGGTCTTCACCATGTTCCGCCGCCACAACACCCCGACCTCGCCGACCGTGCGCAGCATGCTCAGCCCCTCCCCCGCCGGGCCGCCCCGCGCAGCACCCGGCTCGGCCGCCGCACCTCCTCCACCCGCAGCCGCTCCCCCGTGTAGCGGAGGAACACCTCGTCGAGGCTCGGGTGGGCCAGCTCCAGCCGCTCGACCGGGATGTCGGCCGCGTCGAGGTCCCGCACGACGGTCGGCAGCTTGGCGCTGCCGTCCGGGAGGTAGACCGCCACGGTCTGGTCGAACACCTTGGTCTCGCCGGCGCCCGGCACCGCGGCGAGCACCGCCCGGGTACGCGCCAATAGGTCGCCACCGGCCTCGGCCGGCACCGCCACCGACACGACGTCGCCGCCGAGCCCGGCCTTCAGCTCGGCCGGGGAACCCGACACGACGATCCGCCCCTGGTCGATGATCGCCAACCGGCTGCACAGCTCGTCGGCCTCCTCCAGGTACTGCGTCGTGAGGAAGATCGTCACGCCGTCGGCATTGAGGCGGGCGAGGTAGTCCCACATCGCCCGCCGGTTCTGTGGGTCGAGGCCGGTGGTGGGCTCGTCGAGGAAGACGAGGCGCGGGCGGTGCATCAGTGCTTGGCCGAGGTCGAGCCGGCGCCGCATCCCGCCCGAGTAGGTGCCGGCCCGCCGGCCGGCGACCTCGGTGAGCTGGATCACCTCGAGCAGGTCGTCGGCCCTCCGGCGCGCCTCCGCCGCCGGCACCCCGTGCAGCCGGGCCTGCAGGACGAGGTTCTCGTGACCGGTCAGGTCGTTGTCGAGGCCGATGAACTGCGCCGCGTACCCGACCCGCTTGCGGACCTCGTGCGGCTCGGCGGTGACGTCGAGCCCGTCGATCGTGGCGCTCCCCGAGGTGGGCCGGAGCAGCGTGACGAGGATCCGGATCGCGGTGGTCTTGCCGGCCCCGTTCGGGCCGAGGAAGCCGAACGTCTCACCCGCGGCGACGTGGAAGCTCACCCCGTCGAGCGCACGCACCGCGCCGGGGTAGACCTTCTCGAGATCGGAGACTTCGACGAGCACGGCGCGGCAGGTTACCGAGGCAGTGCAGGTGCCAGGCTGCGGCGCCTACCCTGCCGGCCGGTGAAGCGCGCGCTGCCGATCGTCGTCGCACTGCTGGTGGCCGCGGCGTGCGGCGATGCCGAGATCGGGTCCACCTTCCCCGACTCCTTCCCCACGACGACCCGGAACACGCTGGCCCGCGACCCGTTCTTCGTGCCGGCGCCCACCGGCACCGCGCCAGCCGGCGCCGGGAGCGAGCCCGGGGCGCCGCCCCGCACCACCCCGCCCGGGACGCCGCCGTCCGACGAGATCCTCGCCACCAGCCCGGCCGGGGGCATCCGCATCGGTGGCGAGCTCGTGGCCGAGTTCATCGAGGTCGGCGAGCGCGACGACACCGGCCGGCTGGAGGTGATCGGGGTGTTCGGGCCCGCGAGCGGCGTGGTGGTGCCCGTTGGCGACGACGGCGAGCCGACCGAGGAGATCCTCGTCATCGAGGACGACGTGGTGACCTACACGGCGGAGGGCGTGGAGTTCACCCGGGGCGACGGCCAGTCGCTGACCGCGGCCGGGCTGCTGCTGCGCGTCGAGGACGTCGAGGACGTCGCCTTCGAGCTGCGGCTCGGGCGAGGCGCGGGGTCGACGGTGATCGCCCTCGACGGGGACCGGGCCGTGGTGAGCGGCCAGCTCGGGCGGGGCACGCTGGACCAGATCGTCCACCTCGTCAACTGGCATCCGGAGGTCGGCACGCTCGTGCTCGCCAACGTGCCCGGCTCGGTCGACCCGGACGCCGTGTTCGCCGCAGGCCGGCTGCTGCGGGAGGTCGGGCTGGCGACCGAGGTACCGGCGGACGGCTTCGTCGCCGGTGGAGGGGTCGACCTGTTCGCAGCCGGGGCGGCGCGCACGCTCGGCGAGGGCGCGTCCCTGGCCGTTCGGGCATGGGAGGATCCCGCCGACGACGTGCGGGCCGACCGGCTCCCCCCCGGCGACGACCGCCACGACCCGTTCCTCACGTATCTCGCCGAGATGCTCGGCGACGTCGCCGGCCCCGACTTCTACTTCTTCTCGATCAACGCCGCCGCGCCCGACGAGCTGCACCTCATGTCGGATGCCGAGATCGCCCGCTACAAGCTCGTCACGGTCACATCGTGACGGCCGCCGCCGCCACAAAGACACCGTGACGGCCGCCGCCGCCACAAAGACACCGTGACGGCCGCCGCCGCCACAAAACATCGTGACGGCCTGCGCCGCCGCAAGAACGGCGCCGCCACAAGAACATCGTGACAGCCTGCGCCGTCACCAGGTGACCGGGTCGCGGAGCAGCGGCAGGGTCATGCAGCGGCTGCCGCCCCTGCCCCGGCAGAGCTCGGAGGCGTCGAGTTCCAGCACCTCGATGCCGGCGTCGCGCAGCCGGCGGTTGGTCTCCTGGTTGCGGGCGTACGCCACGACCACCCCCGGCTCCAGCGCCAGCGTGTTGTTGCCGTCGTCCCACTGCTCCCGGAGCCGGCCGAGCGCGTCGCCGCCGGTCGGCACCATCGTCGGCTCCTCGTCCCGGCCCAGCGCCTCCCGCAGCGCCGCTACCACGCCGCCGGTCTCGGTCACCCGCACCCGCCGGTTGCCTGCCGGGTGCAGCAGGTGCACGTCCATCTCGTCGAGGATCCCCGGGAAGACGTTGAACGTGTCCACGTCGACCATCGTGAAGACCGTGTCCAGGTGCATCACCGCCCGCTCCTGGCGGAGGTGGGCGGCGATCACCGTCTCGACCCGCCCGGCCTCGAACAGCCCGTGGGCCAGCATCTCGACCGCCGCCGGGGCGGTCCGCTCCCCCATCCCCACCATCACGGTGCGGTCGTCGAGCACGAGGATGTCGCCGCCCTCGATGCTGGCCGGGAACCGGTGGTCGGGGTCGTTGCCGTACCAGACCGGGAAATCGCGCCCGGCGAAGCCGGGATGGTGGTCGTAGATCGCCCGCACGTAGTGCGACTCCGGGTCGCGGGCCGGGGTGGCCAGCACGTTCAGCGCCACGCCGTCGTGGATCCACGAGGCGTTGTCGCGCATGAACAGGAGGTTCGGCAGCGGCCGCAGCACATAGTGGAACCGGTCGCCGACGAGGTCGGCGAAGAGGTGGTCGACTCCCCAGTCGGGCAGCTCCTGCTCCAGCAGGCCGCCGAGCAGCACGTCGATGAGCTGACCCACCGGCCGCTCCCGCAGCTCGGCTCGCAGCGCCCGGGACACCCGCACCCCGCACGCCGCCGGGGTGATGACGGCGTCGATGAGGGCATGGCGCACCCCTTCGTCGGCCAGCGAGTCCGCCAGCAGGTCGTCGAAGTAGAGCACCTCGACCTCCCGCTCCCGCATCATGGCTGCGAAGCGGTCGTGCTCCTGTTGGGCGCGCTCTACCCACAGGAGGTCGTCGAACAGCAGGCGTTCCTTGTTCTGCGGGGTGATCCGGGCCAGCTCGATGCCGGGCCGGTGCACCACCACGCGGCGCAGCCGCCCGATCTCCGATGACACGCCGAGCCCATCCACGGGCGGCAGCGTAGGCTGCCGCCCGTGACCGTGACGCAATCAGGCCCGGTTGCGCTCGTCGGGAGTGGCGAGTTCACCCCCGCGATGCTCGACGTCGACTGCGCCCTGTTCGACGGGGTGCCGCGCCGGGTCGCCCATCTCGCCACCGCCGCCGCCCCCGAAGGCACGGCCAGGCTCGACTACTGGGCCGACCTCGCTCGCCGCCACTACGCGACGCTCGACGCCGAGGTCGACTCGGTGCCGGTGGTGGACCGGGCCAGCGCAGACGATCGGGCGCTGGCGAAGCGCGTCGCCGCGGCGGGACTGATCTACCTGTCTGGCGGCAACCCCGGCTACCTGGCCGACACTTTGCGGGGCACCGCCTGCTGGGACGCGGTCCTGTCGGCCCACGCGATCGGCATGTCGGTGGCGGGTTGCTCGGCGGGCGCGTCGGCCTTGACCGCCCTCGCCCCGGACTCGCGCACGTTCGAGATGCGGCCCGGCCTCGGGCTCGACCCTGGCCTGGCCGTGATTTCCCACTACGACCGGATGCTGCACTGGTGGCCGGACGCGGAGGCCCGCCACCGGGCCGCGCTCCCGCCGGGCGCCACGCTGGTCGGCATCGACGAGGACACCGCCCTGGTCGGCGGCCGCGGCCGCTATCGGGTACGCGGCACCGGCACCGTCAGCGTCCTCGCGAACGGCGGCGCTCGCACTTTCGCCCCGGAAGAGTGGATCAGCTTCGCCGAGGCCTAAGGCGCCGGACCGTATACCGTGGACGCATGCGAATCGCGACGTTGGCGGTCGGGCTGCTCGTCGTCGTCGCCGCCTGCAGCGACGGCGGCGCCACCGAGGTGCGCCCCTTCGAGGACATCCAGGCCTCCGACGTGTCGTTCGAGTTCGACGCCAACGCCCAGAGCGGGCGCCTGCTCGTCGACACGTCGATCGACGTGGTGTGCGCGGTCGCCTACGGCGAGACCGACGACCTCGGCCTGATCGCCACCGACGACGACATGGCCGGCGGCGCCCACGACGGCCACAGCCCGCGGCTCACGGGCCTCGCCCCCGACACCGAGTACTCGTTCCGGCTCCAGGGCGTCGACGCCGGCGGCACGCTGTACCAGAGCGAGCTGATGACCTTCCGCACCCCGGCGGCGGCCGAGGCGAGCGGCCCGGGCATCAACGTCTCGACGGAGGCAACGATCACCGGCGCCAGCTCCGAATTCTCGGCCCAGTTCGCGCCCGGCAACGCCTTCGACGGCGACTTCGGCACCGAATGGTCGAGCGCCGGCGACGGCGACGACGCCTTCGTGGAGGTCGACCTCGGCCGGCCGGTCGATGTGGTCGCGGTGTGGTACCACACCCGCGAGATGACCGACGGCAGCGCGATCGCCGAGTCCTACACGATCACCGTCGACGGCGGCGAGCCGCGCGGCCCGTTCCCGATCGACGGCGACCCGACCGAGGTCGGCTTCACGGGGCAGGTGCTGCGGTTCGACGTGGCCGCCTCCACCGGCGGCAACACCGGCGCGGTCGAGATCGAGATCTTCGCCGACGGCGGGTGACGGGCGGCGTCAGGCGTCCTCGAGCAGCGTGAAGATCTGCTCGAGGAGCAGCACCGCCGTGATCTCGTCCACGGGTTGTGCGGTGTCGTTGAGCATGCCGACCACGATGAAGACTTCGCCGTCCGCGGCGCGGACGGCCCGCCAGGCCAGTGCCAGCACGCCCGGCTCGGAGCCACCCTTGAAGGCCACGTCGCTCCAGGTCGAGGGGTCCAGGTCGATGCCCGGGTTCGCCGTGAGGATGCGCCGCACCTCGGGAGACGTCTCCAGCGGGAGCGCCTGCAGTACCCCGCATACGTCGTGCGGAGATGCGAACCACTCGATCGTGTCGATGTGCGTCGGGGTGGTGAACCCGGACGGGTCGATGCCGGCGAGGTCGATCACCGCGCCGTCGAGGATCGCCCGCCGCTGCTGCTCGCCGCCGGCGATGTAGTCGTCGACGACGTCTGCGGGGGCGACGAGCTTGAGCCAGAACAGCTCCCTGGTGGTGGGGAACGGGCGGTTGACGGCCGGGTCGCCGTGGCCGTACCGCTCTTGCGCCGCCTCGACTTCCTCCCGGCCCAGCCGGGCGATCAGGTGGTCGGTGGCGGTGTTGTCGCTGATCGAGATCATCTGGAGGGCGTAGTCCTCCAGCGGCAGCTCGGTGCTGGCCGGCTCGTCCTGGAGCACGCCACTCGGCAGGCTCTTGAGGTCGTCGCGGATCGCGAGCGGCTCGTCCCACCGGGCCCCGCCCGCCTGCACGGTGTCGACGAGCGCCCCGAGCACCCACAGCTTGAACACCGACCCGATGGCCAGCCGCCGGTCGGCGCCCGCCGCGAGCACCGGGTCGCACTGGCCGCGGGCGACGAGCAGCGCCGCCTCGGGAGCCAGCTCCGCCCAGGCGGCCGCTGCCTCGTCGAGGGTCTGTGGCGGGTCGTCGAGGTCGGCAGGCAGGACCACCAGCCCGACCAAGCGCCCGGCCGGCGCGTCCTCGATCGCCAGCTCCGCCACCAGGTTGGGCCCCGCGACGCTGGAGAGGCGGGCGGTCAGCGCCAAGCCGGTCGGGGCGAGCTGGTCCGAGCTGACCGTCCACTCGCCGACGATTTGGTTGAGCGGGCCGACGAACGCGTCGAACGGGACCGCGTCGAGGAATGCCTGGTCGAAGCGTCGCTCGTACTCGGCCCGGTCGACCGGTTCCCCGTTGAGCGCGCCGACCAGCCAGTCGAGGTGGTCGTCGAGGGTGAATCCGCCAGCCACGGTGCCGGCAGGCGTCGTGGTCGGGACGGTTGCCGAGACGGTCGCCGGGACGGTCGTCGTGGCCGCGGCAGAGGCCGACGCCGGCGGAACGCCGGACGTCGTGGATGCGGTGTCGCCGCACGCCGCCGCCAGCATGGCGGCGGCAGCGAGGACGGCGAGCGGGCGGCGCATGGCGCCGTCAACCCTACGGCTGCCTGCGCTGCCACCGTCCCGGCCCGGTGAAGATTCGGTGAACCGGGGCAACTAGCCGATCCGGGCGGGTAGCTTGCCCGCATGACTGGCAGGATCGGCGCGCTCGTGGCAGGGCTGGTGCTCGTCGCCGCGGCGTGCGGCGACGCTGGCGATCCTGCGGTGCCCACCACTGCCGCGCCGGCCGCGGTGGCGCCCGCCACGACGGCGGCGCCTGCGACCACCGCGCCGCTCGCGGCCGACCCCCCGCCCGACACCACCGCGCCGGCCCCGGCGACCACCGCCGCCGTCGAGGACACCACCCCGCCGACCACCGCGGCAGCCTCCGCCGCACCCGAGTGGCAGCAGCTCGAAGCGAGCGGTCCCGCCCCACCGGCCCGCCGCAACGCGGTGCTCGCCGTCGACCCGGCCGGGAACGTCGCGTACCTCCACGGCGGCCGCAGCGGCGGCGAGTCGCGGGCCGACCTGTGGCGCCTCGACCTGGCGAGCGGCGCATGGGAGGAGCTCACGCCGAGCGGCGAGGCACCGACGGCCCGCTTCTCCCACACCGGCGTGTGGGACGAGCAGCGCAACCGGTTCGTCGTGTTCTCCGGCGAGGGCCAGGGCTTCGGCGACTTCTTCTCGGACGTGTGGTCATACGACCCGGCCGCTGACGCCTGGGAGCTGCTCGCTCCGGGCGGCGCCGGCCCGGCAGACCGCTACGGGTCGTGCGCCGGCTACGACGCGGCCGGCGACCGTTTCCTCATCACCCACGGGTTCACCGACTCGGGCCGCTTCGACGACACCTGGGCCTTCGACCTCGCCACGGCGACGTGGTCGCAGATCGCCACCAGCGGCGCGGTGCCCGGCGCCCGCTGCCTGCACGACTGCTCATACGACCCGGCGGCGGGCGCGCTGGTGATGTTCGGCGGCCAGGACGACGACGTGCCCTTCCTCGCCGACACGTGGGTTCTCGGCGGCGACGGGTGGGCCGAGGGCCCAGCCGGGCCGACCGCCCGCAAGTTCCCGGCAACGGCACCGGCCGGTGGCGGGGTGCTGCTGTTCGGCGGCGACACCGCAGGGGGTGACGCTGGCGACACGTGGAGCTTCGCGGGAGGCACTTGGACCGAGCTGGCACCGGCCGGCGCGCCGCCGGCGCGGGAGTCGGCGGCGGCGGCGACGCACGCTGGCACGGGCGAAGTGTGGCTCTTCGGCGGGCGCGGCGCCGACGGCGACCTCGCCGACGTGTGGCGCTTCACCCCGGGCGGCTGACCCCCTCCACGCCGCATCAGTACTTCGGCTGATACAGCTCAACCTCGAGGCCGCCGGGGAGCAGGAACTTCGTGGACAGGCCATATCCCGCATCCTCGACCTCCTTCGAGAACTCGACGCCGCGGTCACGGAGCTCTGCGATCGTCGCGTCGATGTCGTCGCAGACGAACGACAGCTCGTGCGCCGTGCGATCGGAGGGATGGCAGCCGAGCTCGGCCGGCGGCAGGTCGAAGATGAGCCAGCCCTCGCCCACGTCCCGGTGGGCGAACTGCAGCTTGTCACGGATGAAGGCCCGCAGGTCGTCGGCCTCGGGCCCGTAGAACATCGCGTGGACACCGGTGATCAACGGGGCTCCTCTCTCGGGGGCGGTGCACGGTAGGCGCCGGCGGCCGGCGAGTACGCTCCCCGACCGATGGCCGCGCTCCGCCTGCTCCCCATTGCCTACTTCGGGTTCATCGCGCTCGGGCTCCCGGAGGGCACGCTCGGCGTGGCGTGGCCGTCGATGCGGACGGATCTCGGCCGCTCGCTGGCGGAGCTCGCCGTCGTGCTGGTCGTCTGGACGGCCGGGTACATGGCGTCGACCGCGGCGAACGGCCCGCTCACCCACCGTTTCGGCACGGGAAAGCTGCTGGTGGCGTCGGCGGCCGGGACGGGACTGTCCCTGCTGGGGGTGGCGGCCACACCCACGTGGATCGTGCTGCTGGCGGCGACCTTCGGGGTGGGGGCGAGCGGTGGCCTGATCGACGCCGGCCTCAACGGCCATGCGGCTCGCCTGGGCAGGCAGCGGACGATGGGCTTCCTGCACGCCAGCTTCGGGATCGGCGCCACGCTCGGCCCGCTGCTGATGGCGGGTGCGCTCATGCTGCCGGGCACGTGGCGAACCGGCTACGCGCTGGTGGCGGCCGTCCAGCTCCCGCTGGCGGCGCTCCTCTGGCGGACCCGCCGGCGGTGGGACGCCGGCACGCCGGTGGAGGCGTCGGCACGGCCGCGGCCCACCTCCCACCGGACGCTGATGCTGGGTCTCGCGGTCTTCTTCCTCTACACGGGGGTCGAGGTCGCCGCCGGCCAGTGGTCGTTCAGCCTGCTCACCGAAGCTCGCGGCGTCGGGGAAGGAACGGCGGGCGTGCTGGTGGCGGCCTACTGGGCGTGCCTCACCGCCGGCCGGTTCGCGCTGGGGGTGCTCGGCGACCGGCTCCCACCCGCCGCCGTCGTCCGGACGGGGATGCTGGGCGTCCTCGCCGGCGCCGCCCTGCTCTGGGTCGCCGAGCCCGTGTGGCTGGGCGCGGGCGGACTGCTGCTGCTGGGGGCGGCGCTGGCCCCCGTGTTCCCGAGCCTGATGGTGCTGACGCCGACCCGCCTCGGCAACGAGTACGCGCCGTGGGCGGTCGGCTACCAGCTCGCCGCCGCAAGCCTCGGCGCCGCCGCGATCCCCGGCCTGATCGGCCTCACGGTGGCCTGGAACGGCCTGGAGACGGTGGCCCCGGTGTTGCTCGGCACCGCAGTGGCGATGCTGACGCTGAACGTCGCTCTTCAGTCGACGGACCGCGGCGAGCAGCCCGCCAAGGTCTGATGCAAGGGTTCACCCGGCTCCGCCGCTTGCGACGGAGCCGGGCTGGTGGAGGTGCGGGGAATCGAACCCCGGTCCTTCGAGGTGTCCGCGCCGGCATCTCCGAGCGCAGCCGATAGCGAGTGTTCGGGTGCCGGGACTCTATCGGCGAGTATCCCTGCGCCCTATCCGGAGTTGTGCTTGACCCACCGGTCCCGGAACCCCGGCGGGGGCATCCTGCATTTGCGACGTCCGCGTCCGGCGGGGCAGGCGCCCTCCGGGGCGGACGGGTTGCGTTACTTACGCAGCCAGAGCCAATTCGTCGTTGGCATCTCTTGGTTTCCCGGCGATTTAACGAGGACTCCGGGGTTCCTCGGCTCGCTTCCGGCGCTTCGACTCTCGAAGTCGAAACCTTTCACCCCCAGG
>JBFKDA010000087.1:0-10483 GCA_041619955.1 Acidimicrobiia bacterium | reverse complement strand
TCACATCCGCGACCGCACCACGACGCTCGTCCGAAGTGCAAGTCAGTACACGCCGAGAGGGTCTACCCCTCGAGGCGATACCCCACACCGCGCACGGTCTCGATCGTCGGGGAACCCGGGCACGTCTCCAGCCTGCGGCGTAGCCGGCGGATGTGCTGGTCGAGGGTCTTGCTGTCGCCGGCCCAGCCGTAGCCCCACACCTGATCGAGGGCGTCCTCCCTGGTGACCACCCGGCCCTGCCGCTCCATCAGCAGGCGAAGCAGCGCGAACTCCTTGCGAGGCGGCGTCTGCGCGTCGTCGCCGAGGCGCAGCTCGTGCCTGGCGAGGTCGAGGACCGCGTTGCCCACCGCGATCACGTCCGCCGGATCGGGGCTGTGCACCCGCCGCAGCGCCGCCCGGAGCCGCGCCACCAGCTCCCGGACCGAATACGGCTTGGTGAGGTAGTCATCCGCGCCGAGCTCCAACGCCGACACCACGTCGGCCTCGGCGTCCTTGGCGCTGACCACCACGACCGGCGTCCCACTTTCCTGGCGGATGCGGCGCAGCACGTCCAGGCCCGACAGCCCCGGCAGCATCAGATCCAACACCACGACGTCCGGGAGCCACTCCCGGAAGGCCCGCAGCCCGGCCCGGCCGTCCATCGCCGACTCGACGTCGAAGCCCTCGCTGCCGAGCGCCACCTCCAGAGCGTCGACGTACGACGGCTCGTCCTCGACGAGGAGGACCCGGTGGCGGGCTAGCCCTTCCAGCGGGGCAGCCTCATCGTGAACGTGCTGCCGGACCCCTCCTCCGAGGTCACGGCGATCTCCCCACCGTGGTTGAGCACGATGTGGCGGACGATGGACAACCCGAGGCCGGTGCCGCCGCCCTCCCGGCCGCGCGCCCGGTCGACCCGATAGAACCGCTCGAAGATCCGGCTGAGGTGGCCTTCGGGGATCCCGATGCCATCGTCCTCGACGTCGATCTCCACGTGCTCGTCGCCGGCCGAGGCCCGCACCCGCACCGTGCCCCCCGAGTCCTCCCCCTTCGCCTCGGTGTACTTGACGGCGTTGTCGACGAGGTTGGCGACGGCGGTGACGAGCTGGCGGCGGTCGCCCGGCACCGCGGCGTCGTTGGGCAGGGGCTCGACCACCAACTTCACGCCGAGCTCCTCTGCGGCCACCCGCACCTGGCCGAGCGCATCGTGGATGATGGCGTCCACGGGCACCGGCTCGGGCGGGACACCGTACGACTCGACCTGGGACAGGTCCAGCAGGTCGGTCACGAGCGACGCCATCCGCTTGGCCTCGGCCGCCAGCTTGTCCGACAGCCGGGCCCGCACCGCCTCGTCCTCGGTGTCGCCCAAGGTCTCCGCCAGCAGCGCCAGCGCCCCCAGCGGGGTCTTCAGCTCGTGGCTGACGTTGGCGACGAAATCGCGCCGTACCGCGTCCACGCGCCGCTGCTCGGTGAGGTCCTCGATGAACAGCACCGCACCGAGGCTCTCGACCCCGCGTTCCACGGGCACGGCCCGCAGCCGGAGGACCCGGCGGACCGGCGTGTACAAGTCGAGCTCCTGCGTGGCCGACTCGCGGGTCAGCATCACCTCGTCGAGGACCTCGCGCAGGCGGGCCTCTGCGAGCGCCTCGCCGTGGCGGGCGCCGATGTAGCGCTGGCCCATCTCGTTGACGAACGCCACCACGCCGGCGTCGTCGGTGGCCATGATCCCGATGTCGGCAGCCTCGATCGCCGCCAGCAGCTGCGTCCGGTCGCGCTCCGCCTGGGCGACGTAGCTGTCGATGCGGTCCAGCCCGGCCACCAGTGCGTCGGGCCGGCTGGTGCGGCGCGGCCGCTCGACGCCGATCCGGCGGGCGGCGCCGTCGACCGCCTCGGCGAGCCGCCGTAGCCGGAAGAACAGCAGCAGCGCAACGGCGAGCAGCAGCGCCGTGGCGGCGACGAGGGCGAGCGCGAATCCATCCACGGGAGTTGAGCTTAGGCCTGCCTGGCGACAGGGCCGCGAACCCGCCAGAACGGTCGTCGGGCGCGCGGCGACGTCGAGAAAACAGTTCACCTTCTCGTCGCCTGCGCGCCCCTCCGCCGTCACCGGGCGCTCGTACCGTGGGCCGCACCGATCGAGGCACAGATCCCTCAGCAGGGAAGGGAGCCGATGAATCTCACGACCGGACGCCGCGGGCTCGCAGTCCTCTTCGTGCTGGCATTCGTCGCGGCGGCGTGCGGCGACAGCGGCGCCACGACCTCACCGACCGCCGGCAACGGCGCAGGTGGCGCCCTCGGCGGTTCGGTGAACATCTCGGGGTCGTCGACCGTCGAGCCGATCTCGGCCCGCAACGCCGAGAAGTTCGCCCGCGCGAACCCGGGCGTGGCGATCTCGGTGGAGGGCCCCGGCACCGGCGACGGCTTCGCGCTGTTCTGCACGGGCGCGACCGACATCTCCGATGCCTCCCGCCCCATCAAGGACTCCGAGGCCGAGCAATGCGCCGCCAACGGCATCGAGTGGATCGAGCTCAACGTCGCCACCGATGGCCTGTCCGTGCTGACGTCCAACGAGAACGACTTCGTCGATTGCCTCGGCACCGCCGACCTCTACGCGCTGCTCGGCGAGGAGTCGATCGGCTTCGACACCTGGGCCGCCGCCAACGACCTCGCCGCCGAGGTGGGCGCCCCGAATGCCCCGTATCCGGACGAGGCCCTGGTGGTCACCGCCCCCGGCGAGGAGTCGGGCACGTTCGACACGTTCGTCGAGTTCCTCATCCATGGCGTCGCCGGCGGCCCGAACTACGAGGAAGAGCGCGGCGCGACCAACGTGCGGCCGGACTACACGGCCTCGGCCAACGACAACACGATCATCGAGGGCATCTCCGGCGCCAGGGGCAGCCTCGGTTGGGCCGGGTTCGCATTCTTCCAGGCGAACCAGGACGAGGTGAAGGCGCTGGCCATCGATGCCCGGAACGACGGCAACTGCGTCGCGCCCACGCCCGAGACGATCGCCAGCGGCGAGTACGGCTTTGCCCGGCCCTTGTACATCTACGTCAACGCCGACGCGGCCGCCACCAAGCCTGCGGTCGCCGCCTACGTCGACTTCTACCTGTCCGACGAGGGCCTCACCTCGGTGGACGAGACCGGCTACATCCGGCTCGCCGACTACGGAGCGGTCCGGAGCGCATGGGAGGGCCGTGTCACCGGCTGATCCCACCTATGGGCCCGCCCACGCTCGCCGGGCTCGGCCCGGCGGCCTCCCGGAGCGCACGTGACCACCGGATCGCTGACGACCGACCTCACCGGCAACCGGGCGCGCCGCCGCAAGGAGAACGTCATTCGCAAGGTGTTCTTCCTGGCCGCAGCCTTCTCGATCATCGTCTCGGTGGCGATCGTCCTTTCGCTCGTCGGCGAGGCATGGAACTTCGTCAGCCAGGTGGAGGTGGCGTCCCTGTGGGAGCTCGGGTGGTTCCCCCGGCGCGGGCTGTACGACATCCCGACGATCATCATCGCCACGCTCCTGATCGCAGGGGTGGCGATGCTCGTGGCCGTGCCGCTGGGCCTGGGCGCCGCCATCTACCTGTCGGAGTTCGCCCGGCCCCGGCTGCGCCGGCTGCTGAAGCCGATCATCGAGGTGCTGGCCGGCATCCCCAGCGTCGTGCTCGGCTTCTTCGCCCTCGTGTGGATCAGCCCCCAGATCGTGCAGCGCTTCTCCTCGGCCGGCGTGTTCAGCATGGCCGCCGCGGGGATCGGCGTCGGCATCCTCACCACCCCGCTGGTGGCGTCGGTGTCCGAAGACGCCATGCGGGCGGTGCCGATGTCGCTGCGAGAGGCCTCGTACGGGCTCGGCGCCAACAAGTCCACCACCGTGCGTCGCGTGGTGTTCCCGGCTGCCATCTCCGGGATCGTCGCCTCGCTGATACTCGGCGTGTCCCGCGCCATCGGGGAGACGATGGTGGTGTTCATGGCCGGTGGCGCGGTGGGCGGGTCGCTGCGCAACTTCGACGTGCTCGAGCCCGGCCAGACGATGACGGCGGCGATGGCATCGCTCGCCATCGGCACCGACCAGGTCGCAGGTGAGGGGCTGGCCTTCCAGAGCCTGTTCTTCGTGGGCCTGCTGCTGTTCCTCATGACGCTGGCGCTGAACGCGGTGAGCGACCGCTTCGTCCGGCGGGTCAGGGAGAAGTACTAGATGGCCACCCGGGCCGCCTCCGTGTCCGCAACCGACGTCGTCCGCCAGAACCTGCGCGGCAAGAAGTTCTCGTTCGGGGGGATCGTCTTCGAGGCCTTCCTGCTGCTGATGCTGCTGACCGCGCTGGCGATCCTCGTCACGCTGATCGCCGACATCGTCGCCGGGGCGCTGCCGGTCTTTCGGGAGCGGGGGGTGGTGGACTTCGTCACGAGCCCGCTGTCGCTGGCGGGGGACACCGCCGGCGTCTCCACCGCGATCCTCGGATCGGTGTCGCTCACTGCGATCGTGGCGCTGGTCTCGTTCCCGATCGGGATCGGCGCGGCCATCTACCTCGAGGAGTACGCGTCCGACAACCGGGTCACCCGCTTCATCGGCACCAACATCCGCAACCTCGCCGGCGTACCGTCGATCGTGTACGGCCTGCTCGGCCTGGCCGTGATCGTCGAGCTGGTGGACGTCATCGGCCTCGGCGGCCCCGGTACCACCAACGGCCGCAACGTGGTCGCCGCCGGGCTGACGATGGCGATCCTCGTGCTGCCGATCGTCATCATCACGGCCACCGAGGCGCTGCGGGCGGTGCCGTCGAGCATCCGGGAGGCGGGCTTCGGGGTCGGCGCCACCCGATGGGAGGTCATCCGCCACCACGTGCTTCCCAGCGCGGCGCCGGGCATCCTCACCGGGACGATCCTCACGCTGGCCAGGGCGTTCGGCGAGACGGCGCCGCTGCTGCTGATCGGCGTCGCCACCGGCTTCTTCTCCGCCGGGGCGGGAGCGTCGTTCTTCGACCAGCTCACCGGCAAGTACACCGCGCTGCCGGTGGTGGTGTTCTCCTGGTCACGCCAGCCGACCGAGGGGTTCCAGGACAACCTCGCCCCCGCCGCGATCATCGTGCTGCTGGTCGTGCTCTTCACGGCCAACGCCGCGGCGGTCCTGCTCCGCAACCGTTACGAGCGAAAGTGGTGACCGATGACGGCGAGTGAGCGCACCGACGAGGCTGAGGCCGCAACCCCCCCGGTCGACGACGGCGCCCGCCTCGCGCGCCGCGTCGAGCTGCCCGACCGGGCACCTCCGCACCAGGCCGCGCCGGTCGGCGAGCTGGTGTTCGACGTGCGCGACCTGTCCGTGTTCTATGGAGACTTCCAGGCCGTGCGCGACGTCGCGTTGCCGATCCGGCAGAACCAGATCACCGCGTTCATCGGTCCGTCGGGCTGCGGCAAGAGCACGGTGCTGCGGTGCTTCAACCGGATGAACGACCTCATCGAGACCGCCAGGGTGCGCGGCTCCGTCCGGTACCACGGCGTGGACCTGTACGGCGCCGACGTCGACCCCGTCGAGGTGCGGCGGCGCATCGGCATGGTGTTCCAGAAGCCCAACCCGTTCCCGAAGTCGATCTACGACAACATCGCGTTCGGGCCGAAGATCGCCGGCTACCGGGGCAACATGGACGGGCTCGTCGAGGAGTCGTTGCGGCGGGCCGCCCTGTGGGACGAGGTCAAGGACAAGCTCAAGCAGTCCGCGTTCGCCTTGTCGGGCGGCCAGCAGCAGCGGCTGTGCATCGCCCGCGCCATCGCCACCAGCCCCGACGTCGTCCTGATGGACGAGCCGGCCTCGGCACTCGACCCGATCGCCACCCTGCGCATCGAGGAGCTGATGTACGAGCTCAAGAAGGACTACACGATCATCATCGTCACCCACAACATGCAGCAGGCTGCGCGGGTCAGCGACCGCACCGCCTTCTTCACCGTCGACGTGCGGGACAACGGCCAGCGCACCGGGGTGCTCGTGGAGTTCGACGACACTGGCAAGATCTTCACGAACCCCGGCGAGCAGCAGACCGAGGACTACATCACCGGCCGGTTCGGTTAGGGCCAGAGAAAGAGCTCCCGTATGACCACACCCCACCACGAAGAACTCCGGCACCGGTTCGACGAGGACCTCCATTCGATCCGCATGGACACCGTCCGCCTCGGCGGGCTGATCCTCGAGAACGCCCGCCGGGTCAGCGAGGCGATGCTCGAGAACGACCTCGACCTCGGCCAACAGGTGCTCGCCGCCGACGCCGAGGTGGACAAGCTGGCCGCCGAGCTGGAGCGGCACGCGTTCGAGACCATGGCCCTCCAGCAGCCGATGGCCGGCGACCTGCGATTCCTGGTGGCGATCACCCGCATGGTGTACGAGTTGGAGCGCACCGGCGACCTCGTCGCGAACTGCGCCAAGGCCCACGCCCACGGCGACGGCTTCGCGTTGTCGCCCCGGGCCCGCGGCCTCCTCGCCAAGGCCGCGAAGGCCTCGTCGGACGTGTTCGCCAAGGGCATCGAAGCACTCGCCGACATGAACCCCGACGCCGGCGCCGAGCTCGACCGCTACGACGACACCGTCGACGACCTCGTCAGCGAGTTCTACACGCTGCTCCCCACGGAGAGCGAGGGCTCCGGCCTCGAGAATGCGATCTCACTCAGCCGGGTGGCCCGCTACCTCGAGCGCATCGCCGACCACGGCGTCAACGTCGGCCAGCACGTGCACTACATCGTCCGGGGCGAGTTCCCGGGCGACGCCCGCGCCGCCGACTGATTCGCACGGCAGGCGGAGTTGCCCACGTGACTGTCACCAAGCCCAGCGTGGTGTTCCTGTGCGTCCACAACGCCGGCCGCTCGCAGATGGCGGCGGGCTGGATGCGGCACCTGGCGGGCGACGCCGTCGACGTGTTCTCCGGCGGCTCGGAGCCGGCGGAGTCGGTGAACGCCGTCGCGGTCGCGGCGATGGCGGAGCAGGGGATCGACATCTCCGCCGAACTGCCGCAGCCCTGGACCGACGAGATCGTCCGCGCCGCCGACGTCGTGGTCACGATGGGGTGTGGCGACGCCTGCCCGATCTTTCCCGGCAAGCGCTACGTCGACTGGGAGCTGGAGGACCCGGCCGGCAAGCCGCTGGCCGACGTCCGGCCGATCCGCGACGACATCGAGCGCCGGGTGCGGGAGCTGCTGGGCGAGATCACCGCCGGTTGAGGCTGGACCTCTCAGCCCTGGCGAGGGCAGCTAGCCGAAGAGGCCCCGCCAGGCCCTGACCAGCACGTTCGGCCGCTCGGGGGCGGGCAGCTCGGAGAGCACGACTTCCAGGTGGTCGGGCGGCAGGTCGCCGACCAGCACGAACGTCGCGTTCGACGCGTTCCAGAACACCCGCACGGAGCCGGGGTCCAGCAGCCGGAGGTACGTCCGGTCGGCGGCCTCCATCCGGTCTCCGTCGTCGAAGGGGCCGGCGTCGAGGCGGGCCTCGGCGCGGAACAGCGAGAACGAGAAGAGGCCGTCGGTGTAGAACGCCTGGATCGTCGACTCCGGCCCGACGTACGTGTCGGCGCGCCAGTAGCCCCCCAACTCGGAGGGCAGCGCCACCGGGGCGGAGCTGGAAAGCACCTCGTAGTACTCCGCGGCGGCGGTGCGCGGCATCGGCGGCGCTGCGGCGTCGAAGTCGACCATCACGGCCATCCGGTAGAGCGAGCCGTCGCCGTCGAACACCTCGCTCAGCAGTGGCGCCCCGGTGGCATCGTCGAAGATCATCCGCAGCCGCGGCGCGCCGTCCTCCAGGACGCTGACCACCGTCGCCGGGCGCCCGAGCTGGCGGGTCTCGCGGGTCGAGCCGGTCTCGTACCGGTCGGACAGGCGCCAGTCCGACCACTCCGCCACGGCCAGGCTGTGCCCGTTGTGCTCGGAGTCCATCTTGCCGCCGCCGACCATCAGGCCCAGCCCCTCGGCCTGCACCAGCGTCATGCCGTCTATCTGGGCCACCGAGTACACCCCGGCTGCCGACTCGTCGCCGTCCCAGTAGGTCACCACGACCTGGCGCCCCGAGAACTCGGCGGCGCCGGCATCGCGCAGGTACGGCTCCAGCTCCTGCGCGGCGGCGACGCCGGCGCCGAGAACCAGCATGCCGCCGGCCAGTCCGAGCACGACCACCAGCCGCTTCATGGGCCGACCACCTGGACCACCTGCACGGCGGGGAGCCCGAGGTCGGCGGACACGCGCACGTTGTGGCGGTCGATCATCTGGCCGATCTCGACCGCATCGTCCCCGGACCCGCTGCGTGCCATGCCGACCCCGCCGACTGCGAGCACGACGGCCGCGGCGGTGGCTGCCACCCAGGCGGCGGGGCGGGACGCCACACGCCGTCGCCGCGCCCCGCCCGCGGCGGGCGGCCGGCCGGTGCCGAGGAGCAGGGGCGGGTCGTGGACGGGCAGCGAGCGCAGCGCGGTGCGCGCCGCGTCGATCTCGAGCAGCTCGTCGCGGCAGGCGGCGCACGCCTCCAAGTGGGCGACCACCGACGCCTGCTCGGCCGGCAGCAGCTCGCCGTCGAGGTAGGCCGACAGACCCTCGCCCAGGTGCGGACCCGTCATCCCAGCAGCTCCTTCAGCATCTTGCGGCCACGGTGGATGCGGCTTCGCACGGTTCCGACCGGGATCTCGGCGGCCGCAGCGATCTCCTCGTACGTGAGGCCGACCACGTCGCAGAGGACGACCGCCTCCCGGAAGTCGTACGGCAGCTTGAGCAGCGCGGCCTGGACGTCCTCGGACAGCCGGATCGACGCCAGCACTTCGTCGGGAGAGGGGGACGCCGACCGCACGGCCCGGTCGTCGTCGGGGAGGGGCGCAGTGGGGCGCCGCTGCCGGTGGCGCACCATGTCGAGGAAGGCGTTGCGGGTGATCCTCCACAGCCAACCGTCGAACGACCCCGGGCGGTAGGTGCGCAGGCCACGCCGCACCCGCAGCAACACTTCCTGTGCGAGGTCGGCGGCATCGTCCGGGTTGCCCGAGAGGCGATAGGCGAAGTTGTAGATCTTGCGGCCATGCCGGCGCGCCACCTCCTCCCAGCTCGGTACGGCGTCATCGGTCGACATGCGCCATCACTCCAACGGTGCGCGGGCAGGGATTGGTTCCCTCAGCCGGGCGGTTCCTCGTCGTCGGCGTCGTCGGCGTCGTCGGCCGAGCCCTCCTCGATGCCACGCCGGAACTCCCGGGCCGACGCCCCGATCGAGCGCGCCAGCTCGGGAAGCTTGCGCGCGCCGAAGAACAGCACGAGCACCACCACGACGACGATGATCTCGCCGGGCCCTATCTGTCTGAACATGGGCGTCTCTCCGTCACGCAGGAGGTCGTGGTGGAGAGTGTACCGGCCGCGCCCCGCCCGCCTTCGTCAGGCCACCGCGACGGCGTCGACGAAGTGCTGGAGGCGTTCCCGGCTCAGGAACCGCACCCGGCGCTCGCGGCGCTCCCGCTCGTACACCATGAACGGCGCGTACTTGTCGGTGACCAGCAGGCCCCGGGAGGCACCGGAAGAACCGAAGTCGACCATGAAGCGGTTGACCTCCTTCTCGGACAGCTCGGGATGGTCGTCGGGAAGGTGGTCGATGATCCGCACCAGCGTGCGCTCGCCGCCCTTGGTGGCGAAGACCGTGTCGGCGTCGGCACCGGCCGTCAGCGTGTGGCCGGTCATCCGCAGGAGGCCGACGACGAGGTCCCCCGCCGTCATCGCAGCCGGGTCGAGGCCCTGCGCCCGCAGCCCCGCCTCCAGACCGCCCGTGAGCCGCAGCTCGGCGCCGACCGGTCCCAACCGCTGCTCGGCTCGCGGGGCGGCCACACCGGGCGCCGCCGTCGGCGGGCTGGCCATCGCCGACGACAGGTCCAGGCTCACCCGTGATGCGTGGGCGACGTGCTCGGGCATCACCGGGGGCGGCAGCTCGCCCGGGGTCTCCAGCCGCACCTCTCCGACGGCGGCGCTGGCGCCGCCGCGCTTGCCGTGGGCGATCACCTTGGTGACGTGGTCGATCGGGAGATCGTGGCGCTTCTCCCGCACCACCTCCACCGCCTCGTGCAGCAGCAGGTCGCGGAGGACCTCGTCGACGGCGCCCTCGGGGAGCGGGACGTCGAAGTGCACGAGCGCGTCCGCGCCGCGCACGTGGAACTCGGCGACCGGCGGGCGGGGCCGGGAGGCGTCGAGGCCCCCGGACTCGGTGGGCGCAGCAGCGGCGCCGGCGCCCGGGCGGCTGAACCAGCCCTTCTGGACCGCCAGGACGGCGACCACCGCGAGCACCACGACAACGACGACTGCGACGACGACTCCCAACTGGCAACTCCCTGCTCGTGCTGATCGCAGCATAGTTTCGGGACGTTTCGCCGCGATAAACCCGGCAGTGCGCGAATATTGGGGACGGCGCCAGATTGACAGCAGACGGAAGCGGTCGGTAAATTACAAAAGCGTAATTACACGAGTGTCAAGAGGAGGACCTCGTGGTAGACCGGCTGCTCGAAGCATTGAGTACTCCTGGGCT
>JBFKDA010000086.1:0-10530 GCA_041619955.1 Acidimicrobiia bacterium | reverse complement strand
TCGCCGTCGAAGTCGCCGACGAACGGCTTGTCGCCGGGGTCGCCGAACACGTAGTCGGTGGTGGCCGCGCCCAGCCCGCCGTCGTTGGCGCCCAGCCGGTCGATGATGAAGAACCGCTGTTCGCTCGGCCGGTACACCGAGACGGTGTCGCAGCCGTCCCCGTCGAAGTCGCCGGCGAGCGGGATGTCGCCCGGGTTGCCGAAGAAGAAGCGGATGTCGGCGACGCCGGCGGTGTTCGAGTTGCGCAGATAGGCGAACCCGTCGGCCTGCCGGAACAGCCCGGGCGTGTCGTCGCCGTCGCAGTCCCAGTCGCCGGCCATCGGCACGTCGCCGGGGTTGCCGTAGAAGAAGGACGTCACCAGGTCAAGGTCGTCGGTGAGGTGCCACTCGCCGGTGGTCGGGTCGACCAGCCCGACGGTGTCGGCCGTGCCGTTGGCGGCCATGGTGGTCTGCGACGAGAACGGGCGAACCACGCCCACCGAGACGACGAGCGCCACCGCCACGGCCAAGGTCGATACGCGCAACATGGTTCCCTCCGGATGTCGCAGTGGACGTGCGTCCCCACAATACGCAGCGACCGCCCGGATCAGTTCTCGCCCGGGCTCGATCCGCGGCGACGCCTGCGCCTGGCCCGGCGCAGCGCGATGCTCCCGGCCACCGCCATTACGGCGGCGAGCACGTTGAAGCCGATGTCGACCGGGTCGAAGACCCGGTTGGGCAGCACGGCCTGGATGCACTCGTCAACCACCCCGAGCGCGGCGCCAACGAGGATCGCCACGACCGCCGGGCGGCGCACGCCCGCGCCGTGGCGGGCCCGCTCCCGGAGCGCCTCGTGGCAGAGGACCGCCACGACGCCGTACTCGACGAGGTGGGTGCGCTCCTCGACGGGGATCGCGGCACGGGCGACCACCAGCACGTAGACGCCTGCCACCGCCAGCCCCACTGCGACTTCGGCCAGCCCCGGCCGGTTCACCACGCCCAAGGCGACGACCGCAACGGCGATCGCGAGGAACGCGAAGAAGGCGAGGTCGTCGACCTGCGAGCGGCGCCGCAACTCCCCCGCCAGCGTGCCGGCGAGCGGCAGCGTGGCGTAGATCGCCGCCACCACGACGGCAGTGGCGACCCACAGCCGCCGCTCCCGTGCGGAGGAGAACCAGGGCATCCCCGTCATTGAAACCGCCGGGCTCGTGGGATCCCAACTACCGGGAACCGCGCGCGAGCAGCGGGCGTCAGAGCGCGCGAAAGAACGGGAAACGCCCGCTCAGGGATGAAAGAGAAGGAAAGCCATGAACGTGACCCGAGCCCGGCTGCTCATGTCGGGCCTGCTGGTCCTCTTGATCGGGGGCTTCGCGTTGGGCGTCGCCCTCGTCGGGCGCTCCGCCAACGCCGCCCGGCCCGCGATCACCTATTCGGTCGAGCTGTCCGGCCGCTGGTTGGTGACGGGCACCGACGGCGCCAACGGGCGCACCACCCCCGGGCTCGCCGGGGACCTCGCCTACCGCTTCGCCGTCGGCGAGACCGTCGAGTCGACCGGGCGCATCGCCCGCGTCCAGGGCGAGACGTGGCGTGAGGTGACGACCCCGGACGGCGCGGCCGTCTGGGTGTTCGCCGCGTACCTCACCAACACCGACGCCGGCCCGGGGACGCCGCCTCCGACGACCCCTCCCACGACACCACCGACCACGCCGCCAACGACTCCGCCTACGACTCCTCCCACCACGCCCCCAACGACACCCCCCACCACGCCGCCGACCACGCCCCCCGGACCCGAGTACGGGACCGAGGAGCCGGGCCGCTGGCAGGTCCGCGGCGTCGCTCGCGGCGAAGTCCTGAACGTCCGCGCGGCGCCAGGGACCGCCAACTCGATCGTCGCCCGCCTCGCGCACGACGCGGCGGGGTTCCGCTCGACGGGCGCGATCGCCCGGTTCGAGGGCGCGCTGTGGCGCCAGGTCTCATACCGCAGCGACGCGACCGGCTGGGTCGACGCGTCCTTCTTGGAGAACTACGTCCCCAAGCCGGTGTACGGCGACGAGAAGCCCGCTGCGTGGGACGTCAAAGGCCTCGATGTCGGCGGCGCCCTGAACGTGCGCTCGGGCCCAGGCACCACCAACCCGGTGCTGGCCCGGCTGGCCCACAACGCGACTGCCGTCGCGTCGACCGGCCGGATCGCCACCGTCGACGGCGCCCTGTGGCGCGAGGTCAAGTACGACGCCGCCGGGCACACCGGCTGGGTCAGCGCCGGCTTCCTCACCGCCCACGTCCCCGCCCCGCAGGCGCCTCCGGCGTCGCCGGGCGTGGTGGTGATGGGCGACTGGCAGGGCCGGGGCGTGCGGACGCCCGCCATCTTCCGGGACGGCGTCTGGCATATACGCCTCAGCAACTCCAACGGGCCGGCCGACCTGGTCTTCGAGTTCGGGGCAGCCGGTGACAAGCCGGTGGCCGGCGACTGGAACGGCGATGGCGTCGAGACGGTCGGCGTGGTCCGCGGGGGCACCTGGCACCTGCGCAACGCCAACTCGGCCGGAGCAGCCGACATCGTGTTCAGCTACGGCGACGCCGGCGACAAGCCGGTCGCCGGCGACTGGAACGGCGACGGCGTCGACACGCCGGGCGTCGTCCGGTCGGGCAACTGGCTGCTGCGCAACGCCAACTCGGCGGGGGCGGCCGATCTCGTGTTCGGCTACGGCGACCCCGGCGACAAGCCGGTGGTCGGCGACTGGGACGGCGACCGGATCGATACGGCCGGCGTCGTGCGCGGCGGCCGGTGGCTGCTGCGCAACGCCAACTCCGCCGGCGCCGCCGACCTCGACTTCCGGTTCGGCGAAGGGGCGGACAAGCCCCTCGCCGGCGACTGGGACGGCGACGGCGTCGACACCCCCGGCGTGGCCCGCGGCTCCGGCATCCACCTTCGCAACCGGTCGGCCGACGGGGTCGCCGACGTCTCGTTCACCTACCAGCCGGCCGCCAGGTAGCGGCCGCGGCGACCGCAAGAGCGGGCCCCGTCTCCGGCGGGGCCCGCCGTCGCGTCGCTTGCCGTCCGAGCCCGGATCGGGCAGGCTGCTCGCATGGACGCAACGATCAAGCTCGACGAGCAGGGCCGCCCGGAGCCGCCCCCGGCGGCCGGCGAGGTCGACACGCTGCTCGGCTACCTCGACTACCAGCGAGCGACGCTGGCCTGGAAGACCGGCGGGCTCGACAGCGCCGGGCTGCAGGCGACGGTCGGTGTCTCGGCGGTGACGCTGGGCGGGCTGCTCAAGCACATGGCCTACGTCGAGGACTCCTGGTTCTCGCACTGGCTGCACGGCCACGATCGCCGGCCCCCGTGGGACACCGTCGACTGGAAGGCCGATCCCGACTGGGAGTGGCATACGGCTGCCGACGACTCGCCCGAAGAGCTGCGCACGATGTGGGACGAGGCGGTGGAGCGCTCCCGGTCCCTGGTCGCCGAGGCGCTGGCCGACGGCGGGCTCCGACGGCTCACCCGCAAGACGTGGCCCGACGGCGTGGCGCCCAGCCTGCGGTGGGTGCTCGTGCACATGATCGAGGAGTACGCCCGCCACAACGGCCATGCCGACCTCATCCGCGAGACGGTGGACGGGCTCGTCGGCGAGTAGCCGACCACGCACCGGAGAGCGCGCTCGTCGGAGCATCGCGCGTCTGGGAGGAGGAGTCGACCGTTCCGCGTGCCTCGACCGGTCGTCACGTCACGTAGTCGAGCGATCCGTTCCCGATGGCCGAGTACGGGGCGCTGCCGGCGGAGGGCGTCCTCGACGGTATCAAGGGCAAGGGCAAGAAGGGCGCGCTGACCGCGGTCGGCTACGGCCTCCAGGAGATCAACCCGAACCGGTTCACCGGCGAGCGCGACCGCCTGGTCGCGACGCTCGACCTCATCAACACGAAGGGCGTCTTCGGCGTGCCGAGGGGGACCGCGATCAAGGTCTCCGGCTCCGGCGTCGGCGGCGACAACTCCGGCTCCGGCGGAACCTGCTTCGGCGACTCCGGCGGCCCGCAGTTCCTGGCCGGCACCAACGTCGTGGCGGCGGTGACGTCGTTCGGGCTGAACGGCAACTGCGCCGATAGCGGCGGCGGCTACCGCGTCGACGCGGCGGACGACCTGGACTGGCTCGCCACGTTCCTTCCGTAGACCCGGCAGACCGAAAGACGGGAGAGCGCCCTTCGCCACCCGGCGGGGGCGCTCTTCTGCGTCGTCAGCGGCCGCTCGGCCGGCCGGCCCGGTGGGTCTCCGTCATGCGCACCGCTACCACGGCACCGGACAGGGCGGTGAGCACCGCGACCGTCCAGATGGCCGCGGCCGCATCGAAGGCGTCGGCGATCAACCCGGTCAGCGCCGCGCCGATCGCGAACCCGGCATCGCGCCACAGCCGGTACACGCCCACCGCCGACGCCCGCCAGCGCGGGTGGGCCACGTCGCCCACCGCGGCCAGTAGCGTCGGGTAGACGAGGGCGGTCCCCACGCCCAGCAACGCCATGGTCGCAATCCAGGCGCCGAAGCCGTTCGCCAGCGCGATACCCGCGATCGCAACCGCCTGGACCCACATCCCGGCAACGATCAGCCGCTTGCGGCCCACCCGGTCCGACCAGGCGCCCGAGGCGAGCTGGCCGACTCCCCACACCACGGGGTAGACGGCGGCCAGCACGCCGATGCGTCCCACCGACAGCCCGGCGGCGGCGAAGTACAGCGGCAGCAACCCCCACGCCATGCCGTCGTTGAGGTTGTTGACGAGGCCCGCCTGGCTGGCCGCCGACAGCGACGGGTCGGCGAAGCTCGTGAGCACGAAGACCTCCCGGGTCGTGAGGCCGTCCTCGACGGCGGCGTCATGATCGGCGGCCTCGCGGTCGGCGTGGGCGCGGGTCTCGCGCACCGCGAGCGTCGACAGCCCCAAGCCGAGTGCGGCGTAGGCGATCCCCAGGTAGAACGGCTCGGGCCGCAGGCCGGCTTCGGCGGCGATGAAACCCGTGAGCAGGGCGGTGAGCGACACGGCCATGTAGCCGGCGGCCTCGTTCAGGCCCATCGCCAGGCCGCGCTGGCGCGGGCCGGCCAGGTCGATCTTCATGATGACGGTGGTCGACCACGTGAGCCCCTGGTTGACGCCGAGCAGCACGTTGGCGAACACCACCCAGCCCCACGCGGGAGCCCAGATGAGCAGCAGCGGCACCGGCAGCCCGACCAGCCACCCCGCCACCAGCACCGGCTTGCGGCCGAGCCGGTCGGACAGGGCGCCGGCGACGAAGTTGGTGGCCGCCTTCACCACGCCGAAGGCGACGATGAAGGTGAGCGTCACCGTGATACCGGTGAGCCCGAACTCGTCACGAGCGAGCAGCGGGAGCACGGTGCGCTCCTGACCGAGCATCCCGCCGACGAGCGCATTGACGACGACGAGGAGGGTGAACTGCGCCAGGTTGGCCCGCAGGCCCAGCGCCGGGCCCGTCATCCCGGCGCCGCGGCCGCGCCGGCGCGTTGCCACGCAACGGTCAGCGGAGCGATGTCCACCGTGGCCCCCTCCTCCTTGCGAACCTCCTGCGGAGCGTATGCGCCGCGCATGCAGCTGGCAAGGTCGTCGTGGCGAGCGCCGCCGCCCGCCAGAAAGGGTCTTGCCAACCCGGAGCTGGAAGCGGATGCTGCGCGCTGGCGGGGGCGCGTGCGGGAGATCCGGGAGGAGCACCAATGCGGCGGGAAGACCTGCGCAGCTACCCGGACGTCGCCGCCTGGATGGAGCAGCTCGGCCTCACCGATTGACGCATGGGTCGAGTTGCCGGCCGAGCCGACGGCAACTCACGCGGCGGCTATTCGCCGACGATCCGGTCGTCGCGGTGCGAGCGCAGGCCGCGAGTGTACCGGTCCATGATCTCGGCCATCATGCCCGGTGAGCGCTCGACCCCGAAGATCTCCCTCGGGAAGTCGAGGGGCTCCTGGATCGCCCAGATCGCGTCGTGGCGCTCGGGAGGGAGGATGCGCGCCGGGTCCCCCACCGCCACCCAGCCGATCGGCACTACCTCGCCCTGGGCGAGGACGGTGCGGAGGTGCACGGTCCCGTTGACCCGGACCTCGGCGCGCCTGCCGATCCGGGCGCCGTTGAAGACGGCGGTGCCGGTGGCCAGGAAGGCTTCGTCCTCGACGGTGCAGCCGCTGAGATAGGCACGCGGGCCCACCAGGACCCGGTCGCCCACGGTGAGCGGGTGCCGCGCAGCACGGCGTTTTCCATGACCACGCACCGGGCGCCGATCCGCACCGGGCCGCCTTCGGCAGTGAGCACGGCGCCGAACAGCACCCGGGAATCCGGGCCGACCTCGACGTCGCCGGCGATCGTGGCGGTCGGGGCCACCCACGCGGTCGGGTCGATGCGGGGCGAGTTGCCGGCGTGTTCGATCAGCATGGGACGACGATACGCGCCCCTTTCGTCGTGGTTCCGCCGGACGGGCCTCGGCTACTCGACGATCACCAGCAGCTCGCACGCGAACTCGCCGGCGAACGTGCCGCTGCCGGCCGCGCCGTCGTAGCTGCCTGCGAACGTTCCCGAGCCGATCGGGAGCCGGTTGGTGGACTCGAAGGTCGCGTCCACGGTCACCGGGCCGGTGGACGTCGCGCCGTCGCCGCGGGTCAGCTCGACGGTGCCCATGTACTCCTCGGCCCGTAGCGCCGGGGAGCCGTCGAGATCGAAGCGGTAGTGGAGATCGGTGAATTGCGTCGGGCGGAACTCGAAACCGAAGTCGCCGACGTCGACGACGCATTCGAAGCGACCGGTGTGGCGGGTGCCGTCGCCGAACGTCAGCGAGTATCGGTCGGTGACCTCGACCTGCTCCCCGGTGTCGATGTCGAGCCGGCACTCGTCCACGACGTAGGCGTTCAGGTTGCCGCTGGCCGCTAGGAGTTCGTCCGTCGCCTCCTCTGCCGGCCCGTCCTCGGCGGCGCGTTCCAGCGCGGCGGCCACCACGTCGATGTCATCCCGCAGGTCCTCCGGCGCGGTGGCGGCCAGGTCCCGGAACGCAGCGAGGAGGTCGGACGGGTCGGCATCGTCCGGCGTGTCCTGGATGAACGAGGCGAGGTCGGCGCAGAACGCCGTGAGGTCGAAGGGCTGCTCGCCCTCCCCGCCGCCGTCGCCGGCGTCTCCGCAACCGCCGAGGAGCACTGCCAGCGCCATCGCCGTGATCGTGATCGTTCGTCGCATGCGCACGCTCCTCGTTGCGGGCTCCAGGTAGGGACGCCCCGGCCCTGCCGTCCGGTTCCCGGCACCCTGGCAGAGCCGGCGTGCGGTTGGCGCGTCGCTACTCGACGGGCAGCCCGGCGTCGAGCCAGGCGACGATGCCGCCATCCAGCTCGGTCACGTCGGCGAAGCCCAGCTCCTCGAACAGGTCGGCGGCCTGCCCCGATCGATTCCCGGACCGGCAGTAGACGACGTAGCTGGCGTCGCGGTCGAGGGCGGCGATGCGGTCGCGGAAGTCCGCTTCGTAGAAGTCGATGTTTACTGCCCCGGCGATCTGTCCGTCGGCCAACTCCTGGGGGGTGCGGATGTCGAGGAGGATCGTCCCCGGCTCGGCGATCACCTCGGCCGCCGCCGCCGGGCCGACGGTGTCGACCTGGGCGGTCGACGAGCCACCGCACGCACCGACGACGAGGGTCACGCTCAGCAGCGCGGATGCGAGCAGGCGGCCAGGTCGGGTCATCGGGCCCTCCTCGGGGTCTGGGGGGATGTCGTGGGGAGCTGCCGCCGCCGCCAGGCGAGCATGCCGCCACGCACGTTGCGCGCGTCGATGCCGTTGCGACGGAGCAGCGCCGCCGCCCCAGCCGACCGGCTGCCCGAGCGGCAGATGACCAGCACCTGCGACCCATCGAGCCGGCCCGCCGCCGCGGCCAGCCGCTCCTGCGGTATGTGGATGGCCCCAGTGGCCATCCCGCTCCTCACCTCGTCCTTGCGGCGGACGTCGACGAGGATCGCGCCGTCGGCGGCGCGTCGAGACGCTTCGCGAACGTCGACCGAGTTTCGGCGGAATGGCATCTGGCGCACGCTCCTGAATCTGCGAGGGATGATACTATACCCCCTAGGGTATCTACATCTGCACGAGGAGACGCCGCAATGACCGACTACGGCCTGACGACCCGCACCCGCCACGGCATGGAGGGAGCGGAGCGCATCGTCCGCGAGGAGCTGGCCAAGGAGGGCTTCGGCATCCTCTCCGAGATCGACGTGGCGGCGACGCTGCAGACCAAGCTCGGCCTCGACGTCACCCCCTACCGCATCCTCGGGGCCTGCAACCCGGCGCTTGCCGCCCAGGCCCTGGAGGCGGAGCGTGACATCGGGCTGCTGCTCCCGTGCAACGTGGTGGTCTACACCGACGGCGAGGGGACGGTGGTCGCTGCCCTCAACCCGGCCACGATGGTCGAGCAGACCGGCAACCCCGACCTCGACCATGTTGCCAAGGAGGCAACGGCGCGCCTGGAGCGGGTGATCGCCGCCGTGGAGCGGGCGGTATGAGCGTCCCGATCCCGGCGGCGAAGGTCGACCAGATCAAGGCACGGCTCCGACGGATCGAGGGCCAGCTGCGCGGCATCGAGGGCATGCTCGACGAGGCTCGGGAGTGCAGCGACGTCGTCACCCAGTTCGCAGCCGCCACCCGGGCGCTCGAGCAGGCCGGGTACCAGTACTTCGCCGCGACGCTGGCCCAGTGCGCCTCCGATCCGGACATCGCCGCCGACGCCGGCTACTCCGCGGAGAAGCTGGAGAAGATGTTCCTCCAGCTCGCCTGATCCGGCTCAGGGCATGCCCCGCGCCGCCGGCGTCCACGGCACGTCGAGCAGCGTGGCGATAGGCAGCCCCCGATCCACTGCGGTCCATGGGGCCTGTCCCGTGAAGACGGTGAGGCCGCGAGTCGCCGGGCTCCACGGCGCGCCTGGCTCGACGGTGAACTCGGAGACACCCCGGGCTTGTGCCGTCCACGGCTCGCCGCTGGGCAAGGCGTCATCCGAGGAGAGGCTCACCCAGGTCACTGCCGCGATCGCCACCACGACGACGAACGCCGTGAGCAGGCCCATCCACCGGATGAACCGCTTCGGTTCGCGTAGGATGGGTGGCTGCGGCCGGCGCTCGGCCGGGGCCTTGGTGTCGGTGGACTCACGAGTGTCGACGTGCGTCCCCGGACGATCGAGAAGCTTTGGCATGCTTCCCCCTTCCTGTGGCCCTGCCATCGTGCAACCTGGGCCTGGGAGTCCCGTTGCAGAGCCGTTGCAGAGGGCCGACCTCCTCTGGCACGGGTAGCAGCCGGTTGACACGATGGCTTCGCGGGGCCAACGATGAACGAACGAACGGCAAGGTCGGTGCTGATCAGGGTGCTGGGGCCCGTCGACGTCGTGGTCGACGGTGCGGTGGAGCGGCTGGGCAGCCGGATGGAACGGAAGCTCCTCGCAGCCCTGGCCCTCTCGGCCAACCACGCCGTGTCGGTGGACCAGCTGAGCCACCTCCTCTGGGGTGATCGGCCTCCGCCGTCGAGAGCCAACACGCTCCAGACTTACGTCGCTCGCCTGCGGCGCTCGCTGGGTGGCGACACGATCGTGTCCAGCGACCACGGGTACGAGTTGCGGGTGGCCAGATCCGAGCTCGACGCGGTCGTGTTCGATGGTCTCGCGGCCACCGCGGCGTCGATGCGGATGGATCCGGCGGCGTGCCGCTCCGCCTGTAGGGATGCGTTGTCGCTGTGGAGGGGCGTGCCGTTCGGCGCCTTCGCCGACGAGGACCCGTTCCGCCTCGATGCGATCCGGCTCGACGAGACGCGGATCTTCCTGGTCGAGCTGATGCTCGAGTCCGAGGTGGCGCTGGGCAACGAGGAGCTCGTCGTCGGCTCGCTCGAGGCGCTGGTGGCGGAGTACCCCTGCCGGGAGCGGATGTGGGAGCTGCTGGCGACCGCGCTGTCGCTCTGTGGCCGGCGCGTCGAAGCGCTCCGGGCGATCGAGGATTTCCGCCGGGCGCTGCGGGACGTCGGCCTCGAGCCCACCGAGGGGACCCGGAGCCTCGAACGCGAGATCTTCTCTCAGGACGACCTCGTGGGATCGAGGCTGCGCTTCCGCCTGTCCGCGCCCGCATCGGCGAGCGAGCCGACCTCCACGGCGGGGGCGGCAGAGGAGGCAGAGGCCGGAGCCTGGTGACGGACCATCCGATTGACCGGCGGATGGTCCTTTCGAAAGGGCCGGATGGCCCCCGTCGCGCTCCGGTCGGGCCCGTACCGTCTCCAGCATGTTTACTCATCTGCGCTGGCCGTTGCTCGCCTTCGCCCTCGTTGCGCTGGTCGCGCTTGCCTGTGGCGACGCCTCGACGCCGGGGACGGTCGACGGCGACCTCCTTGCCGAGCCTTCGGCCACCGTGGCGACGACGGCCGACCCCCCGCCCACGACGCTCCCAGCCCCGCCCACGACGCTGGCCACGGCGACGACCATGGTCGACGACGAGGAGATGGGCCACGACGAAGAGATGGGCCACGACGAAGAGAGCAGCGAGCACGAGGAGGAGATGGGCCACGACG
>JBFKDA010000085.1:0-10620 GCA_041619955.1 Acidimicrobiia bacterium | reverse complement strand
GGCGCTGGTGGCCGCCGGCTGCTCGGCGCTGGTCGCCGCCGGCGCCGTCGCGGGCTCGGTCGGGTCCGGTGGCGGCGCGGCTTCGGCCGGGTCGGGTGCGGCAGCCCCGGCCGGTTCGGGGGCGGGGAGCTCGGGGAGCACCGGCGGGGTCGCGACGCTGAGCACGTTGGCGAGCGGCACCTCGGTGCCCGAGATCTGCAGCAGCGGTCCGTCGGCGGTGAAGCGGAGCCCGTCCACCGTGCCGGCGACCGGCTGCCCGGCCCCGTCGACGGCGAACACCTCCTTGCCGACCACGCTCAGCGCCAGCGTCACCTGTTGGAATCCGGCCAGGCGCTCCTGGGTCTCGGCCAGCGACTGGAGCGTCTCGACGGTCGTGAACTGGGCGGTCTGCTGCAGCATCTGGGTGCCGTCGGCCGGGTCCATCGGGTTCTGGTAGCGGAGCTGGGCGACGAGCAACCGCAGGAACGCGTCGCTGCCGAGGCCGCCGATGCCGGTGAGCGACCCGCTCTGGGTGGACGCGGTCGGCGCATCGGGGGTGGGCGCGGTGCCTTCGATCATCTCGGGTCCTTTCTCACAGCATCAGGCCGTCGTGTTCACGGCGGGGCTCGAAGCGGCGGCGGGCGGCCGGGCGGTGGGCTGGTGCCCGGGCGGGCGGGCGATCCGGATGGCCGCGCCCCAGGTCGAAGCCGCGCGCGGTCAGGGCGGCCGACACCTCCCGTTGCAGGACGGTGAGGTCGGCCGTTGCGGGGTGGTCCCAGGCCAGGTGGATCTCGGTGCCCCGCAGCGCCACGGTGAGCCGAGCGTCGCCGCCCAGCTCGACGACGACGGTTCGCGGCGGCGCGAGCCGCGCTTGCTCCTCGACGACCCGCACGACCCGCTCGGTGAGCCCGGCCGCCGGCGGGGGGGCGGCAGGCGGGGGAGCGGCGGCGGGCTCCGGCGCCACCGCACGCGTGCCGGCCGGAGCGGGCCCGGCACCCGGGGCCTCGGCGCGGAGCGGGTCGGGTTCCGGCCGCGCGCTCGGCAGGCCGGCGGCCGGGGCTGGTGCCGGCGCCGGCTGGGCCGGTGGGACGGGGGCGACCGGCGCCGGCGCGGTGGGTGCGGCGGCGACCGGAGCCTGCCGGGCGGGGGGCTGCGCGCCGGGTCGCCACGGCGCGGCGGCGGACACCCGTGCGGTCGGCGACTCCGTGGGGGCGACGGGCGAAAGCCGTGGGCCGGGTCGCCGCCCCGGCGGAGCCACCGGCTGGGGGGTGGCGGGTGCCGGCAGGACGGCAAGTTCCGGCACGGCGGTATGGCGCGGCTCGGGCGATGCGGCGGAGGTCGCGGCCGCCGGTGCCTGCACGCCGGCGCCGCCCGGGGTCGTTGGCGGCTCGCGCGGGATCGGAGGCGGCTGGCCCGGACCGGGCGACGGCGCGACGGGAACGGCGGCGGAGCGCGGCGCCAACCCGCCGGGGATGGCCGCGGCGAACGCCACAGGCACCGAGTCGACGCGGTCGCCGGCGAGCTGGTCGCGCTCCGGCGCCGGCCCCGATGGCACGGCCTCCTGCGGGGCGGCCGCCGCTGCTGGCCCGGCGGCTGCCTCCAACAGCGCGGCGAATGCGCTGCCGTCGCCATCGACGCCGGCCTCCGCGATGGGGACCACCGGGGTCACCGGGCCGTGGAAGAGGTCCGGGATCACGGCGTGCCCCCCAAGCGCGCGTAGTAGTCGAGGACCCGCACGACGTAGTTCTGCGTCTCGGTGATGTTCGGGATGCCGCCGGCGCGCTGCACCCGGCCGGGACCGGCGTTGTAGGCGGCGAGGGTCAGGTCGACCCGGCCGAACCGGGCGAGCTGGGTCGCCAGGTAGCGGGCACCGCCGGCGAGGTTCTGGGCAGGATCCCAAGGGTCGACGCCCAGCCCGGCGGCGGTGCCGGGCATGAGCTGGGCGAGGCCGATCGCGCCGGCATGGGACACCGCGTCGGGCCGGAACGCCGACTCGGCCCACGTCACCGCCGCCAGCAGGCGCGGGTCGACGCCGGCGCCGCCGGCGGCCTGCTCGATGAGGCCGACCCAGCGCTGCCCGCGCTCGGGCAGTCCCGCCGCCCAGTCGGAGAGGACGGCGGGTACCGGCGGCAGCGGGTACTTGCCGCCGGCACGCCGCACGGCGGACGGGAAGCTCACCCCGGGGGCGACCTGCACGGGGTCCCCGAGGATGCCGACGACGACCGATCCCGGAGGGGCGGCTTCCGTCTTCACCGGCGGCTTCGGCTCGGGCTCGGAGCGCTGCGCCTCCGCCTCGGCCAGCGCGCCGGCGAACCCCGGCGGCGGCGTGAACGCGGCGACCCGCGCCTGGATCGCCGCCACGCGGCCGGCGATCGGCGACGGGAACGCGGTCACGATGCTCCCCGCCGCCGGTAGCGGAGCATCCCGAGCAGGTCGTCGAGCGATCGCTCCGCGGCGCGGGTCGCCCGGGCGGCGCTGCGCCGGTGCGCCTCGGCGACCAGCCGCTCTGCCGCGTCCGCACCCAACTTGCGGTTGTGCCAGCCGCCGGCGGCTTCGACGGTGCGGCGGCGCGCCTCCTCGTAGCGGGCGGCCGCCTGGCGGAGCTGCTCCTGCGAAGCGATGCCCTGGAGCTGCAGCGCCCGCAGCTGGGCCGGCCGCAACAAGTCGGCGAGCGGCAGCTCGGTGCCGGCGGCGAGTCGCAGCGCTTCGAGGTGGGCACGGGCGGCCGTCTCCGCGGCGCGGGCCCCCGCCAGCTCGGCCGCGGCCTGGCGCTCACGCACCCGCCGGAGGCGCAGCAGCCCCCGCAGGGCGGGCTTCCTCTTCATGGCGCCGGCCCGTCGCCGACGATCGTGGCGAGCCGTTCCCAGGTCGCGTCGAAGCCGCTGGCGTCCTCGCCGCCCTGCGCCAGGAACGTGGACAACGCCGGGGCGAGGGCCAAGCCGCGGTCGGCAGCCGGGCTCGACCCGGCCGCGTAGGCGCCGACCTCCACCAGCTCCCGGACCTCGGCGACCGCCGCCAGCGCAGCTCTGGCGTCGCGGGCGAGCGCCAGGCGCTCGGCCGACACGACCCGGGGGGCCACCCGGCTCAGCGACTCCAGCGGCTCGATCGCCGGGTAGTGGCCCGCAACGGCCAGCCGCCGGTCCAGCACGATGTGGCCGTCGAGGATCGACCGGGCCGTGTCGGCGATCGGGTCGTGGAGGTCGTCGCCTTCGACGAGGACGGTGTAGAAGCCGGTGACGGTGCCGGCCGCTCGCGGGCCCGCCCGCTCCAGTAGCCCCGGCAGCATGGCGAAGACCGATGGCGTGTACCCGCGCACCGTCGGCGGCTCGCCTGCGGCCAGGCCGATCTCCCGCTGCGCCATCGCGAGGCGGGTGAGCGAGTCCATCATCAGCAGCACATCGGCGCCGTCGTCGGCGAACCACTCGGCGATCCGGGTGGCCAGCTTCGCCGCCCGCACCCGTAGCAGGGCCGGTTGGTCGGAGGTGGCGACGACCGTGACAGTGCGCGCCCGCCCCGCCTCCCCGAGCACGTCCTCGAGGAACTCGCGTACCTCGCGCCCGCGTTCGCCCACCAGTGCCAGCACGTTGACGTCCGCAGCCGTCCCGCGGGCCATCATGCCGAGGAGCGTCGACTTGCCGACGCCGCTACCGGCGAAGATGCCCATGCGCTGGCCGCGGCCGACCGTGCAGAGGGCGTCGACTGCCCGCACGCCCACCGGCAGCGGCTCCGAGATGCGGCTCCGCGCCAGTGCGGGCGGCGGTGCGCCTTCGAGGGTCACGGGCTCGCCGCCGGCCGGGGGCCGCGCGTCGAGGGGGCGTCCGAGCCCGTCGATGACCCGCCCTGCCAGCTCCGGGCCGATCCTCACCGCCGGCCCGGCCGGGAGCCGGCTGACGAGGTCGCCCTGGGCGATGCCGGTCCCGTCGTCGAGCAGCAGCGCGATGCCGGCGCCGGGGGCGAGGCCGACGACCTCGGCGAGCCTCCCGCCCGACGCCGCGTGGATCCGGAGCGCGTCGCCGACCTGGAGCCGGATGCCGCGCACCTCCACCTCGGGCCCGGCGAGGCGGGCCACCCGACCGCGCACCTGCACCGGGTCGAAGCCGGGCGGCAGCGTCGGCGGCGTCACGGCGCCAGCACTTCCGCCAGCGCGGCCAGGGTGGCGGCCTGGGTGAGGTCGGCGTCCACCCAGCGCCCGCGCAGCCGGGCCTCCCCCGGCCGGAGCGCGTTGTCGGCGACCACGGTGAGCGACGGGTCGGCGGCGGCAAGGTCGGCCAGCCGCCCGGCGTCGACCGGGTGGACCGCGATCGTGATCGGCGCATCGTCGGCCCGGGCCAGCGCGGTGGCGACCCGCCCGGTGAGGGCGTCGCCGTCGTCGTGGGCGGCGTGGCCGAGCACCACTTCGGCGATCGGGAGCGCGGCGCGCAGCAGGCTGCCGGCGTCCTCCCGCAGCTCGGCCCTGGCCGTAGACCGGGCTTCGGCGAGCGCGGCGCCGACGGCTGCGGCGAGGTGCTCGCCGGCGGCGCGCTCCCGAGCGGCGCCGTCGGCGAGGCCGCGCGTGTACGCAGCCGCGGCGGCCTCGTCGAGCGCGGCCTGCAGTGCAGGGTCGGTGGCGGCCGTCGCCGCCAGCGGGCGGGCCTCCCCGTCGAGCGCCGGCTGGCGGAGCACCTTGGTCATTCGACGAGGTCCCCTTCCCCGCCGCGGCTGATGACGATCTCGCCGGCCTCGTCGAGCCGGCGGACCTTCGCCACCACCTCGCTCTGGGCGGCTTCGACGTCGCGCCGGCGCACGGCACCCAGCAGCTCGATCTCCTCGCCCAGCGCGTCGCGAGCGCGGGTGGAGACGTTGTCGAGGATCGCCGCCTGCACGTCGGGCCGGATGCCCTTCATGGCGAGTGCCAGCGTCTTGGCGTCGATGCCCTGCAGCACCCGCTGGATCGAGCGGTTGTCCAGGCTGGCGATGTCCTCGAACACGAACATCAGCGCGCGAACCCGGTCGGCGATGTCGCGGTCGAAGCGCGCGACCCGCTCGAGGATCGCCTGCTCGGTCCCGCGGTCGGAGTTGTTGAGGACCTCGGCCAGGTCCTCGACGCCGCCGCGGACGGTCACGTCCGCCGACGACACCGTGCCCAGGTGCTCCTGGAGCGCCTGCTCCACCAGGGTCACCACCTCCGGCGAGGTGCGGCCCATGGTGGCGATCCGCAGCGCCGCCTCGTTCTGCATCTCCGGCTCGAAGCTGCGCAGCACCTCGGCCGCGTAGCCGGCCGGCTGGTGGGCGAGGATCAGTGCCACGGTCTGGGGATGCTCGTCCTTGAGAATGTGGACGAGCTGCTCGGGCTCGATCTGGCGGACGAAGTCGAACGGGGTGACGTTGAGGCCCGCCATCAGCCGGTCGATCATCTCGGCTCCGCGGCTGCCCTTCCACTCGGTGAGCAATTCCCGGGCGTACTCGACGCCGCCGGCGGCGAGCCGGCGGTTGACGGCTTCCTCGTACGCCTCGGCGAGCACCGTGTCGAGCACGTCGGCGCTGAGGCGGCCGAGCCGGGCGACCTCGGTGGCGAGCGACTCGACCTCGTCCTCGGTGAGGTACTGGAGGAGCTGGGAGGCTTCCTTCGGCCCCACCGCCACGACCAGCGCGGCGGCCTTCTGCTCGGGCCGCAGGTCGGTGGCCGTCATCGCCGGTCGCCGAGCCAGCTCCGCAGCAGCACGGCGATCTCCTCGGGCTGGCGCTGGACGAGGTCAACCACCTCGGGCCTGAGGTCGGTGCCCGCCAGCACCGGTTCGGCCTCCGCGCCGCCGGCGGCCAACGGCTCCGCCGCGTCGGGCAGCGGGAGGGCGATCGGCTGGGGGGTCGCGGCGGCTTCGATCTCCTTCTTGCGCCGCCGGCGTTCCCGGCGGCGGCCCGACCTGCTCATCCACAGCAGCGCCAGCGTCACGATCACCAGTACGGCGAGTCCGGCGGCTCGCGGGGCGTGGTCCAACGGCGACGCCGCCTCGGGTGCCGCGACCGGCTCGGCGGCGGCCTCGCCGGGCGCCGGGAACGCGATCGAGCTGACGGCCACGGTGTCGCCGCGGTCTGGATCGAGGCCGAGGGCGGCGGTGAGGAGGGACTCGACCTCGTTGGCCGGCAGGGTCGGCGCGCCGGTGAGCGTGCCGTCGTCGAGCACGACCGCCACCGACAGGCCTTCGATCGTCCCCGGGGCGGTCACCGTGCGCACCACCTCGCGGGGGATGCCGAACTCGCGGGTCGCCTCCGACCGGGAGTACGTGTAGTCGTCGCCCACCTCGGGCTCCGGCCCGCCGTCGACGCCGAGGGTCCCGCCGGGTGGCGCACCGGTGCCGGCGAAGGTCTCGTCGACGACCTGCTCCTTCAGCGTGATCGCCTCCTCGGGCTGGAAGCGCTCCTGCTCGGTGGAGACCTCGTCGAAGTCGAGGCGGGCGCGCACCACCACCGACGCCGGGCTCGACCCCACGGCCGCCTGCAGCAGCGTGCGAACGTCGCCGGCCAGCGCGGCCTCGTACTCCCGGGTCAGGCGCAGGTTGCGGTTGCCGATCCCGGACGCGGCGGCCGCCTCTCCGGCCGCGTGCAGGATCTGGCCGCTCACGTCTGCCACGGTCACGCCCTCCGGCGTCAGCCCCTCCACCGACGACGCCACCAGGTAGATGACGCTCTCCACCGCCAGCACGTCGAGCGGCTGCGCAGTGGTCAGCAATACCGACGCGGTGACCGGCTGCTCGTCCTCCGTGAACAGTGCCGGCTCGGGGATGACCAGGTGCACGGTGGCCGCCGAGATCTCCTCCATCGCCTGCAGCGTCCGGGCCAGCTCGCCCTCCAGCGCCCGCTGGTAGTCGACGCGCTGGCGGAAGTCCGAGACGCTCAGCCCCTCCTCGTCCAGCAGCTCGTAGCCCCGGGGGGCGGCGCCGCCCTGCACGCCGGAGGTGGCGAGCGCAGCCCGCACCTCGTGGACGTCGGCCTGCGGCACCATCACGCGGGCGCCGCCGCCCTCGATCCGGTACGGCACCCCCTGGCGGTCCAGCTCCTGCACGACCTCGGCGAGGCCGGTCTCGTCGAGATCGCCATAGAGCAGGGCGTAGGAGGGTGTGCTGATCCAGCTCACGAAGAACCACGCCGCCATCGCGAGCACCACCGCCGCCACCCCGAGCGACACCTGGTGGGCCAGCGGCAGCGCCCGCACGACGTCGGTGAGCTTGCTCTTCATGCGCTGGCCACCCTCAGACCTGCATCCTCATGATCTCCTGGTACGCCTCGACCGCGCGGTTGCGTGCCTGGGCGAGCAGCTCCACCGACAGCGACGCCTTGGTCATGGCGACCATCAGGTCGTGGACGCCGGTCTCGCCGCCCGCGGCGACGTCCTGCACGGCGGCGTCGGCCTGCGCCTCGGCGGCGGACACCGCGTCGAGCGCGCCGGACACCGCTTCGGCGAAACCGGGTGCGCCCGGGGCACCGGCGGCCGGGCGGGTGGCGGGCGGCGCCACTGCGGGCGCGACGGCGGGGATGGGCGCGATGCTCACGTGCGACCGATCCGCAACGCCGCCTCGTAGGCCTCCCGGCTGCTCCGGATGACCTCGAGGTTGATCTGGTAGGTGCGCGAGGCGAGGATCAGGTCGGACATCTGGCCGGCCATGTCGACGACGGGCCGGGTGACCCTGCCCTCGTCGTCGGCGAACGGATGGTCGGGGTCGAGCACCTGAATCGGGTCGCCCTCGGTGGCGACCAGCCCGGCCGCGAGCACGCCGGACCCCGGGTCGAGCCGGCCGCGGCCCGGCACGGCGACGGCGTGCACGAGCGCAGCCCGGAACGGCTCCTCGCCGGCCGGGCGGATCGTGTTGAGGTTGGCGAGGTTGTCGGCCAGCGCGTCGAGCCACAGCCGGCTGAGCCCGGCGCCGGTCGCCGCGACGTCGATCGAGTGGAAGATCCCCACCGTCAGCGGCTCCCGATCGCGGTGCGCAGGAGCCCGGCCTTGAAGTTGAAGGCGTCGACCATGGCCTGCTGCACGAGGTTGGTCTTGATCATCTCCACCAGCTCCTGCTCGACGTCCACGGTGTTGCCGTGCTGGTCGGGCGCGGTGGCCGCGAGGCGACGGCCCGGTGCGGCGGCGGCGCCGACGTCGCCGGAGCCGAGCGCACGCTCGAGCTCGGCCTCGAACGAGACCCGGCTCGCCCGGAAGCCGGGTACCTCTGCGTTCGCGAAGTTGGCGGCGGTCACCTCCGACCGCAGCGCGAGGCCGTCGAGCGCGTACTCGATGACCTCCATCGTCGTGTCGCCGATCGGTAGCACCGCGTCCTCCCTTCGGCCAGGCGCCCGCTCCCGGTCGGCGGGAGGGGGAACCGGTTAAGGGAGCCGGATCACGGCGAGGCGGGGGAGGGGACGTTCACTGCGTCGGCGACGCCTCCAGGTAGGCGCGACCGGCCCGCCGGCGGTCGGCGATCGCCGCCAAATCGGATTCGACCCTCGCCAGCTCGGCCGCCACCTGCTCCCGCAGCTCCACGATCGCCGTCGCGGCTTCGAGGAGCCGATCGCGGGCGTCGGCCGGCAGGGGACCGGATGCCTCCGGCGGCACCCAGCCGGCCGAGCCGAGCGCGCCCCAATCCCGGCGGTCGAGGCTGGCGCCGATCGCAGCGACTACCGCGGTGAGGTCGGCTGCGGCGCGTTCCCAACTGTCGGGTGCCGCGGTCACGCCGCCGGCTCCCCGGTGAGCGTGGCGGCCACCACCGCACCGTTCCACGCATCGCGCAGTTCCAGCAGCACAGTGGTCACCGGCTGCAGCGGCCGGGTGTCCTTGGCCAGGTTGGCGGCCACGAGCCGGTCGAGGCAGAAGTCGTAGAGGGCGTCGAGCGACGACGAGATGTCGCCGCCCGCGCCGTGGTCGAGCGACATCTGCAGCTCCACGAGGATGTCCTGGGCCCGGGTCAGCTCTCGGTGGGCGGCCTCGGGGTCGGGACGGTCGCCGTCGAGATGGCGCCGGGCGCACCCGATCGCCGCGAGCGCGCCGTCGTAGAGCAGCGCGACGAGTTGGGCAGGCCCGGCGGTGGTCACCGCCGCCTCCCGGTAGAGCCCGGCGGCATCGCGGGCCGTCATCCTGCACCTCCCTGGTTGAGGCCGGGCAGCTGCGCCGACAGCCAGTTGGACTGCGACATCAGCGCGGCCATGGTCGTTTCCAGCGAGGCGAACTGCCGCAGCAGCTGCGCCTCGCGCCGGTCGAGCCGGTCCTCGTACACCTGGATCCGGTCGTCGATGAGGTCGACCTGGCTCTGCCAGGTCGCCCGGGCGCGAGCGATGCGGCCGCCGGCTCCCTCGGCGAGATCGAGGACCCGGTCGAGCGCACCGATGAGGCCGTCGGCCACGGTGACGTCCCCGAGGCTCAGCGATCCGCCGGCGCCGTCGACCTCGGCCTGCGTGGCCGACACCCGGACTGCCAGGCCGGACGGGTCGCCGGCATCCGCGGTGAGGGTGCGGCCGGTGCCGGTGGCGGCTTCACCGCCGATGGTGCCGGCGACGTCGCTGCCCGCATGCATGCCGGTGAGGCCGAAGGGGTCGCCGATCACCTGGAACGTCGCCGCCGAGCCGTACCGGGAGTCGTCCAGGCGGATCGCGTCGTCGCCGGACGGCAGCGTCGTCCGGCTCGCCACCAGCGACCCGGCACCGGCCCCGGTGAGGGCGGCGTTGATCGCGTCGACCGACTCGTCGATCGTGGCGTTCTTCGCGACCGTGACGTCGACCGTGAGGCCGTCGACGAGGATCTGGAAGGTGGTCTCGGACGACGGCTTCTTGTACTTGGAGCCCTCCACCGACGGCGAGGTGGCGGCCTGGGTGATCACCACCTCGTACGAGCCGGGCACGGTGGCCGCCGTGGAGCCCACGTAGTCCAGCCGCGGGTCGGCGGCCGATGCGCCGCTGGTGAACAGGTCGGCGACGGCGTCCCAGTCGTCGGCCAGCGCGTCGCGCAGCTTCGCCTCGTCGAACGTGAACGTGCCCGTGCGGTCGATGCTGATGCCGACGCTGCCGGCGTAGGGGTACGCCCCGCCGAGCACCGTCCCCGACAGGGCGTGGCGGAGGTCGAGCGCCAGGGTGCGGGCGGTGGCGTCGCCGGTGAGCGGCCCGCCGACCTGCGCTTCCGGGTCGTAGCGGGTCAGGTCGCCGATCGTTCCGAGCGCTGCGTTCAGCTCGTCGACGAAGCCCTGCACGGCGGCGACCGCGGCGTCCGGATCGCGAGCCACCGAGACGGTGACGGGGGAGGTCGAGGTCTCGCGCAGCTCGATGGTGGCGCCCGCGACGAGGTCGGTGACGGTGTTGCTGCTCCGGCTGATCGTGAGCGCGCCGGGCCCGCTGCCGACGGTCAGGGCGGCGTCGGTGCCCTGCTGCACGACGCCGAAGCTGCCGAGGCCCGCCTGGGTGCCCGACGCGGTGAAGCTGCTCGCCGCGCCCGAGTCGTCGGCGGTGATGAGCAGGGTGTGGTTGGTGGCGTCGAGGGCGACGACGGCAGCGTGGACGCCGGCGTCGAGGTCGCCGATCCGTTGCGCGAGCTCGGCGAGCGTCGTGCCGCCGTCGGTGGCGACCACGTGGTTCACGCCGCCGATCGAGATCGTCAGGTCACCGGCGCCGACCGCCGCATCCGGCGACGCGTAG
>JBFKDA010000084.1:0-10658 GCA_041619955.1 Acidimicrobiia bacterium | reverse complement strand
GGCGACCGGCGAGGGCGTCGACGACATGCTCGCCGCGGTCGGCAAGCGGCTGGCGAGCCGCACCACCGAGGTCGAGTTCGTCGTCCCCTACGAGCGGGGCGACCTGGTGGCGGCGATGCACCGCCGCGGCGAGGTGCTGGCGACCGACCACGAGGCCGGCGGCACCCGGGTGCGGGCCCGCCTCCCGCACGCCGACGCGGCTGCGATCGAGGCGCAGCTCGGGTAGCTGGCCCGGCCGGGGCGGAGGACGGCGACCGGGTAAGTTGCCACCATGAGGTCGTCCGAGGAGCTTGCCTGCGAGCTGAGCGTCACCCCCGAGCGCCTGCGGGCTTGGCTGGCCGAGCACTGGCCGGATGCCGACCCGCAGCACGCGACGGCAGAACAGGAGGCTGCGGCGAGGGACCACTGGGCCCCGACCGAATGGCAACCGGCGTGGCCGCCCGGCAAGGAGCCGTATCGCGTAGAGGTGATGGGGTCGTGGTCCGAGTACCGCGAGTGGGTGGACGAGCGGCTCGCCAACTGGGTGTTCCGGGGGCAGGCCGACGCACGGTGGCCGCTGTGGAGCAGCCTCTCCCGGACCCTCCGCAGGCTGGGCATCGCCCGTCGCCTGTGGCCATGGCAGGAGCTGCGTATCTTGCGAGTCTTCAAGCGCAAGGCCCATCTGTTTCTCGAGCACGTACCCGAGGATCGAGACGAACTGCAGTGGCTTGCGATCATGCAGCATCACGGTGCCCCGACGCGGCTCTTGGACCTGACGTGGTCGCCCTACACGGCTGCCTTCTTCGCGCTCGAGCGTGCTGCAGGGGACGCGGCCGTGTGGTGCATCCACTACGAATCGACCCGGGGCCCGATACCCGGCCTGACGCTCGGCGACGACCGCAGCGGCTCTTCATATCCAACGGTCCACGATGTCTTGCCCAAGTGGTATCCAGGGGTCCCGGGCGACGAGTGGCGCACGCGCACACAGGAGAACTTCCGCCGCTACTTCGTGTGTGGGAGCGCCCCGTTCGTCTACCTCGGGGAACCGCACGTGATGAACCAGCGGTTGATCGCCCAGAACGCAACGTTCGCCATGCCGAGCCGCCTGGACGTGCCGGTCGACGAGATCCTCGGCGGGCACGACCCGTGGGCGCGCGGGCTCGTGAAGCTCGTGCTGCCACGGGAACTGCGACACGACGCGATGCAGAACCTATTCAGCATGAACGTGACCAGCGCAACGCTGTTTCCGGACCTCAACGGCCTGGCGCAGTCGATGGCCCAGGAGCTGGAATATCACTGGGCGTACAACGTGCTCACCGGCGACGTGCTCGATCGGCTCGATGACCCGCGGGCGGGCTGGGACGAGAGCTAGCTAGCCCGTCGCGATCCTCCGCAGCTCCCGGCGCGCCACGCTGCGCTTGTGGACCTCGTCGGGGCCGTCGGCGATCTGGAGGGTGCGGGCGTGCGACCACAACGCAGCCAGCGGGGTGTCCTGGCTGACGCCGGCGCCGCCGTGCGCCTGGATGGCACGGTCGATGACGAAGAGCGCGGTCTCCGGCGCGGCGACCTTGATCGCCGAGATCTCGACGCGGGCCTCCTTGTTGCCGACCGTGTCCATCAGCCAGGCGGTCTTCAACACGAGCAGGCGGGTCTGCTCGATGCGGATGCGGGAATCGGCGATCCACTCCTGCACCACGCCCTGCTCCGCCACCTTCTTCCCGAAGGCCTCCCGAGCCATCCCGCGCCGGCACATCAGCTCGAACGCCCGCTCCGCCATGCCGAGCAGCCGCATGCAGTGGTGGATGCGGCCCGGGCCGAGCCGGGCCTGGGCGATGGCGAACCCGCCGCCTTCCTCGCCAACCAGGTTGGCGGCCGGCACCCGCACGTCCTCGAACAGCAGCTCGGCGTGCCCACCGCGGTCGTGGTAGCCGAACACCGACAGGTCGCGCACCCTAGTGACGCCCGGCGTGTCGAGCGGCACCAGCACCATCGACTGGCGGTGGTACGGGTCGGCGTCGGGGTTGGTGACCCCCATGACGATCGAGATCTTGCAGCGGGGTGACATCGCGCCGCTCGACCACCACTTGCGGCCGTTCAGCACGTAGTCGTCGCCGTCTCGCTCGATGCGCAGCGAGATGTTGCGGGCATCGCTCGAGGCCACATCGGGCTCGGTCATCGAGAAGCACGACCGGATCTCCCCCTCGAGCAGCGGGACCAGCCACTGCTGCTGCTGCTCGGGCGTCCCGAACTCGCTGAGGACCTCCATGTTGCCGGTGTCGGGCGCCGCGCAGTTGGTGGCCTCCGGGGCGAGCACCGGGCTGCGGCCCATGATCTCGGCGAGCGGGGCGTAGTCGAGGTTGGTGAGGCCGGCGCCCCACTCGTCGTTCGGCAGGAACAGGTTCCACAGCCCGCGGCGGCGGGCCTCGGCCTTGAGGTCCTCGACGATCTGCGGGTGGTGGTTGTAGTCGCCGGCCGCCGCCATCTGCTCCTCGTAGGTCTCCTCGGCCGGGTAGACGTGGGTCTTCATGAAGTCGAGGAGCTGCTTGCGCAGGTCCTCACAGCGGGCACTGAAGGCGAAGTCCATGGCGGCGTCTCCGGGTGGGCGGCGGGCGCCCACTCTACGGCACGATCACCGTGCGCACCGAGTCGCCGTAGGCCTCCAGGTGGTCCATCGCCTGGTTGATCTCGATCGCGTCGAGCGGGACGTGGTGGGTGACGACTCGGTCGAGGTCGAGCTTCCCGCTGGCGGCCAGGTTCAGCAGCAGCGGGATCTCCGACGCCAGGTGGTCGGCGGCGCCGAGCAGCGACGCTTCCCGGGTGATCAGCTCGCGGTACGGGTATACCGGCACCGGCCCCTGGTTGAGCCCCACCGCCACCGCCCTCCCGAACACGGCCAGCGACTCCAGTGCCTGGCGGAGCGTCTCCGGGAGGCCGATCAGCTCGAGCGCGACGTCGGCGCCGCCCGCGGCGCGGATCACGCCGACCGGCTCGGCGGAGCGGGCGTCCACCGGGATCGCCCCGAAGTGCCCCGCGAGCTCGAGCTTGGCCGGGTTGATGTCGACGGCGAACACCTGCCCGGCGCCCATCGCGCCGGCCAACTGCACAGCCGACTGGCCGAGCCCACCCACGCCGAACACCGCGACGGTCTCACCGGGCGCGAGCCGGGCCTTCAGCAGTGCGTGGAGCGACGTCGCCGAGGAGCACATCATCACCGCGGCGTGCGCGACCGGCACGGCGTCCGGCACGAGGAACACGTTGCGGGCCGGCACGGTCACGAACTCGGCATAGCCGCCGTCGCGGTCCTTCCCGAGCATGGCGCCGGCCCGGCAGAACTGCTCGGAGCCGCGGGCGCAGTACTCGCACTCCCCGCAGCTCAGCTGGTAATGGAGCGCGACCGTTTCCCCCGGCGCCACCCGGAAGACCATGTCACCCACCTGGTCGACCACGCCCGCGATCTCGTGGCCCAGCGTCAGCGGCAGCGGCCCTGCTTGGGGCTCGCCGCCCCGGTAGTGGACGTCGGACCGGCAGATGCCGGCTGCCTGCACGTGCACCAGCACCTCGCCGCGGCCGGGGGCGGCGATCTCGACCTCGGCGGACTCCAGCGGCTTGCCGGGCGTGACCAGTCGTACTGCTCGCATGGGTCGGCACGCTACCTCCTGGTCGCTCAACCCGCCTCACCAACCCGCCGATGGAGTACGGGTCGAGGGGAGCCACCGGTGTGACGGTGACGAGCGAGAACCAAGCGGCAGTCGAGGTCGACGTACTCCGCGCGCGCCTCGCCGAGGTCGCCGCGCAACGGGACGCCGCGCTGCGGCTCGCCGAGAGCCGGGCCCGCTGGCTCGCTCACGTGAGCCACGAGCTGCGAACCCCGATGAACGGCATCCTCGGGATGACCCGCCTCGCGCTCGACACCGATCTCTCCCGGGAGCAGCGGGAACACCTCGACGTCGTGCGCCGATCGGCCGACTCGCTGCTGACGCTGATCAACGACACGCTCGACCACGCCAGGATCTCCGGCGGCGGGCTGCGGCTGGAGCGCATCGCGTTCAACCTGCCGGATGCGCTCAACCTGGCGCTGAAGACCCTTGAGGTCACCGCCACCGACAAGGGCGTGCAGCTGGTGCTCGACGTGCCGGCGGACGTGCCGGCGCGTGTGATGGGCGACCCGGCCCGCCTCCGCCAGGTGGTGTGGAACCTGGTGGGCAACGCAATCAAGTTCACCGAGCGCGGCTCGGTGACGCTGCGCCTCAGCCGGGCCGCCGACGACGTCCGGGTGACGTTTGCGGTGGTCGACACCGGCATCGGCATCGCCCCGGAACGGCTGCGGTCGATCTTCGAGCCCTACCAGCAGGCCGACGAATCGACGAGCCGCCGGTACGGGGGCACCGGCCTGGGTCTCACGATCTCCCGCCAGATCGTGGAGCTGATGGGGGGCAACCTCGAGGTGGCCAGCGAGGTGGGACGAGGCACGACCTTCTCGTTCGCGCTCCGGCTCGAGGTCGCCGAGGACCCACTGGGCTTCGGCGGTTCCGACGGCGTCGACCTCGCCGACCTGCGGGTGCTAGTGGTGTCGGACAACCCGGTGAACCGCAACACCCTGCTGGAGGTGCTCGACGCAGAGCACCTCGCCGGGATGGTCGTGGAGGACCCCACCGAGGCCGCCGAGTACCTCCGCAAGGCCGCCGCGGCGGGGCGGCAGTTCGAGGTGCTCGTGTTCGACCTCCAGGCCGACGGGCTCCCGATCGCCGCCGACCTGCTGCGTCGGCCGGCGTCCGTGGCGTCGAAGGCGCTGTTCATCACCCCGTCGGGCCAGCGCGGCGACGCCGCCCGGTGTCGGGAGCTGGGCATCGACGCGTACCTCACCGGGGTGGTGACGCCCGACGACCTCGCCGCTGCGCTGCGGGCGATCCTCGACGGAGCCGACGACCTCGTGACCCGCCACTGGCTGCGGGAGCGGCGCCGCTCGCTGCGGGTGCTGCTCGCCGACGACAGCGCCACCAACCGGCTACTGGCGACCAAGCTGATGGAGCGGCGCGGCCACCGGGTCGTGGCAGTGGAGCACGGCGGGGAGGCGGTCGCAGCGTTCGCCGCGGGCACCTACGACGTCGTGCTGCTCGACGTCGAGATGCCGGAGATGGACGGCCCGACGGCCGCCGCCGAGATCCGCCGCCTCGAGAACGGCGGGCGCCGGACCCCGGTACTGGCGCTGACCGGGCACATCTCGCAGGCCGACAAGGAGCGGTACATCGCCGCCGGCATGGACGACCTGATCCCGAAGCCGTTCCAACCCGACGAGCTCGTGGCAGCACTTCGCCGGGCGACCGGAGGAGCCGCCTAGGACAGCCGGGTAACCGGAGGCACCGCCTAGCGCAAGCCGCGTCTTCTCTTCTCCCTCCGGGGGAAGAGGCCCGAGGCGCAGCCTCGGGTCGAAGGGGGTGCCGCGGCTTCCCCCCTCCCGGCGGGTTCGCCGCGCCGGACTCCCCCAAGCGGTGGGAGAGGAGAGACGCCCGAGCCGCTGCCCCAACGCCTAGAAGTACTGGGTGACGTCGGGGCCGCGGGGGCGCGGTGGCGCCTGCGCGACAGCCCTTCGCCTCGCCTGGCTCACCGGCAACAGCAGCGCCGACACGTAGGTCACCTGGGCACCCAGCGCCACCACCCCGGCCCAGCCGAGCCCCAGCTCGATGTTGATCGTCATCACCACCGGCAGGATGGCGCCGAACACCCAGGCGAGCTGGTAGAGGGTCTCCGACGAGATGAACGCCGAGCCGCGGGTGTCGGGGTGGACGGTGGCCTGCAGGAGCCCGTCGTAGCCGAACTTCGCGGTGCCCCACGCAAAGCCGGCCGCGGCGGCCAGCGCGGCCGCCGCCGCCAGCCCGAAGGCCTGGGCGGCGATGAACGCCGCCGCCGCCTCGATCGCCAGCGCCGCCACCACCATCGGCTCCTCCCGCAAGCGGCGCTCCAGCCACGGGCTCGTGAGCGACGAGATGAAGAACCCACCGCCGGCGGCGGCCAGCAGCGCACCGAAGTCGAGGACGCCGGCGTTCTGGTCCCGGAAGGCGAACGCCACCAGCAGCACGAGGAAGCCGTTGAGGAAGCGCACCCCGGCGGTCGCCAGCCGGGCGATCCGCACCGTACGGGGCAGCGTGTGCGGGCGGGTGTCGGTGATGTCGAGCTCCGGCTCCTCGAGGGCCCGGATGCGCTCCGCCACGCTGGGCAGGACCAGCGCCGACAGCGTCGAGTGGGCGAACGCGGCGGTCGCGAGGATCAGGCCGGCCCACCCGCCGAACACGCTCACCGCGATGGCGCCCACCGGGGCCGCCGCCGCCCCGACGATGACGCCGATGCGGGCGATCCGGGCGTTGGCCGCGACGAGGTCGGCCGGGTCGTCGACCACCAGCGGCAGCAGGCTGCTGCGACTGATCCCCTGGAACCGCGAGAACACCAGCAACGCGAACGCCAGCGGGAACAGCCACAGCGTGTTGAGCCCGACGACCAGCATCGCGATCGCGACGCCCACCCGGGCGCCCGACCCGACCACCAGGCCGAGCCGGTATGCGGTGGGGAAGCGGCTGAAGAGCATGCCGAGCACGGGCCCGAGCACGGCGAACGGGGCGAGCGTGACGAGCAGGTACAGCGCCACGTTGTCGCGCGCCTCGGTGGACGGCACGTCGAAGAACAGCGTGCCGGCCAGGGCCAGGGTCACCAGGGTGTCGCCGGCCACCGACCCGGCCTGGGACATCGCCAGCGCTCGGAATCCCGGGCCGTTCGCCGAGAACATGGCGTCCACCCGCTGCGCCATCACCTTGACGCTGCGCCGGGCCAGCTCGGCAGACCGCCGGCCCGATCCGCTGCGCGACGCAGTGCTGCTCATGTCACCTTGGACGGTAGTGCCCGGCAGGGGGTTTCCCCGGCGCCGCCGCGGCTCAACCCACTGCCGGCTCGCGCGGCAGGCCGAGCAGGCGCTCGCCGACGATGTTGCGGAGCACCTGGCCGGTGCCGCCGCCGATCGTGAGCGCCCGCGAGAAGAGGAAACCCCAGTGCCACTCGCCGGCCGGCGCGCCCAGCGGCCCGGCGTCGGCGATCATGCCGGCCGGGCCGGCGGTGTCCTTGGCGAGGTTCATCAGGCGCTGGCCGTGCTCGTCGGCGGCGATCTTCTTCACCGACGCCTCGGGGCCGGGCTCCCGGCCGGCGGCGAGCGCGCTGATCGCGCGCAGGTTGAGGAGGCGCAGGATCTCCCCCTCGATGTGGAGCCGGACCAGCTCGTCGCGCTGGTGCGGACCGAGCGCGCCAGGACGGTCGCGGGCGATGCCGACGAGGTCGCGCACCCGCGGCCCCATGCCCCACAGCGCGCCGCCCGACGACAGCGACACCCGCTCGTTGGCGAGCGTCAGCCGGGCCAGCCGCCATCCGTCGTCAACCTCACCGACCACGTTCTCAGCCGGGATCCGCACGTCGGTGAGGAACACCTCCGAGAAGCTGGCGTTGCCGGTCATCTCGATGATCGGTCGCACCTCGACCCCGGGCGCGTCCATGGGGCAGATGAAGTAGGTGATCCCCTGGTGCTTCGGCGCGTCCGGGTTGGTGCGCGCCAGCAGGATCCCGAACTTGGCGAACTGCGAGTAGGACGTCCAGATCTTCTGCCCGTTGACCACGAACTCGTCGCCGTCACGCACCGCACGGGTGGCGACGCCGGCGAGGTCCGACCCGGCGCCGGGCTCGCTGAAGAGCTGGCACCACATCTCCTCGGCGGCGAGCAGCGGCGGGAGGTAGCGGCGCTGCTGCTCGGGCGTGCCCGCGGCCACCAGCGTGGGCCCGGCCCAACCGACGCCGATCGGGTTGGCCGGGATGAACACCCGCGCCTTGCGGAACTCCTCGTCGATGACGAGCTGGGAGATCGGGTCGGCGTCGCGGCCCCCCGGCCGCGGCCAGTGCGGGACGACGTAGCCGGCCTCGACGAGCTGGCGAGGTGTGGGGTGGGGATGGTCGGCCAGCCAGGCCCGCACCTCGGCGCGCCGCGGATCGTCCGCGCCCGGCAACCGGAAATCCATCAGCCGGCCGCTTCGGCGCGGCCCAGCTCGCCGAGGGCGGCGCGGATGCGGGCCGCCGCGTCGTCGAGGTCGGCCGGGTCCGGGTCGGGATCCGCCCGGCTGAAGCTCATCTCCCGCTCCGAGTCGATCGGGAAGACGTGGAGGTGGGCGTGTGGGACCTCCATCCCGGCGATGATCAGCGCCACCCGGCGCCGGTCGAACGCTTGCTGCTGCGCCCGCCCGACCGCGTGCGCCACGGTCATGAGGTGGGCGGCGAGGTCGGCCGGGAGGTGGATCCAGTGGTCGATCTCCTCCCGGGGCACGACGAGGGTGTGCCCGGGATTGATGGGGGCGATCGTGAGGAAGGCCACGGCGCGGTCGTCCTGCCAGACGAAGCGGCCGGGCAGCTCGCCGTCGATGATCTTCGTGAAGATCGACCCCATCAGGCGGCCAACGTTACAGCGACGTGGCCGCCAGGTCGGCCAGCGGGCTGCGGACGGTCTTGTCGAGCGCGACGTGCCCGAACAGCCGGTTGCCCTTGAGCTTCTCGACGAGCGCAGCCATGCCGCCCTGCGGCGACACGTACGGGTTGTCGACCTGGGACACGTCCGAGCAGAACACGACCTTGGCGTTGCTGCTCATCCGGGTGAGGATCACCTTCAGCGTGGCCATCTCCAGGTTCTGCGCCTCGTCGATGATGACGAACTCGCCGGTGATCGAGCGGCCCCGCAGGTAGGTGATCGCAGCCATCTCGAGCTGGTCGCGGTCGACCAGCTCCTCCACCGCGCCGCGGGCCGCCCCGGGGCCGCCGTTGGCGAACAGGGCGTAGAGGTTGTCGTGGACGGCCGCCATCCACGGCGCGAGCTTGTCCGAGAGGTCGCCGGGCAGGTAACCGACCTCCTGGCGCCCCACCGCCACCAGCGGCCGGTACACCGACACCTTGCGGTAGTGGCCCTGCTCGACCACCTGCTCCAGGCCCGCGGCCAGGGCGAGGAACGTCTTGCCGGTACCGGCCATCCCCATCACGGACACCGCGGGCACGTCGGGGTCGAGGAGCAGGTCCAGCGCCAGCGCCTGGCGGAGGTTCTTCGACTCGACGCCGAACGCGTGCCGGGAGCCCGACGCGCGCTCGACCACCACCTCCGGCGCGTCGTCGACCACCCGGCCGATGCCGGACTGCGACCCGCCGCGGAGGATCACGTACTGGTTGACCATCGCCATCAGCTCCGGTACTGCGACCTTGCCGTGGGCGTACAGGTCGTCGATCACGTCGGGAGCCACCGCCACCTCGACGACGCCCGTGTACCGCTCGTCGACCTCGACGGTGTCGGCGCGGTAGTCCTCCACCCCGACGCCGAGCTGCGCGCCCTTGATGCGCAGCGCCGCGTCCTTGGTCACCAGCCGCAGGTCGGTGCCCGCGTCGGCGAGGTTGAGGCAGGTGGCGAGGATGCGGTGGTCCGGGGAGCGCGGGTCGAGCACCTCGGGGAGCCGCGCCGACGTCGTGCCGTTCAGCTCGATGCGAAGGGTGCCGTCCGGGCCCAGCGGGACGGGCTGGGCGAGCCCGCCCGCCCGGGACGCCCCGAGGTCCTCCAGCAGCCGCATGGCCGACCGGGCGTTGGCGCCGACCTCGTCGAAGCGGGAGCGCTTGCGGTCGAGTTCCTCCACCACCACCAGGGGGAGCACCACGTCGTGCTCGTCGAAGCGCAGCAGGGCGCGGGGATCGGCGAGCAGGACGCAGGTGTCGAGGACGTAGGTCTTGCGGGCCACCGAGCGGCTCCTTCCGGGAGGCGGTCGTCCGCGCCGCACCCTAAACCCGCGAAATCCGTACCACGCGGACCCTCGCGCGCTGCGCCGTAGGCTGGGAGGGTGAAGGTGGCCGTCGTCGGAGCAGGTTCATGGGGAACCGCCGTCGCGCGCCTCGTCGCCGCCCACGCCGACGTGGCCCTGTGGGCGCGGCGGCCGGAACTGGCGGCGGCGATGCGGGAGCGGCGCGTCAACCCCGACTACCTGCCGGACGCCGAGCTGAGCGACCGCATCGCCCCGACCGCCGACCTCCACGAAGCGCTCCGCGGGGCCGAGACCGTCGTGATGGCGGTGCCGTCGCACGGCTTCCGGGCCGTGCTCGAGGAAGGCCGCGACGCCATCGGGCCCGGCGTGCCGGTGATCTCGCTCGCCAAGGGCATCGAGCGGGAGACGCTGCTGCGCATGACCGAGGTGGTCGCCGAGGTGCTCGACGGTCACGACCCGGCCGTGATCGGCGTCTTGAGCGGGCCGAACCTGGCGAAGGAGGTGGCCGCCGGCCAGCCGGCCGCCACCGTGGTCGCGCTGCCCGACGAGACCGAGGCGGCCCGCCTCCAGCACTTGTTCATGAGCCCGACGTTCCGCGTCTACACCAACCCCGACGTCGTGGGATGCGAGGCCGCCGGCGCGCTGAAGAACGTGATGGCGATCGCGGCGGGGATGGCCCACGGCCTCGGCTACGGCGACAACACGATCGCGACGCTGATCACCAGGGCGCTCGCCGAGCTGACCCGGCTCGGGGTGGCGCTGGGCGGCCAGCCGCTGACGTTCGCCGGGTTGGCCGGCATGGGCGACCTCATCGCCACGTGCGTGAGCGACAAGAGCCGCAACCACCGGGTGGGCTACGGGCTG
>JBFKDA010000083.1:0-10869 GCA_041619955.1 Acidimicrobiia bacterium | reverse complement strand
ACGTTCATCGCCAACACCTTCGTGCCGTCGGAGAACCTGCCGGCGGGGTTGCGAACGTTCGCCGAGTGGAACCCGGTGTCGGCGGTGACCCAGGCGGCGCGAGAGCTGTTCGGCAACATCCCGCCCGGCGCCCCCGACCCCACTGTCTGGCCGCTGCGGAACGCGGCGGTCTACACGCTGATCTGGGTGGTGATCATCATCGCGGTCTTCGCCCCGCTCGCCGTCCGCCAGTACCAGCGCAAGCGCTGAGACCGCTTCCGCTTCCGGTCAGAAGCGGAAGCGCGTCATGTCGGTGGGGAAGTCGAACCACGCCAGCGCCGTGGACGGGGCGAAGACCAGCAAGCCCCCGGCACCCTCGCCTTCCCATGCGTCGGGCGTCGGGGCGTATCCCCGTTCCGCGTACTTGCGGGCGAACTCGGCCGCGATCCGGCCGCCCAGCTCGAGCCCGGGAGGCTCGGCGGCGCCCGAGGTGCCGTCGATGATCACCACCTCCCAGCCGTCTTCGAGGTGCAGCGTGCACGCCGGGTTGGCGGCGAGGTTGCGCGCGTGGAGGGTGGTGGGGGCCCCGTCGTACCAGAGCCGCCCGTCGAGCCACGCGCCCCAGCGGGGAACCACGTGGGGCCGGCCGCCGGGGCGCACGGTCGCCATCCAGTACTGGGAGGACGCTGCCAGCCGCTCCTCGACCTGCTCCCATGCCAGCAGGCCGTCGGTGTCGGCCGGCACGCCGTAGCCGTCGGGCACCTGCGGACGATCGCGCTCGGCCATGGCGTCAACCTACGCGGCGGCGATCCAGCCCGCTCGCCTCACGCCAGATGATCGATGGCGGGGGTGGCGCTCCGGCGGATGGCGTAGGTGCCGCGGTGGGCGTGGATGCACCGGAAGGAGACGTCGTAGCCCTCGGGGGTGGCGTGGATGGCGTCGATCTGGTCGAGCGGCAGCAGCATCCGGCGGCGGCAGTCGTTGCAGTACACGGCGAGCATGGCGGGCTCCCTCTCGTGGCGGGTCGGTCAGACGACGTCCCTCCGGACCCGGGCGGCGGCGAGGCGGCGCTCGTCCAGGAGGCGTCGGGAATCGATCAGCTCGGCGAAGGACGCTCCCCGGCGCCGGAGCTGGTGGTGGCGCTCCCAGGCCTGCACGAGGTCTGCGTACGCCCGGTCGAACCTGGTGGTGTGCATGAAGCTCATGTCGCTTGCCTCCCTCCGGAGTAACTTGCTAATATGCGAACACCCATTACAGTAGCGCAGACGACGTAAGAGGTCAAGTGGATTTCTCACATTACAGCGACCAGTCGGTCCAGATGGCGGTCGACCTCGCCAACACCGCCACCGGCGACGACGGGCTCGCCGACGTCGCCTCGCTGCAGGCGTTCCTGGCTCCCTACGAGGACGAATGGGTGGAGCTCTCCGATCACTGCGCCGAGCTCACCGAGCGCGACCTCGTGGAGGTGCGTGAGGTGCGCCGGCGCCTCCGATCCGTCTTCGAGGCGCCCGACCAGGAAGCGGCCGCGGCGACCCTCAATGAGCTGCTGGCCGACACCCGCGCCACTCCGAGGATCAGCCTGCACGGCGACGGCCCCCACCTCCACTTCGAGCCCTCGCGTGGCCGGGTCGCCGAATGGCTGGGGGCGGCCTCGGCGATGGGGCTCGGGGTGGTGCTGTGCGACCACGGGCTGGAGCGCTTCGGCACCTGCGCGGCCGGCGACTGTGACGACGCCTTCGTCGACACCTCGCGCAACCGCTCGCGCCGCCACTGCTCGACCTCGTGCACGACACGGGAGAACGTGGCCGAGTTCCGCCGGCGCCAGAAGGCGGCCGAGACCGCCTGAGCGATCATGCGGCCGAGACCGCCTGAGCGATCATGCGGCCGAGACCGCCTGAGCGATCAGGCGGCCGGCGATCCCCCGTCGTCGGAGTTCAGGACCTACGCCAGCACGCAGCTCATCGGGCGACGCCCCGCAGTGCCAGCTCATCCGCCCGGATGCAGCGGACTCGAGTTCGACCCACGGTGGCAACCGGTGGCAACCGGTCGCCGCATTCGTCGACGGCGTGCGTGCAGCGCGGCCGGAACGGGCAGCCGGGCGGGACGTCGGTGAGGTCGGGAGCCTCGCCGGGAATCGGCTGGAGGCGGGTACCCAGCCCCGGCGCCGAGCGCAGCAGCCCGGCGGTGTAGGGGTGCTTGGGCGAGTAGTAGATGTCGGCGACCGGCCCGTCCTCGACGACCACTCCCGCATACACCACCGCGACCCGGTCGGCCGTGCCGGCGACGACCGCGAGATCGTGGGTGACCATCACCATGCTCAGCCCGCGGTGGCGGCGCATGTCATCGAGCAGGCTCAGCAAGGCGTGGGCGGTGCTGACGTCGAGGCCGCTCAGGGGCTCGTCGACCAGCAGCAGGCGCGGGCGGCTGAGCAGTGCGGCCGCCAGCATCGCCCGCTGCGCTTCGCCCCTACTGAGCTCGTGCGCGAACGACAGGAACCTCCGGGCGCGCGGCAGGCGCACCTCGCCGAGCGCCGCGAGCACCCGGGAGCGGACCTCCTCGTCAGACAGGGCGAAATGCTCCTCCAAGACCTCGCCGCTCTGGCTACCGAGGATGTCGATCGGGTCCCATGCCGCGATCGGGTCCTGGGTGATGACGCCGATACCGATGCCCACCGCCTGCCGCCACTCCAGCCGATCCAGCTCGGGGAACACCTTGCCGGGGCCGGTGGGCAGCGCGGCTGCGTCTTGGAGGACGGTGCCGTCGAACGTGGTCGTGCCGGCGGTGACCCGCGCGCCGGGGCCGAGCAGGTTGAGCGACCCCAGCAGCATCAGGCTCTTGCCCGATGCAGACTCGCCCACGATGGCCAGTGCCTCCCCGGGCGCGACCGAGTAGGAGACGTTGCGGACGGCGTCGAGCCAGTCCGGCGGCCGCTCCCAACGCGGGATCCCGGCCCCGTCGTCGCCGGGATCCGCCGGCCGGGTGCGTGCCGCGACGGCCACCGAGAGACCGTCGACCGTGAACAGCGCTGCCATCCGCCGGCCAACCTAATGACCGGCCGGGTTGGCGCCGGCCACAGCTGGCATGGCTCAGGCCAGCGGCAGGCCTCGGCTGAACAGGTTGGCCGGGTCGACCTCGGCCTTGATCCGCCGGATGCGCTCCCAGGCGGAGGGCTCGAAGCCCTCGCGGGCGCGCCGCACCTTCTCGGCACCCTCGAGGAAGTTGAGGTAGGCGCCGCCGGCCGCATGGGGGGCAAGCTCGTGCTTCACCGCAGCCACGAAATGCTCGCAGGCCTCCAGCGCCTCGGCGGTCGGGGTGATGCCGACGAACTCCAGCAGGTGCTGGCGGCCCCGGTTGCCGTAGGCGTTGGGGTGCTCGGGCTCGCGCGCCATCGCGCCACCGGCGTGGCGCACCTCGGCGAGAGTGAGCGGGCTGGGCCCGTCCTGCTCGAAGAGCGCCCGCACCAGGATGTCGATCACGGAGTCGGACAGGACGTCGAACCACTCGGTCGTCGCCAGGCCCGCGGTGGGGTCGAGCGGATCGTTGCTGATCGTCGCAACGTCGGCGAACGGCATCCGCTGCCACAGGTCGGCCGCTGGGGCCCGCCACTCCCGCCAGTACCGCAGCAGCTCTGTTCCGTTGGCGTCTGAGCCGACGAACGCGCCGCGGACGATCGCGAACGACTTGCCGCGGATCGGCTCGGGCACCGCCTCCACGGGCGGGAAGTTCATCAGGGCGAACGACGACGTCAGCGCCTCGGGCGCGTCCTGGACCCACTCCCGGTAGCGGGCGCCCACCTCCCGCGCCATGGCGCCCGGGTAGAGCAGGTTGCCGCCGTACACGGAGGCGACGGGGACGAGGTCGATCTCCATGGCGGTGACGACGCCCAGCGAGCCGGCCCCGCCGCCACGCAGCGCCCAGAAGAGGTCAGGCTCCTCGTCCGGGGTGCACCGGCGCAGGCGGCCGTCGGCGGTGACGACCTCCAGCGCGCGGACGTGGTCGGCGGCCATCCCGTACTTGCGGGAGAGCCAGCCCATCCCACCGCCGAGCGTGTAGCCCACCGCGCTGACGTCGGGCGTCGAGCCCAGCAGCGGCGCCAGGCCGGCGTCGGTAGCCGGGCCCAGCACCCGGTCCCACTTGGCGCCGGCCCCGATGCGCGCGGTCCACGCGTCTGCGTCGACGGTCACCTCGTCGAGGTCGCGAGTCAGCACGAGCATGGCGCCGTCGGCGGTCTGCACGACGCCGTGCCCGGTGGCCTGGATCGCCACGGGCATCTCGTGCGCGGCCGCGTGGGAGACCGCCACCCCCACGTCGGCGACGTCGGAAGGCACCACGATCAGTGCCGGCTGGTGTTCGTAGCTGCGGTTCCAGGCGCGGCGCAGGTCGTGGTAGCCGGCGTCGGCCGGCGTCAGCACCGCGCCTGCGATGCGGCCGGCGAGCCCGGAGGCGGCGCGGGGCAGGGTGGTGGTCATGGCGGTCCTCCCGTGGTCGTCGTTGCGCTGCAGCGTGCGCAACGCCGCTAGGACGCGGCTAGGAGACGGCTGAGTGCCGGCGCCGGCCGGGATCAGCGGGCGGCGGCGGCGGCGAAGCGCTCGACGAGCAGCGGCAGGCCGAGTTCGCGGGCGGCCGCCTCGCCCCGGCGCATGGCCGCCCGCCCCTCCAGGTTGCGGCCGAGCGCGCCCTGCGCTCGGGCTGCGAGGCGCTCCAGCTCGGGATACCAGAAGCGCTCGCCGGTGGCTTCGGCGAGGTCGAGCCCATGCCGGGCGGCGTCCAGGGCGCGCCCAGCCAAGCCGGCCCGCAGCTCCAACTCGGCAACCATGCCCCAGTAGAGGGTCTGGACGACCAGTGCACCGTCGGCGGCCAGGTCGGCAAGCGCGGCGCGCAGCAGATCGGCCGCCCGCGCCGGGTCGCGCTGCTGCATGCCGCCGGCCCATGCGTCGAGCATGGTCCGCCAGGTGTCGAACAGGCCGAACACGCCGTCCTCGGCGGCCATGCGCTCCCAGGCGACGGTACGGGCCACCCACTCGGGCGAGCCGTCCATCGCCGCGACGAGGCCCTCCACCGACATGCAGAAGGACCGGGTGAAGGCGTGGTCGCCCCGGTCGCAGAGCGCCCGGGCTGCGTCCAGCTCGGCGGCGGCGCCGCCGCGGTCACCGGCGAGCCAGCGCGCCCAGCCGGCGAAGGCGTGGTGGGTGACCCAGGCAGCCTGCTGGCCCAGCGGCAGCATCACCATCTGCGAACCGGAGGGGTCGAGCACGGCTAGCGCCGCGGCGGCCTGGTCGATCCCTGCCAGGGCCTCGGTGACGTACGGCGCATGCACGCCGACGACGCACGCCGCCGACCCGGCGGCGAGCGCCACCATCGGGTCGGGATGGCGGACCGCCAGCGCTTGGAGGTCGAGGGCCACCTGGTGCGATGCGTCGACGCGTCCGCACACGATCTCGTGGGAGAACCGCGCCTGCAGGGCGGACAGGACCGGGTCGGTCGATGTGATCGGCAGACCGGGTGGGAACTCGACCCGGTCGGGGATCCCGGCGAGCTCGCACAGTCGCACCGCCGCCGCGCCCAGGCGCGGCGAGTGGTAGCCCTCCCGCCACGTCCACAGCCGCGCGAGGTCGAACAGCGCCGCCTGCTCCATGCGATCACGGGCTGCGGAGCGCGGTTCGTCGAGCACCAGCGCCAGGCGCTCGGTGAACAGTTCCTCGGCGAGCGCCAGCGCGGTCGACTGCATCGCGTGCTCGCCGGCGCGGGCCAGGGCGTCGATGGCCGGCTCGGCCCCCGCCGCGACGACGGCCTGCCGGCGGTGGTGGGCGATGTCTCCCCAGCGGGAAGGGTCGTGGGCGTAGCGCCGTTCGAGCGCGTCGGCGATGTGCTGGTGGATGTGCGCCCGTCGCACGGCACCGAGGCTGCGGGTGACGCAGTCGACGACGATCACGTGGGAGAAGCGGTAGGTACCGGCGGCGCCGGTCTCGAGCAGCAGGCCGGACCGGAGCGCCTCGTCGACCGCGGCGACTGCCGCATCGAGGTCGAGGTCCAGCGCTTCGATGGCGACTCCCAGGTCGAACTCCCGCCCGTAGACCGCACCCACCCGCACCACCCGGCGTGCGTCGTCGGACAGCAGGCCGAGCCGGCGTCCCATCACCTCCATGACCGTGGCCGGCACGGCGCCGCGGTCGGCACCGGCCTCACGCCGCGGCTCGTCAGCCATCAACTTGGCCATCTCGATGGTGTAGAAGGCGTTGCCCTCGGTGCGGTCGTGGATCGCCTGCAGCGTCGCGTCGGCGAGGCGCCTGCCCGTGTGCCGCTCGACCAAGTCTGCGCTCTCGGCGACGTCGAGCCGCCGCAGGGGGAGCCGGGTGACCCGGCCGAGCCGGGCCAGGTCGGCGAGGGTCGCGGTCAGCGGGTGGGCGGCGCCCAGGTCCTGGCCGCGGTGCGTGCCGACGATGATCACCGGCGCGTCCCGGAGCTCTGCGGCCAGCAGCGTCAGCAGCGACAGCGAGTCCGGGTCGGCGCTGTAGAGGTCGTCGATCACCGCGAGCACCGGGCGGTCCGCCGCCAGCTTGGCGAGCGCCGCGGCGAGCGCCTGCGAAAGATGGAACAGCGGTGCGCCCTGCGTCGGCGCCGGTGGGTGGTCGGTGGCGGGGAGCAGCGGTGCAAGGTACCGGCCGTAGCTGCCGGCCGCGGCGATCAACTGGTCCGGGTCGAGCTGCTTGGCGAGTTGCATCCAGGGCCAGAACGGCGGTGCTCCCCCCACCTCCACGCACCGGGCGAAGGCGGCGCGGCAGCCGGTGGCCCGCGCCGCGTCGACGAAAGCCTCCAGGAGTCGCGTCTTGCCGATGCCGGCCTCGCCCTCGACGATCACCACCGACCCGACGCTCGCTGCCGCGCGCTCCATGGCCGCCGCGAACGCCGCTTGCTCGACTTGGCGGCCCACGAGCGGGCTGGGGTCGTCGCGGAGGGACACCGGGTCGGCGGGCTGGGCGGGAATGAGGGCGGCGTCCTGGCTGAGGATCGCCAGCTCGAGCTCCCGGAGCGACTCGCCCGGCACGATCCCGAGCTCGTCGCGCAGCCGCTCCTCGCAGCGCCGGTACGCCCGGAGCGCCTCGGCCTGGCGGCCCGACCGGTACAGGGCGAGCATCAAGTGGCCCCACAGCCGCTCCCGGAGGGGGTGCTCGCCGAGCAGCGTCTCCACCTCGGGGACCAGCTCGCCCGCTCGCCCGGCGGCCAGGTCGGCGGCGATCCGCTGCTCGATCGTGGTCACCCGCAACTCCTCGAGCCGGGTGATCTCGGCCTGGGCGAACGGTTCGTAGCGGAAGTCGGCGAGCGCGGGGCCCCGCCAGATGCCCAACGCTTCCCGCAGCACCTGGGCGCCGGACTGCGGGTCGCGCGCCGCCAGGTCGGAGCCGCGGGCTGCGAGCGCCTCGAACCGGGCGACGTCGAGCTCGCCGTCGCGCACGGCGAGCTGATAGCCACCCCCGGTGGTGATCAGCACGGAGGCCGGGGCGCGCGCCGGGCGGCCGGGCTCGAGGATCTTGCGCAGGTTCGACACGTAGGCCTGGAGGGTGGCGGTGGCGGTACTGGGGGGGTGCTCGCCCCACAGCTCGTCGATCATCCGGTCTGGCGTGAGCGGATGGTTGGCGTTGATCAGCAGCAGCGCGAGCACCGCCCGCTGCTTCGGCCCGCCGGCGTCGACGGCGGCGCCCGCGACGCCGACCTCCATCGGCCCGAGCAGCGCGTAGGCGCGCTCGCTCATACCGAGCTCTGGAGGATCGCCGAGATCCGCTGGCGGGTGACGCCGAACAGCTCCGCGATCTGGTCCATGGTCAGGCCCTCGTCGTGGAGGGCGGCGGCCTGGGCGCGGCGCAGCGTTGCGCCCGTCCGGCGCAGGCGATCGAGGTTCTCGGTGATCAGCTCGACGACCAGCGGCCGGCCGGTGGCGTCGGCGATCTCGGTGTAGGGGAGACCGCGATCCCGCAGTTCCTCGATGTGGTGAGCGCGGGCGATCGCCGCCCGGCTGACCTCGATGTTGATCTCGAGCGCGTCGACGAGCCCGCGGAGCGCGACGACGACCGGGTCGGCAGTGGCGGTCTTGGAGCGGCGGGCCATGCCGCGCAGCATAGAGCAATGGGCATTGCGGCAATAGGGGTTGCCAAAGATTTTTCGTCGATCCGGAAGGCTCCTGGCCCGCTCCAAGCCCGTCCCTGGCAACCGATCGCACGCTTGCAGCGTCATACCGGTCTCTCGTACGAAAGGAACCCCAACCATGCAGCGCCTGGCAATCTTCGCCTTTGCCCTCGTGATGGCCGCGTGCGCCAACGCCGCCGACGCCGGCGACCGCGATCCTGTTCCCAGCGAACCGAGCCTCGCGGTGGACTGGGACGACCCGGAGCGCCGCGTCAGCTTCGACGACGGCTGGACGATCGGTGCCTGCGAGGGCGATGGGCCGTTCCTCTGTATCGAGCGCAACGGCGAGGCGGCCGGGGCCGTCGAGGCGGCTGCCTATCCCATCGCCTCGTTGTCGCACCTCGACCCCGCAGCCGAGGACCAGGACAACCTGGAGGCGTTCGCCGACGAGTTCCACGCCGTGCTGGGCGCCGACCGGGCTGCCGGCTGCGGGGCCGACTACCAGTTCCGACCGATCGAGCCTGCGCCCTTCACGTTCACCGGCCGGCCGGGCGTCGTGTTTGGCTTCAGCGGGGCCCTCGGCGACGGCACCCCCTCCGAGTTGAACCTCCAGTACGCCACGATCGTCGGTGATCGCGTCGTGACGATGGTCGCCGCGGCCTACGACGAGGGCGGCTGCCCCGGCAAGGACGACCTGATCTCGTTCGACTCGGCCGGTCTCGCCGAGTTCCGGCCCCATCTGGAGGCGGTGCTCCGCTCGTCGCCGCTGCCGGACCTGCCGGCGACGCCGGTGGGGCCGCAGCCCGAGCCGGAAACCCCGCCGGCGCCGACGACCACCAGCACAACGAGCAGCACGACGACCACCATGCCCGCGACGACGACCACCACGACGACGGTGCCCGCGGTCGACAACTCCGGCGCCGACGGCTCTGGTTGCACCCCCGGGGCGGGAGCGCTGCCGGACGGGCGCTGGTACGGCCTGGTGAAGGGCGTGGGAGCGGCGAGCATCGACTTCGACCTGGCCTGCTGGTTCAGCGGCGAGGCTGCGGTCCGGGCGGCCCGCGCCGACGGCGCCGAGTCGCCGCCTCCGAACGACTACTACGTCCGTAACGTCAACCCGGCGCTCCGCACCCTCGCCGTGGGGTCGGGCGCCACCGTGACCTGGTTCCGCAACGTCGGCGACCCGACGACCGAGACCACCACGGGTTATTCCGAGTGGCAGGCCGCCCAGGCGGGTCGCGGGGCCGTGCCCGGAGTGTGGGTCCGGGTCGCCGGCGGCGTCGTCACCGAGATCGTCGAGCAGTACACCCCCTGACCCGCGCAGGAACAAGCGCCGGCCGGCTCTCCCAGCCGGTGGTGACATCGGGAGCCGGCTTTCCAAGCCGGTGGTGACATCGGGAGCCGGCTTTCCAAGCCGGTGGTGACATCGGGAGCCGGCTTTCTAAGCCGGTCGTGACATCGGGAGCCGGCTTTCCAAGCCGGTCGTGACATCGGGAGCCGGCTCTCCAAGCCGGCTCCTGCCTTTCTGCAAGCCGTGTACCGCATGATCTCGCCATCGAGACGACGAGAAGGGAAGCCTGCCATGTACGCAACCATGAACCTGGCGCAGGCTCGCCACGCCGAACGGGTGAGGGGAGCCGAGGTCCACTACCGGGCCTGTGCATCGGTGCACGCGCTGCACCGCAGCCGGTCCCGCCGGATCCTCCGGCGGAGTGCCTCCGAGGTACAGCGATGAGCCCCGTCGCCACGGTTTGGGCGCCGGGCACCACCCGCACGCTGCGCGTCGAGGTGGTGTCCGGCGACCTGCACCCCGTGGCCTTCGCCGACCTGCAGTGCACCGCCCACGGTGCCTCGCGGGTGGCGGCCCGCACCGACGCTGCCGGCACGGCGCTCGTCAGCCTCGACGGGCCCCTTGGGCCGATCGTGGTCGAGGTCGGCGGCGAGCGGGTGGAGGTCCACCCCGGGCCGCACGGCTGCGTGACCATCGAGCTGTGACCCGACTGGCCGGGGCCGGGCCGGGTACGTCGGGACCGATCCCTCACGTCGATCGAGGAGGATCGATCCCCATGTACCTACGTCTGGTCCCGGCCCTGCTCATCGCCGTCGCCGCTGCGTGCGGCGACACCGGCGGTGGCACCGCGACCACCGAGCCACCCGCGCCGGCCTCGACCACCACGCCTGTCGCTCCCACCACGCCTGTCGCTCCAGCCACCACCATGACACCCACCACGACGGCGCCCCAGCCGACCTGCTCGGCGGCGGGCGCCGAGGTCGAGGGCGCCGGCGACCTCACCGGACTGCCGGGCCCCGTGGTCGAGACCCGCGCGGCGATCATCGACCTCGCGCTCGCCTGCGACTACGACGGTCTCGCCGAGCTCGCCCTCGCCGGCGAGCCGTTCTTCTCGTTCAGCTTCGGGGGCGGCGAGGATCCGGCCGAGTTCTGGCGGGAGGCCGAGGCTGCCGGCGACCCCGCCCTGCTGCGGATGGTCCAGGTGCTTAACCTGTCGCCGGGTCATCTCGAGGAGGCGGACATCCACGTCTGGCCGGCGGTGGCCACGGTGCAGTTCCCGACCGACGCCGACTACGACGAGGTGCGGTCGATCTACGACGAGGACGCGATCGCGCTCTTCCAGGAGTTCGGCGGCTACATCGGATACCGGGCGGGGATCAGGGCCGACGGCGACTGGCTGAGCTTCGTCGCCGGCGACTGACCCCGCGCCGCGACCCCTCCCGGGCGCGGCTGCACCCCGGGGACACGATTCCCGGGGT
>JBFKDA010000082.1:0-10888 GCA_041619955.1 Acidimicrobiia bacterium | reverse complement strand
GCCTCGACCGCGCGAGCGTCGACCGTGAGACGTGCGCCGGAATGGAGCGTGATCGTGGCCTTGCGGAACTGGCACGGCGGTCCCCACACCGCTCGTAGCTCTTCCGTTGGTAGCACGACTGCTCCCTCCCCCGGTGCCCAGCCTACCCGCCGGCTCCCTGGTCGATCCAGCGGCCGAGCTTGGCCCGTTCCAGGTCGGTCATGCCGGTGATGTTGCCGAGCGGCATGAAGTCGGTGTCGACCGCCTGGCGGCGCACGTCGTCGGCCCGGGCCCGCACGTCGTCGACGGTCGCGAACGCCAGGCCCTTGGGCGGCTCGTCGAAGCCGGGCTGGGTGGGGTCGGCGGCGTGGCACGCGACGCACCGGGCCTGCACGATCGCGAACGCCTCCTCGCCCGTGACGACCGCGTCGTCCGGCAGCAGGTCGTCGAGGCCCCCGTCGTCCGGGTACGTGACGAACGCCAGGCCGAGCAGGATCACCGCGGCCGCCGGCAACAGGTACACGTTGCGCTGGCCCTGGCCGCGCAGGTTGAACCAGTGGCGGATCCCGGCGCCGGCGAGCACGATCGCGGCGAGGATCGCCCAGTTGGCCTCGGTGGCGAACGTCGTGGGGAAGTGGTTGCTGACCATGATGAACAGCACCGGCAGCGTCATGTAGTTGTTGTGGAGCGACCGGCGGGCGGCGTCCTTGCCCCTGGCGGCGTCGGGCTCCCGGCCCGCCTCCATCGCATCGACCATCTCGCGCTGCGAGGGGATGATCACCGCGAACACGTTGGCGGCCATCAGCGTGCCGAGCATCGCCCCGACGTGGATATAGGCGCCCCGCCCCGAGAAGACCTGTGACAGCCCGTAGGCCGAGGCGGCGACCAGCGCGAAACTCACCGCCGAGAAGACGGCGGGCCTGGCGACGAGCGGCGACCTGCACAGCGCGTCGTAGACCACCCATCCCAGGACCAGGAACCCGAGGCCGATGGCGGTGGCGCTCCAGCGGCCGATGTCGGCGACCTCGGGGTCGATCAGCACGCCGGGGGAGCCCAGGTAGTAGACGACGAACATCAGTGAGAAGCCGCTCACCCAGGTGAAGTAGGCCTCCCACTTGAACCAGTGCAGCTCGGTGGGCAGCCGCGCGGGGGCCACCGTGAACTTCTCGACGTGGTAGAAGCCGCCGCCGTGCACCGCCCACAGCTCGCCGCCGACGCCCTCTTGCGCCTGTTCGGGGGGGCGCAACGCGTTGTTGAGGAAGTTGAAGTAGAACGACGTCCCGATCCACGCCGCCCCCGCAACGATGTGCAGCCACCGGAACCCGATGTTCAGCCACTCGGCGAGGTGCCCGTCCAGCATGGAGGGGACAGTACTGCGTTGCCTCGCACCCTGGTCGAGCGCCGTGCGCCCAACGGCCGCCCGTGGAGCCGGCGGCCGACGGACGAGGAGGGACCGGCCCGCCGACCGGCCCCTCTCCTCGTCAACGGCTCAGAAGAGCGTCCGCACCGCGTCGCACGAGGTGAACGGATTGCCGCCCGCTTCCGCGGACAAGCAGGCCTCGGTGTCGCCGGAGGCGATACCGGTCTCGCTGGTGCGATAGTGGCTGACGTGGTCGAGGAACCCGTCGTCGTTCACGTCCTCGAGGTGCCCATCGCCATGGATCGGCGTGGCGCCGTCGGGGCCGAACTCCAGGGTGGACGGGTCGACCGTCGTCACGTCGAACGAATCCGTTCCCAGGATCGCCACCGGGATGACGTTCTTCCCTCCCTGCTTCAGGTTGATCGAGTTCGGGTCACTCCCCGGCTTGATGTCGATGTCGGCCCCGAACAGCGGGGGCCCACCCACGCCGGAGAACGCGAAGATGAACGTGTTCGGCGTCCCCAGGTCGGGGCCGCCGGGAACGTTGGGCTGCCCGAACGAGAACAGCTCTGCGCTCACCGCCGCCAAGGCGGCGATCGCGTTCGCCTCGGTGTCTGCCGCCCCGTAGTAGGTGTTGAACGACGTCGTCTCGCCCGGATTCAGGTTGCCGAAGTCGAAGTCGAAGACGGCACCGTGATCCGACGGACCGCTGTCGACCGCCTCACCGGAGAACAGCAGAAACCCGGCCGCAACCGACGGGTCGGACGTGGCGAAGCCGTTGTCGCTGCTGAAGACCAGGGCGCTGGGCGTCCCCTGGATCGTGACGAACTCGGAGAACGCGGTCGGCTCGACGTCCCAGTCCATGACCCGGCGGTACACGGCGTTGGCCGCAGCCGCGCTGATGTTCTCGATCGTCACCGTCACCTCGTAGAGGAACGGTGTCGCCGAGGGGTGGTAGTCGTGGGTAACGCGGAACGTGCCCGCCGCATCGACTTGCGTGATCACCGAGTTCGGCGTCGCCACAGGAGGCGCGGACACGACCACCGAGGCGCTGCCGAGTGCCTCGTTGACGTATCCGGAGGCGCCTCCGACCGAGTCCCAGACACCCCAACCCTCGCAGAGGCACCCGGGAGAGGTCGCCTCCGCACCGGTCGGCAGGAAACGGAGCCCGACGAACGTGGTGCCGGTACCGGACGACGGGACCCCGCCCGGGACGTTCAGGTGCCCTTCGGCATGGACGCCGAGTTGCACGGTGCCGTTGTCGATGATGCTGAACGGCGGCGTCGCCCCGGCATTCGAGCCGGGCAGCACCGCCAGCGCGGTGGCGACGAGCAGCAGTGAAGACAAGAGCGCAAGGCGACGCCTGCGCATGACAGCAGTGACCATGATGATCCCCTCCCCCAGAATTTCGCATGTTTGCCATGAAGCTCGCAACGCAACGGGCGGCGCGAGTACTGGCAGCATTCCCTCTCCTGCTGCGGCCACGGCACGGTCGCCGCACGCTTCGCAGCCAGGTACCGCCACCGGTGGACCTCCCTTTCCCCCTCTCGTGGCAGCACCTGCCACCGTATCAGACGTAGGTACCGTCGTCCAGGGGTTGGGTGCAGACGGGTTCGCTGCTCAACTCGCCCAACTGGGTGTGGCTACGTGACGCCGACGACCGCCGCCATGCCGAATCGCTCCGACTTCGAATCCCCAAGATGGCCATGGGTGCCTCACGACACGAGGCCGAGCTGCGCGGCGTGGTGCGCAGCGGCGGCGGTGTCGCTGACGTGGAGCATCGGGACCGGCTCGCCGAACGAGCCGAACAGCGTCTCCACCTCCTGGGCGCGGGCCGGCACCCCGAGGTCGCGAAGGTAGATCGCCTCGACGCGGCCGGGGTGGCGGCGCACCGCCTCGGCGTAGATCTCCGGGTCGCGTTGCCCGCTGTCGCCGATCAGCACGAACGGCAGGTCGGGCACGGTGGCGAAGACGGCCTCGATCTGATCGAGCTTGTGGTCGTCGTGGCTGCCCTTGATGAACCGGTGCTCGTCGATGCCGAGGTCGCGCAGCAGGATCGGCCCTTTCGGGAGCACGTGCACGTCCATGAACTCCACCAGGAAGTCGTAGAGGTTCCACGGGCTCGACGACACGTAGTAGATGGGGTTGGTCGCCGGCCCGGACGCGCCCGCCGTGAGCGCGGCGTAGAACGTCGCCACGCCCGGAAACGGCGCACGGGTGCGAGCGTTGTTGGTGGCCGTGGTGCGGATCAGGTCCCACAGCCGGGTGGCGCCGGAGGGGAGGACCGTGTCGTCGATGTCGCTGATGACGCCGAAGCGGGCCGCAGGGTCGGGCACGAGCACCGGCGCCTCGACCGCGTCTCCGCCGTACTCGACCCGGTCCGGCCCGGCGACCTCGACCCGGGCCGCTCCCCAACCGGCCCAGCCGGGCGGGGCTGCCGGCAGCTCGGCCCGGAAGTAGCCCTCCTCGTCGGTCGTGGCCGGCACGTGGTCGCCGGCGACTTCGACGTCGAGGGCGACCCCGGGGATCTCGATCGTGTTGAAGCGGCGGGCCATCGCCTTGACGTTGTCCCACGTGGTGTCGCTCTCGATCGACTCTGCGACGCCGTTGTCGTTCAACACCCTGCCCCATACGACCATCCCGCCCGGGCCACCGAAGCCGCGGTACGGGTGGATCTCGGCCCGGTACCGGTCGAAGCGACGCCGCAGCCGGTGGGCGGTGCCGTCGAGCAGCCGCTCGGCACGAGCGACGCCGAGGTGGAGGCTGCGCTTGAGCCTGTCGGCGAAGGTGCGGTCGGTGGTTGCGGTCACGCGGTCAGGTCACGGTACCTGGCTTCGAAGAGGCAGTACACCGCATAGGCGGCCAGGCCGGCACCGAGTGCGACGATCACGAACGGGCCCCACGATGTGTCGGCGATCTCGGCGAGCGCCTTGTCCAGCCCCTTCGCCTTGTCGGGGTCGAACTGCAGCGCCGCGAGCGTGACGAAGGCGCCGACGAGCCCGAACGACAGGCCCCGCCCGATCATGCCGGACGTACCCACCCAGCGTGCCGTGGTGCGGGTCTCCTCGTCCATCTCGCCGGTTTCGAGGTCGTCCATGAAGCGCTGCGACAGCCCGCGGTACGCGTACCAGAGCCCGAAGCCCACGATGGCGACGCCGGCCGCGCCGACCAGGAACCGGCCACCGGTGGCCCTCATCAGATCGGCCGTCCAGCCGCTGGTCTGCGACCCGCTGCCACCCGAGCCGGCCGACAGCACCTGGAGGATGGCCAATCCCGCGATGAAGCCGTAGAAGAGCGCCGAGCGGGCGTATCCGGCCCGCTCGAGCCAGCCTTCGTCGTCGTCGGCGAGGAACGTCGCCTCGGCGAGGCGGCCCAGCGAGTAGGCGACGAGGCCGGCCGCCAGCACGACCAGCAGCAGCTTGCCGAACGGCTGCTGGGCGATCCGCTGGATCACGCCGCGTGACGAGGCCTGGCTGCCCCCTGAACCGGAGGGCGCGAACACGACCTCGAAGGTCAGCAGGGCCAGCACCGCGTAGACGAAGCCCTTGGCGATCCACCCGAACCGGATCACCTTCTTGCCGAGATCACGGGCGTCGGAGCTGGTGGCGGAGGCAGCGATGTTGGTCATGGCGCCGGCCTACCCCGGCCGCGGCGGGGGCGAAACCCTGTTTGCAAGCGTCGCGCGGCGGGCAGGGTCGCCGGATGCGCACGGTGCTCCTCTACAACAGCAAGGCGGGCGGGACCGACGACGGCTTGGTCGATGCCCTCCAGAAGCGGCTGGACGCCCGCGCCGTCGACATGATCGGCAGCGACGTCGCGCAGGTCGCAGCGTCCCACGGCGAAGCTCGGATCGTCCTGCTCGGCGGCGATGGCTCGCTCCACGTGGCCGTGCAGCAGCTCTGGGACGCCGACCGGCTGGGTGCCACCGAGCTGGCGTTGATCCCCACGGGCACCGGCAACGACTTCGCCCGCGGCGTCGGCATCCCGCTGGACGCCGACGGGGCAGCCGACCTCGCCCGCGGCGGCGACGCCCGGCGGTTCGACATCGTGGCCGGATCCGACGGCCAGGTCGCGGTGAACGCACTGCACGCCGGCATCGGCGCCGAGGCGGCCCGTGCCGCGGAGCCGATGAAGAACGTCCTCAGCGCCGCCGCGTACCCGATGGGAGCGATGGTCGCGGGCGCCACCGAGGGCGGCTGGAAGGTCGAGGTGCACGCCGACGGGGAGCCGATGGCGGGCTTCGGCGACGAGGCCCTGCTGGTCGGCATCGCGAACGGCCCGAGCATCGGCGGCGGCAGCCCGCTGTGCCCCCAGGCCGACCCCGCCGACGGCCTCCTCGACGTGGTCGTCGCCGGCACCACGGGTGTGCTCGACCGGGTTGCGTTCGCAGCGGCGCTTCGCAAGGGCGAGCACCTCGACCTCGACGACGTCGTCCATGCCCGAGCCACCGAGGTCGTGATCGAGGGCGACCCGATGCGTTACGACATCGACGGCGAGGTCGACGACGAGCCGCGCCCGTCCGGCTCGTGGCGAGTCGTGCCGGGCGCGCTCCGCCTCGTGGCACCTCCGGCGACCGGCTGAGCCGGCCGGGTCCCCTCCCTCAGTTGCCCATGTTCGGGTGGATGGGCGCCGCGTAGTAGCCGGTGACGTCGATGATGAAGTGCACCGAGCCGGCCCCGATGCCGTTCCACACCTTGATCCTCCGCTCGGCGTCGACGGTCACCACGCCCGCGTTGGCGACGTCGGCGCTGCCGTTGAAGTTGACGGCCGAGGTGGTCACCGCCGTCGCATTACCGGGGGTCACCGACACGAAGTTGGGCCCCGTCGGCGCGGTGATCGTGATGTTGTAGGACACCGCAGTTGCGCCCGCGGGCACCGCGTTGGCCAGCGTGACGTTGCCGAAGAAGTTGTGGCCGTCCTTCACGGAGATCACCCGGCTGGCGTTGCGGGGCAGGATCCCGCTCCCTGCGTAGGCGCCCACTCGGGAGTCGAACGCCCGCACCGGGCCGATGGGATGGAACACGGTGCCCGGGTTCGCCGCGATCGGCACCTGGTAGAGCACTTCGACGCCGCACAGTTTGTGGTTGGAGCTCGAGGAGTTCCACAGCTGCACGTGCAGCGTGTGGAAGTAGTGCTCGACCCCGACTGCGGATCCCCGGAAGACCGACCCGACGACCTCCGACAGGTTGTTGGCGCCCGCCAGCGCCAGGTTGCCCGACGACCCCGACGTGCTGAACGCATCGACCACCGTGAACGACCGGAACGGGGCGCCGGGTGCCGTCGACACCGTGAACGTCGTGCGACTCAGCCTGATGCCGATGTCTTCGGATGCGTCGCTGTCTTGGCCGTAGAACGCGACCTGGCGGATCCGCGCCCCGTCGGGCAGCGGCACGCCCGCGCGGAACTCGGTGAGCACCCCGCCTGCGCTCGGATCGGCGGATACGCAGGCGCTATCCGGGGATTCGTACCGCACGAGGTCGGCTTCCAGGCTCGTGCCCTGGTACGGCGTGAACTCCGTCCCGCTGATGAACCGCGTCAGGAGCTGGGGCTCGTAGGTCGTCCCGCCGGTCGTGATCGCGCGCGACTCCGCAGCGGCGTCGGCGACCACGGGCGTCCCCGCCGGGCCGGCGTCGGGGGCCCCTTCGCCCGTTGCGCCCACCACCGCGGTCAACGACAGCGACACAACCGGACCGGCGACGAGCATGGCGAGAAGTCTCTTCATCCTCACGGCAGCCTCCTTGTCGAGCGCAACGTCACCACGCTAGATCGAGCTGCGACATCCGGCCCAGAGGCGAACCTCCCTCCGGCCGGGCCGTCGGTACGCTCGCAGTGATGGACACCGTTCCGCTGCCGGCCAACCCGATCGCGATCGCACCAGACGGCGCGGAGGTGCGCGCGCTCGCCGGGGGCGAACGCGGCGGGCTCGCCCACTTCACCCTCGCCGCCGGACAGGTGTCGGTGGCGGTGGGACACGAAACCGTGGAGGAGCTCTGGTACTTCGTGGCCGGCACGGGTGAGATGTGGCGGCGGCCGCTGGGGGCGCCAGGGGACGGTGTGGTCGTGTCGGTGGAGCCCGGCGTCTCGCTGCGCATCCCGCCCCGCACCGAGTTCCAGTTCCGCGCCACCGGCGATGCGGCGCTGGAGGCCGTCGGCGCCACGATGCCGCCCTGGCCGGGCCAGGGAGAGGACATGACCGGCCGGGGCGAGATCTTCTTCGCCAACGGACCGTGGGAGCCGACCGTCAGGTCGGGGCTCGACCCGGGCGCCGGTTAGCCGTCGCCCACTGCGGTGGCGACGAGCGTGCCGTCGGGCCGCTCGTCGAACTCGACCTCGACCGCCGCGCCGTCGCGAACGTGCTCCTGGAGGTGCGACAGCGGGGCGTCGTGGCCGAAGCGCAGCCCGGCGGCCGGCTCGAAGGTGTGCCGCTCCCCGTCGGCGGTCAGCACCACGAACGACCGCACGTCCACCAGGTCGCCGTCCACCGATATCACCCGGCCCGTCAAGGCACCGTCGCCACCACCGCCGCCGCAGGCCACCGCGGTCGCCACGAGCAGCAACGCCAGCGTGTGCCTCACACCCGGGTGGCGACCGCCACCCGTTCGTGCCGCTCCTCCTCGGCGAACCAGGTGAAGAAGATGATCGTGATCGCCAGCCACAGGACCGCGCCGCCGCCCAGCTTCATGATGAGCCCGGCGACCACCTGATCGGCGTGCACGTCGAACCCCCACAGCCGGGGGAGCTCGGCGTACACCGGGTAGACGACGCCGTCGGCCAGCGTGAGGAACGACGCGGGGATGGTCGGCACCAGCGACTGGAGGAACAGGTAGCCCATGCGGGGGAACGGCGCCAGCCGCGGCAGGTCGGGGATCGGGCCGATCACCGGCCACCACATCAGGATGGCCGTCACGAACAGGGCGAGGTGCGCGCCGAAGTGGAACGCCTGGTTGGTGACCATCAGCTCGACGATCACCGACCAATGCAGGAACGCCAGCGTGGCGTTGAAGGCCGCCAGCGCGATCAGCGGACGGGTGGCGAAGCGGATCACCGGCATGATCGGCCGCACCAGGAGCCGCATGAACCACCAGGGCATGCCGAGCAGCAGCAGCGGCGGCACGACCAGCGCCAGCGCCATGTGCTCGATCATGTGGAACGTGAAGAGGCTCGACTCCCCGATGTCGTGCACCGGCCACGACGTGACCGCGAACATCACGGCCAGCCCCGAGTAGTAGAACCACCTCTGGCGGCGGGTGACGGCCGGTTCGCCCTGCGGGGCGTAGTGGGCGGTCAGCCGCCGCAGCCCATACCAGTAGCCGAGCCCGAGGAACGCCACCAGACCCAGCAGGTCCCAGTGGACGTGGAACGCCAGCACGTCGGCGGTGGTGGCCGCGGCCTGGGCGAGCGCGGTCACTCCAGGCATGGCGTCAGAAGGCCGAGAACGTGGCCAGCACCACCGCGAACATCGAAAGCGCCCCGATGATGCCCACGAGCATGAAACGGGTGTACAGCTTGCGGTCGAACCGCAGGTGCATGAACCACAGCGCCACGATGGCGAACTTGGCGGCCGCCATGATGACCAGCAGCGTGGGGCCCGCCAGGCCGAGGAAGTCCATGTACGACAGGGCCACCTCGACGGCGGTGATCACCGCCAGGATCAGCGCGATGATCCAGTAGTCCTTCGGCTTGGGGTGGGGCCGGTGCGGGCGGGGCTCGTGGACGACGGTCTCGGCCATTGCGCTACACCTGCAACAGGTAGACGACGGTGAAGATGACGATCCAGACGACGTCGACGAAGTGCCAGTAGAGCCCGACCAGCTCGACGTTCATGCCCTCGCCCTCCCGCAGCCGGCCGGTGAGCGACATGAAGAACGTCGCCAGCAGCAGGATGACGCCCACCGCCACGTGGGTGCCGTGGAAGCCGGTGGCGACGAAGAAGCTGCTGCCGAACGGGCTGGTCGACAGGGTGAGGCCGTGCTCGACGAACTCGGTGAACTCGAAGGCCTGCCCTGCCAGGAACGTGGCGCCCAGCAACGCGGTGGCGAGCAGCCAGATGCGCAGCTGGCGGGGGTCGCGCCGCTCCCGGGCGTGGTGCGCCAGCACCATGGTCAGCGAGCTCATCAGCAGGATGAACGAGCTGGCCGAGGTGAACGGGATGTCGAACAGCTCGGGCCCCGGCCCGCCGCGGGTCTCGGTGCGGTACAGCAGGAACGTGGCGATCAGCGAGCCGAAGAGGATGCACTCCGATCCGAGGAACACCCACATGGCGGTCTTGCGGACCACGTTCATGTCGGGGTGGGTGGAGATCGGCTCCCCGTGACCCTCGGCGACGACGACGTCGGTCACTCGGCCTCCACCTCCTCGGCCTCCTCCAGCTCGGGATGGGCGGGGTCGTGGGCCAGCGGCTCGGGGGACCGGGTCACCGGCTCCATCGACCAGCCGAAGAACCCCCACATCATGACGGCCGCGCCGATTGCCGCCGCGATCAGGCCGACCGGCTGGTACAGCACGCCGTAGCCGAAGATCCCGATGCCGACCGCGGACAGCGCCGGGTAGTACGACGGCGACGGCATGTGGATGTGGTCGGGGTCCGCCTCGGGGATCCAGTCGCCCACCGGCTCCTCGCGCTCGAGGAGGTAGCCCTCGTCGTCGAGGGTGTACTTGCGGTGCCACAGGTCGTCGCGGCTGTGCACGAGGGGGATCTCGTCGAAGTTGTGCTCCGGCGGCGGCGAGCTGGTCGCCCACTCGAGGGTGCGGGCGTCCCAGGGGTCGGGCCCGGCGATCTCACCGTGCTTGCGGCTCTTCAGCACGTTGATGACGAACATCAGGACGCCGAGCGCGATGACGAACCCGCCGATCGTGGCCAGCAGGTTGTAGAAGTCGAAGCCGAGGTTCTCGTCGTAGCGGTAGGTGCGGCGGGGCATGCCGTTGAGGCCGAGCATGTGCATCGGGGCGAACGTGAGGTTGAACCCGATCAGCGTCACCCAGAACTGCCACTTGCCGAGCCGCTCCGACAGCATCCGCCCGGTCATCTTGGGGAACCAGTAGTAGGCGCCCGCGAACAAGCCGAAGATCGCCCCTCCGAACAGCACGTAGTGGAAGTGGGCGACCACGTAGTAGCTGTCGTGCTGCTGGGTGTCGGCCGGCACGATCGAGTGGGTGACACCCGACAGGCCGCCGATGACGAACATCGCGATCAGGCCCAGCGAGTACAGCATCGGGGTGGTCAGGCGGACCCTGCCGCCCCAGGTGGTGCCGATCCAGTTGAAGATCTTGATGCCGGTGGGCACTGCGATCATCATCGTCGCCAGCGAGAAGCCGGCTTCGGCCACCGGCCCCATCCCCGACGTGAACATGTGGTGGCTCCACACGCCGAAGCCCATGAAGCCGATGGCGATGCCGCTGAACACGACGAACGAGTACCCGAACAGCGGCTTGCGGCTGAACACCGGCAGCACCTCGGACACGATGCCGAACGCCGGCAGGATCAGCACGTACACCTCGGGATGGCCGAACAGCCAGAACAGGTGCTGCCACAGCAGCGGGTCCGCCCCG
>JBFKDA010000081.1:0-10924 GCA_041619955.1 Acidimicrobiia bacterium | reverse complement strand
CGTCGTCAGGATCGAGCCTCCCGTGCGGGGCACCGGCGACGAGATGTTCCGCCAGCACCCGGACGGCTTCGAGGTCACCTTCGAGGGCGACCGCACCGCCCGCCTGCTGCCGGCTGACGATGCGCCGTCGAACCTGGAGATCCTCGACGAGCTGCGCCAGCTCGGCCTCCCGGCCTACGTCGAGGTCGACCCGGACAGCCAGGCGATCACCCGGCTGCTCATCGCCCAGGTCATGCGGGTGTCCCGGCTCGGGAGCGACGACGGCGAGTCGGTCGACGTCGAGCTGGCGCCGTCGCACGCTCGGCACCGGCTGGACCGATCGAACCCCGATTTCGACGAGCTGCTCGGCGCGCTGCGCGCCGCCGAGGACGGGGCCGCCGAGCTGGTGGTCACCGAGACGCTGGACCACGAGATCATCGACATCAGGGAGCGCCCGGGAAAAGCCCTCCGGCCCCAGCCTGAGCGGCCGTCGCTCGTCGAGAAGATCACGGCCCTGCTCAAGCGGCTCCTCTGGTGGATCCTCTGGTGGTTCTTCTGTCCCTCGCGGCGGCGGGCGAAGCAGCTGTTCGACTCGGTCGCGGCCACGAGCTGCGCGCCGCTCAACCCGACCGCGCCATGCATCCCCTTCCTCTACCCGGACAACGGGTGCTGGGCCCGCGCCCACGAGATGTGCCGGCTCATGCAGGCCGCCGGCGCCAAGCCGGGCAAGGTGTGGATCTACGGCAGCCTCGTGGTGCAGACCGTCAACAACCCGACGTGCAGCGTGTCGTGGTGGTACCACGTCGCACCGACGCTGTGCGTGCGGCGCGGGTTCTTCAAGACGGAACGGATGGTGATCGACCCGTCGATGTTCCCGGGGCCGGTGACGGTGGCGCAGTGGGCGGGGGCGCAGACCGACCCGAACCCGACACTGGTCCACACCAGCTGCAAGCCCTACTTCCGCAACACCAACGCCACCACCGTCATCTACGACGCGAACTACACGCAGACGGTGATCGACCTCGCCACCTACCGCCTCCAGCTCAAGAACCGATCCAACAGCGCATCCGGCCCGCCGCCGTACGCCAACTGCTGACCGCACCGGGCGCTCCTAACCTGGCGGCCGTGCAGATACACGACGACATCGTCGCGGCCATCGGCAACACGCCGCTGGTGCGGCTCGGCCGGTTGCACCCGCCGGGGAACCTCGTCGCCAAGGTCGAGTACATGAACCCGGGTGGGTCGATCAAGGACCGCATCGGCCTTGGCATGATCGAGCGCGCCGAGCGGCTCGGGCTGCTGCGGCCCGGCGGGGTGATCGTCGAGCCGACCAGCGGCAACACCGGCGTCGGGCTGGCCATGGTGGCCGCGCTGCGCGGCTACAAGCTGATCGCGGTGATGGCCGACAAGCAGTCCCGGGAGAAGCAGGACCTGCTGCGTGCCTACGGCGCCGAGGTGGTGGTGTGCCCCACGGACGTGCCGCCCGAGCATCCCGACTCGTACTACTCGGTCGCCGAGCGGCTGACCAGGGACACCCCCGGTGCCTACCGGCCCGACCAGTACTCGAACCCGGCCAACCCCGAGGCGCAGGAGGCCACGACCGGCCCGGAGATCTGGGAGCAGACCGACGGCCAGGTCGGCGTGTTCGTGGCCGGCATCGGCACCGGCGGCACGATCACCGGGGCGGGGCGCTACCTCAAGAAGCAGAACCCGGACCTGGTGGTCGTCGGGGTCGACCCGGAGGGCTCGATCTACACGGCCCAGTCGGACGACGACGTCACCACCTACCTGATCGAAGGCGTCGGCGAGGACTTCTGGCCGGAGACGTTCGACCCCGAGGTCGTCGACCGGTACGAGATGGTCAGCGACAGGGATGCGTTCCTCATGACCCGGCGGCTCGCCGACGAGGAGGGCCTGGTGGTGGGCGGCTCGTGTGGCATGGCGGCGGTGGGCGCGCTGCGCGTGGCCGCCGAGCGCCCCGGCGATCTGGTGGTGGTGATCCTCCCCGACAGCGGGCGGAACTACCTGTCGAAGATCTTCAGCGACGACTGGATGCGCGAGCAGGGCTTCATGTAGGGCGGCGATGCGCGGCGGCTGCGGCCGCTCGCCCGCTCACAGCCGGGCGGCCAGTTCCTCGATCGTGTCATGAACGTGCGCCCAGGCCCGCCACACCTCGGCGGCCCACGCCCTCGCCGTCGCGACGTGGTCGTCCGCCGCCAGGACATCCTGCACGGTGATCGAGCCGCGGTCCTGCGGTGGATCGACCGGTGGGTACGGTCCACCGCCCCGGACGTAGGCGTCCATCGCCCGGCTCACCCACCCGGGCTCGGCCGCCCGGTCGAGTGTCAGGTGCAGCGCGACCAGGTGGACGACGAGGCTCTTGGGCGGCTGGTCGTCCGGGTGCTGGGCGGTGTAGGCGTCGACGGTGGAGCGGTGCGCGCCGCCGAACAGCGCCCGGTCGGTGTACTCCCTGGCCAGCACCTCGCCGTAGCGCGCCCAGCACTCGGGGCTCGACCGGATGTAGCGGTGGGTCGGGCCGCCGGTCGCCGGCAGCTCCAACCGGCAGCCGGGGCACGTCGTCGTCCCGGTGCTTCCCCCGCCGGTGTGTGAGGTGCCGAGTGGGGCGAGGCGAAGCGGGCGCCCCGGCATCCGCTCAGACCTTGCCGAGTGCTCGGTCCAGGTCCTCGACGAGATCGGCGGCGTGCTCCATCCCCACCGACAGGCGGATCAGGCCGTCGGTGATGCCGACCCGGGCGCGCTCCGCCGCGTCGACGTCGGCGTGGGTCATCGTCACCGGATGGGTGACCAGCGACTCGACCGAGCCGAGGTTCTCGGCGAGCGCCCACAGCTGCACCGCGTCCATGAAGCGCTTGCCGGCCTCCATCCCGCCGTCGACCTCGAACCACACCATCGCCCCGTAGCCGCTGGCCTGCTCGGCGGCCAGCGCATGCTGGGGGAACGACGCGAGGCCCGGGTAGGCCACCCGGGTCACCTTGGGGTGAGCCTCCAGGAACTCGGCCACCGCGAGCGCGTTGGCGCACTGGCGGTCCATCCGCACCGACAGCGTCTTGGCCCCCTGCATCGTCAGCCAGGCGACCTGCGGCGACATGATCGTGCCGGTGGCGTTGCGCACGAACCCGACCCGCTCGGCCAGCTCGGGGGTGGCGCTGGTCACCGAGCCGCCGACGGTGGCGTTGTGCCCGTCGAGGTACTTGGTGGTGGAGTGGATCGACATGTCGGCGCCCAGCTCCAGCGGCCGCTGCATGTACGGGGTCAGGAACGTGTTGTCGACCGCGTGCGGTATCCCGTGGGCGCGGGCGACCTCCGACACGTCGGCGACCGGGGTGAGCTTCAGCGTCGGGTTCGCCGGGGTCTCGGTGAGGATGAGCTGCGTGTTCGGCGTGATGGCGGCGCGCACCGCGTCGGGGTCGGCCGTGTCGGCGAACGTGAAGTCGACCCCGAAGCGAGCCAGCACCTTGGTGCACACCCGGTACGTACCCCCGTAGGCGACGTCGCTGACGACGGCGTGCGCCCCGGCGTCCAGGAACGCCACCAACACCGCGGTGATGGCGGCCATCCCCGTGGAGAAGCACGCGGTGTCTGCGCCCCGCTCCAACGCGGTCAGCTTCTCCTCGAGCGCCCGCACCGTCGGGTTGGCCGACCGGGAGTAGCTGTAGCCGGTGGCCATGTACTCGTCGACGCTGGGCTGCACGAACGTGGTCGACTGGTGGATCGGCGTGAGGATCGCCCCGCTGCGGGGGTCGGGGGTCACGCCGGCGTGGATCTGGTCGGTCTCGAAATGTGGCATGACCCGCAGGCTACCGGGCGGCTCGCCGCAGACGGCCGGGCCGCATTGGCATCCGGCCCGCCTACCGTGCGGCCCCATGACCCGGCACGCCACGTCCCTACTCGCCGCTCTCGTAGTCGTGATCGCCGCGTGCGGCGACGCCGGCGACACCACGGCCAGCTCCGAGCCCAGCCGGGCCAGCACGACGACGACGGCGGCCACGACGACGAGCACGACCAGCCCGCCGACGACGAGCACGACGACGAGCACGACGGCGGCGACCAGCGAAGGAGACGAAGGAGTGGCGCAGGATGGCGACAGCGTGGAGGTCCACTACACCGGCACGCTCGACGACGGCAGCGAGTTCGACTCTTCCCGGGGCCGCGACCCGCTGAGCTTCGTCGTCGGCAGCGGCCAGGTGATCAGCGGGTTCGACGACGCGGTACGCGGCCTGGCGGTCGGCGACAGCCGCACCGTGCGCATCGAGCCGGAGAACGCCTACGGCGAGGTGAACCCCGAGCTGGTGCTCGAGTTTCCGGCCGATCAGGCCCCCGAGGGGCTGTCTCCCGGCGATCTGGTGACCCTCGGCAACGGCCAGCAGGCCACCGTGCTCGAGGTCACCGACGAGACCGTCACCATCGACGCGAACCACCCGCTCGCCGGCCAGGCGCTCACGTTCGACGTCGAGCTCGTCGCGATCGGCTGACGACTCCTACCGGTCGGCGTCGACGAGCGGCCGCGGCCGGACCGTGTAGATCAGCGGGACCGACGCCACTGTCACGATCCCCTTGAACACCACGTTCACCCAGAAGATCTCCCAGACGTCGCCCGCCGGCGCCACCCCGGCGAACGCGATGAGCACAAACAACGCCGAGTCGATCGGGATGGCCACGGCGTTCGACGACAGCACCCGCCCCCACTGCTTGTGCTCGCCGAACCGCGCCACCCAGTTGCGGTAGACCTCCGTGTCGATGAGCTCCGCGATCACCTCGGCGACGATCGACGCGAAGACGATGCGCCACACCGGCGCCAGCACGTCGCCGAACAGCTCTGTCTGGGGGCCGACCCCGGCCACCGCCGGCAGCTCGGCCACCAGCCAGAACAGCGCCGCCATCGCCAGGTTCACACCTGCGGCCACCACGATCATCACGCGGGCGACCCGCACCCCGGCCACCTTGTGGACGAGGTCCCGCAGGGTGAACGTGATCGGGTAGATCAACGTCCCGGCGTCCACCGTCCAGCCCGCCACCTCGGTGAGCTTCAGCGAGGTGATGTCGGCGAGCATCTGGGCCGCGACGTACAGCGACGCCAGCAGCGCGAGGACGGTGGCGGCGCGGGTGGCGGGGGAGGACGAGGTCACGAGGCGACTCCCTGGAGGCGGTGGAGCACCTTATCGAAAACGCGGCGGGGCTGGGCGCCGGCCACCACCACGCCGCCGCCGAAGTGCCAGCCCGGCGTCGCGGCGATGCCGAGGTCGATCGCCCGGTCCTTCGACGCGACCAGCCGGTCCGTCCCCCAGGCCTCGGCGAGCGCATCCCCAGCGTCGATTCCGGCCGCGGTGGCGACGTCCGCGAGCACGTCCGGATCGCCGATGTCCCGCCCCTCGGCCCAGTACGCCCGATACAGGCCCCGGTGCAGATCGGGCCACGCGGCGAGCGGCTGCGCCCAGGCCGACAGCGCCAGCGCGCGCCGGCTGTTGCTCCAGGTCCGCCGGGGCGCCACCGCCAGCTCGGCGGCGGCCAGCTCGGCGCGCAGGTAGGCGTCGACGTCGGGAGCCCGCCGGATCGCCGGCGCCTGCCCGCCGCTCCCCGGGATCTCCGGGTGCAGCTCGTAGGGATGCCAGGTCACGACCGCTCCGTGCTCCGCGGCGAGCCACTCGACCCGGTCCAGGGCCAGGTAGCACCACGGGCAGATGTAGTCCGCCCAGTAGTCGATGTGCATGCGGTCTTCCCGGGTCGCCGCGGACAGCCTCCGTACACTGCTGCCGCCATGATGATCGATCTCGCCAGGGCGCGCCGCGAGACTCCCGGCTGCGAGCACGTGTTGCACTTCAACAACGCCGGGGCGGCGCTGATGCCGGCGCCGGTCCTCGACGCCACCCGCGGCCACCTCGAGCTGGAGGCCCGCATCGGCGGCTACGAAGCAGCCGCGGCCGCCGAGCAGCAGCTCGCCGGCGTCTATGCCTCGCTCGGCTGGCTGCTCAACTGCGCACCAGGCGAGGTGGCGGTGGTGGAGAACGCAACTCGGGCGTGGGACATGGCCTTCTACTCCCTGCGCTTCGGCCCGGGCGACCGGATCCTCACGTCGCAGGCCGAGTACGCCAGCAACTACCTGGCGTTCCTCCAGGTCGCCGCACGGACCGGCGTCTCGATCGAGGTGGTGCCCAACGACGAGCACGGCCAGCTCGACGTCGCCGCGCTCGCCCGGCTGGTCGACGAGCGGGTGAAGTTGGTGGCGGTCAGCCACGTGCCCACCAACGGTGGTCTCGTGCAGCCGGTGGCCGCCGTCGGGGCGGCCTGCCGGGAGGCGGGCGTGCCGTTCCTGCTCGACGCCTGCCAATCGGTCGGGCAGCTACCCGTCGATGTCGCCGAGATCGGCTGCGACTTCCTCACCGGCACCAGCCGCAAGTACCTGCGGGGGCCGCGGGGCCAGGGTTTCCTCTACGTGCGGGGCGAGCTGATCGAGTCGCTCGAGCCGCCGTTCGTCGACCTGCACGCCGCCACGTGGGTGGCGCCCGACCGCTACCGGCTGGCTCCCGACGCCAGCCGCTTCGAGAACTGGGAGACCAATGTGGCGGCCAAGCTCGGGTTGGGCGCCGCGGTCGACTACGCGCTCGGGTGGGGTCTCGACGCCATCGCCCACTGGGTGGCCACCCTGGCCGGGATGCTGCGGGAGCGGCTGGCGGCGATCCCCGGCGTCACGGTGTACGACGCCGGCGAGCACCGGTGCGGCATCGTCACGTTCGCGGCCGGGCGCCGGCCGGGCGCCGAGGAGATCAAGGCGGCGCTCGCCGAGGACGCAGTCAACGTCGGATTGTCCGGCCGGGCGTCGACGCTGCTCGACGCCGAGGCGCGCGACCTGCCGGCGCTCGTGCGGGCATCCGTGCACTACTACAACACCGAGGCCGAGGTCGGCCGCTTCTGCGAGCTCGTCGCCGGGATCGTCCGGTGACGCGCCCGATGAGGATCCGGCCGGTGTGGCGAGCGGACGCTCGGGAGCCCGCCGGCGCCGCCACCTAACATCGGGCGATGCGCAAGATCCACTCCACCGACGTCACCGAAGGCCCGACCAAGTCGGGGGCGCGGGCGATGCTGCGGGCGGTCGGGCTGGGCGACGACGACTTCGCCAAGCCGCAGGTCGGCCTGGTGTCGGCCGGCAACGAGGTCACCCCGTGCAACCTGTCGGGACCCCGCCTCGCCGAGGCCGCCAAGGCGGGCGTCCGCCGGGCCGGCGGCGTCGGCTTGACCTTCGCCACCATCGCGGTGTCGGACGGCATCTCGATGGGCCACGAGGGGATGCGTGCGTCGCTGGTCTCACGGGAGGTCATCGCCGATTCGGTGGAGCTCGTGATGCACGCCCAGCGGTACGACGCGATGGTGACGATCGCCGGCTGCGACAAGTCGCTGCCCGGCATGCTGATGGCCGCCGCCCGCATCAACCTGCCGGCGGTGTTCTTGTACGGGGGCTCCTCGCTGCCAGGGCGCTACCGCGGGAGGGACATCTCGATCGTCGACGTGTTCGAGGGCATCGGGGCGTTCAGCGACGGGCTCATCACCCGGGACGACCTCGCCGAGCTCGAGCGCTCCGCGTGCCCGGGGGTGGGGTCGTGCGCCGGGATGTTCACCGCCAACACGATGGCTGCGGTCGGCGAGGCCATCGGCATGTCGCTGCCCGGGAGCGCCACCGTGCCGGCCACCGACGACCGGCTCGACGAGTACGCGCAGCAGTCCGGTGAGGCGGTGATGCGGCTCCTGGACGGCAACGTGCGGCCCCGCCAGATCATGACCCGGGAGGCGTTCGAGAACGCCATCACCACGGTCATGGCGCTGGGCGGGTCGACCAACGCGGTGCTCCACTTGATGGCAGCCGCCCACGAGGCGCGGGTCGACCTGACGCTGGAGGACTTCGACCGCATCAGCCGCCGCACCCCCCACCTCGGCGACCTGAAGCCGTTCGGCCGGTACCACATGGTCGACCTCGACCGCATCGGCGGGGTGCCGGTGGTGCTGCGGGCGCTGCTCGACGAAGGCCTGCTGCACGGCGACGTACTCACGGTGACCGGCAAGACCATGGCGGAGAACCTCGACGGTGTCGAGTTCCCCGCCGGCCAGGACGTCATCGCCGCGGCGTCGTCTCCGCTCGCCGTCCAGGGCGGCATCGCGGTGCTCAGGGGGTCGCTGGCCCCCGAGGGGGCGGTGGTCAAGGTGGCCGGAGTCGGCGTGGAGACGTTCGAGGGCACGGCCCGGGTGTTCGACGCCGAGCAGGACGCGCTCGAGGCCGTGCTGGGTGGCCGCATCCAACCGGGCGACGCGGTGATCATCCGCTACGAGGGACCGGCGGGCGGCCCCGGCATGCGCGAGATGCTGGAGACCACGGCGGCGATCAAGGGCGCCGGGATGGGCAAGGAGGTGCTGCTGGCCACCGACGGCCGGTTCAGCGGCGGCACCACCGGGATCTGCATCGGCCACGTCGCCCCCGAAGCCGCCAAGGGCGGCCCGATCGGTCTCGTCGAGGAGGGGGACCGGATCCGGCTCGACGTCCCGAACCGCCGTCTCGACGTGCTGGTGGACGAAGCCGTGCTCGAGGAACGCCGGGCCGGCTGGAAGCCGCCGCCGCCCCGCTACCCCACCGGCGCGCTGGCGAAGTACGCCAAGCTGGTCGGCTCCGCGGAGCGCGGCGCGGTCTGCGAATAGGCGCGCCTGTCGTCCTCTCCCCCCGCCTGGCCTGCGGGCGGAGTCCCGCCGAAGGCGGGGAGGGGGGAGCGGATGGTCGGGGCGGCTCCTCCCTCCCGGCGGGTGCCACCGCTCGGTAGCCTGCGGCCCGGACCCGAGCGACGGCACGGAGGCGCACCACGATGCAGTACGGCGGTTTCGTCCCGCAGGGATGGCGGATGGACCTCATGGGCGTCGACCCTCCCGACCACTGGCCGACCATGCTCGCGGCGGCCCACAACCTCGAGGCCGCCGGGTTCGACTCGGCGTGGGTGTACGACCACTTCCACACGGTGCCCGAGCCCACCCAGGAACCGACCTACGAGTGCTGGACCCTCATGGCGGCGCTCGCGGCGACCACCGACACCATCCGCCTCGGCCAGATGTGCACGTGCAACAGCTACCGCCCGCCGAGCTACATGGCCAAGTTGGCGTCGTGCGTCGACGTCATCTCCGGCGGGCGGCTCGAGTTCGCCATCGGGGCCGGCTGGTACGAGCACGAGTACCTCGCATACGGCTACGAGTTCCCCAAGCCCTCGGTCCGGATCGGCCAGCTCGCGGAGGCCGTCCAGATCATCAAGGCGATGTGGACCGACGACCTCGCCACCTTCAAGGGAGAGCACTACGGGATCGACGGCGCCATCAACCGGCCCAAGCCCGTCCAGGACCCCCACCCGCCGCTGTGGGTCGCCGGCGGCGGCGAGAAGCTGACCCTGCGGGTGGTCGCCCAGCACGCCGACTACGCCAACTTCGCGCCCGACCTCGACACGTTCGTCCGGAAGTCGGACATCCTCGCCGAGCACTGCGAGGCCGTCGGCCGCGACTACGACGACATCGGCCGCACCCTGCACGCCGAGTTCATCGTCGCCACCGACCCGGCCGACCTCGACGCCAAGCTGGCCCGGGCCGGCACCCAGCGGGGCATCACGGCCGAGGAGTACGGCCGGCGCACCGGCGTCTTCGCCGGCTCTCCCGCCGAGATCGCGGCCGCGCTCGAGCCGATCCGGGACGCCGGGTGCGTGTACGTCATCTGCTATTTCCCCGATATCGCCTGGGGCGACAGCTACGAGCTGTTCGCCTCGCAGGTGATCCCGGCGCTGGCGTAGGCTGCCGTCAACCGAGGGGGAGGAGTCCCACCGTGCCGTCCGGGCTGACCGACCACCAGGACCTGGCCGCCAAGTTCGCGTTCATGACCTACATCGGCGAGCAGCTCACGTCGCCGCAGCCGCTGATCGCCGAGCAGGAGCTCGAGCTGTTCCGCGGCGCGCTCGACAACCAGCAGCTCTCCGACTGGGAGGTCGTGTGGGGCCCGGCCCTCTACCGGCTCCCCGTCTCGATCTCGCATCTGTACGACAACTTCGTGGTCGTGGCCCGCAACGGATCCCACTACATGGTGGCGATCCGCGGCACCAACGGGCACGCCCCGCTCGACTGGGTGTTCGAGGACTTCTGGCTGTTCCCCGAGGAGAGCTGGCAGCGCTTCGCCGGGATCGACGACACCGGCGGCCTGAACCCGAAGATGACCCACGGCACGCACCTGGGCGTCTCCAAGCTGCTCTTCGACCCGGCCCGCCCCGGCGTCCCCGGCGAGGGCAAGACGCTCGTCGAGTGGTTCGGCGAGGAGCTGGGCGGCGGCAGCGACGGCGTGTCGGTGACCGTCACCGGCCACAGCCTGGGTGGGGCGCTGTCCCCGACCGTGGCCCTGTACCTGAAGGACACGCAGGGCCGGGACGGCGGCTGGGATCCTGCCGGCGCCGCCCACGTGACCTGCGTGGCGCTGGCCGGGCCGACGCCGGGGAACCGCGACTTCGGCGAGTACCTGACCCGGCGTTTCGACGGCGACGCCGCCCGCGTCGTGAACCCGCTCGACATCGTCCCGATGGCCTGGGCCGGCCTCGGCGACATCGCAGGCGCCTACGAGGGCATCGAGCACCCGGTGCGGCCGTCCGAGGTGCAGCGCATCGCCATCGATGGAGTGCGGGACCTCCTCCGGCTGCGCCATGCCCACTTCGGCCAGTGGGAGCCCGAAGTCCAGCTCGGGCACCTCAGCGACCACGCCGCACCGTCGTTCATGGCGCAGGCGGGGTGGCAGCACGTCTACGGGTACGAGAACCAGCTCGGCTTCCCCGGCCTCCGCGACCAGCTCGAGAAGGAGGTCTACGCCCCCTGGTGCGCCGCGCACCACGGGGCGTGCCCCGCCTAGCCCGGCCAGACCTCGTGGTCGTCG
>JBFKDA010000080.1:0-10963 GCA_041619955.1 Acidimicrobiia bacterium | reverse complement strand
GAGGACGAGGCGATCGACCTGTGCATCGCCGAGCTGCGCCGGATGTTCCGCCACGAGGTCTCCCCCGGCGAGGTGGCCGCGTTCTTGGTGGAGCCCCTGCAGGGCGAGGGCGGGTACTACCCGGCGGGCGAGCGCTTCCTGCGGCACCTGCGCGAGGTCGCCGACGAGCACGGGATCCTGCTGATCCTCGACGAGGTGCAGACGGGCTTCGGCCGCACCGGCGACTGGTTCACGGCCCAGGTGTACGGCGTGGCCCCCGACATCGTGGTGATGGGCAAGGCGATCGCCTCCGGGATGCCGCTGTCGGCAGTGGGGGCGTCCCGGGAGCTGCTGGAGCAGTGGGAGCCCGGTTCCCACGGCACCACGTTCGGCGGCAACCCGGTGGCGGCGGCGGCCGCGGCCGCCACGATCGAGGCGACCAAGGACGTGCTGCCAGGTGTGGCTTCGCTCTCCGAGCAGGCGTTCGGGCGGCTTCGGGATCTGGCGGACCGCCACCCGACGATCGGCGACGTGCGCGGGCTCGGGCTGATGATCGGCGTGGAGCTGGTCGACCGGGACGGGCGGCCGTCGCCGGAGGCGTTCAAAGCCGTCAAGCGCCACGCCCGCGCCGAGGGCCTGCTGATCCTGTCGTGCGGGCCTGACGGCAACATCATCCGGTTCATCCCGCCGCTGATCGTGACGCCCGACGAGCTCGACCGCGGCATCGACATCATCGGCGCCGGCGTCGCCTCCTACGAGCGCAGCTGACCGTGACCGAGCGGGTCGTCATCCTCGGCGCCGCAGGCCGCGACTTCCACCACTTCAACGTGGCGTGCCGCGCCGACCCCGGCGTGGACGTGGTCGCTTTCACCGCCACCCAGATCCCCAACATCGACGGGCGGCGCTACCCGCCCGAGCTGGCCGGGCCGCGCTACCCGGACGGTATCCCCATCGTCCCCGAGGCCGACCTCGAGCAGGTCATCCGCGAGCGCAAGGTGGACCGCGTGGCTTTCGCCTATTCGGACGTCCCCCACAACCACGTCATGCACCTCGCCGCCAGGGTGGTGGCGGCCGGGGCCACGTTCGAGCTGCCGGCGACGCCGATGCTCGCGTCGACCCGGCCGGTGGTGGCGGTCACCGCGGTGCGCACCGGCTCCGGCAAGAGCCCCACGTCGCGGCGGGTGCTCGACATCCTCACCGAGGCCGGCAAGCGGGTCGGCGTCCTGCGCCACCCGATGCCCTACGGCGACCTGTACCGCCAGCGGGTGCAGCGCTTCGCCACCTACGCCGACCTCGCCGAGCACGACGCCACGATCGAGGAGCGCGAGGAGTACGAGCGCTACCTCGAAACGGGGTCGCCGGTCTTCGCCGGGGTCGACTACGAGGCGATCCTGCGCCTGGCCGAGGAGGAGAGCGACGTCATCCTGTGGGACGGGGGCAACAACGACCTGCCGTTCATCCTGCCCGACATCCACATCTGCGTCGTCGACCCGCTCCGGCCCGGCCACGAGATCGGCTACTGGCCCGGGGAGGCCAACCTCCGGGCCGCCGACGTCGTCGTCGTCAACAAGATCGACTCGGCGGCGGCCGAGGCGCTCGACGAGGTGCTCTCCAACGTGGCGGCGGTCAATCCCGACGCCACGGTCATCCGGGCCAACTCCCCGATCGTGCTCGACGATCCTGCCGCGATCGCCGGCAAGCGGGTGCTGGTGGTGGAGGACGGGCCGACGCTCACCCACGGCGAGATGGCGTTCGGCGCCGGCACGGTAGCCGCGCAGGCGTACGGGGCCGCCGAGTTGATCGACCCCCGACCGTCCGCAGTCGGGTCGATCGCGGAGGTCTTCGTCGCGTACCCCCACATCGGCCCGCTGCTGCCCGCGATGGGCTACGGCGACGCCCAGATCGCCGACCTCCGCAGCACGATCCGGCGGGCGGAGCCGGACGTGGTCATCGTGGCGACACCCATCGACCTCGGCCGCCTCCTGGACCTCGATCTACCTGCCGTGCGCGTGAGCTACTCGGTCGAGGAGATCGGCGAACCCACCCTGCGAGATGTTCTCGCCACCCTGGGCTGACGCCCCGCACCGCCCGCTGGTGCTGGCGTTCGGCGGGAACGCGCTGCTGCCCGATCCCGACGACCCGGGCGAGGCCGAGGAGCGGGCGAAGGCGTTCGCGGCGGCGATGCTGCTGCTGGTACCGGAGCACGCCGGGGTGGTGCTCGTCCACGGGAACGGGCCGCAGGTCGGCACGATCCTGCTGCGGGTGGAGGCCACCCGCGACCGCCTACCACCGGAGCCGCTCGACGTCCTCGTCGCCGAGACGCAGGGGAGCATCGGGTATCTCCTGGTGAAGGCGCTGCGCAACTCCCTCGCCGCGAGCGGGCGCGAGATCGAGGTTGCCACGGTGGTCACCCAGGTCGTCGTCGACCCGGCCGACCCGGCCTTCTCGTCGCCCACCAAGCCGATCGGGCCGTACTACGCGCCGGACGAAGGCGCCCGGCTCGAGCGCGAGAAGGGCTGGAAGCTGACGGAGGTCGCTGGCCGCGGGTTGCGGCGCGTGGTGGCGTCTCCCGCGCCGCTGGAGGTCGTCGAGCTGCACACGATCGCCGATGCGGCGCGCCACGGCCACGTCGTCGTGGCGGGTGGCGGGGGCGGGGTGCCCGTCGGCCGGGACGCCGGCGGCACGTTGACCGGCATCGAGGCCGTGATCGACAAAGACCGGACCGCCGCGCTCATCGCCCGGTCGGTCCGGGCCGCGGGCTTCGTGATCCTCACCGAGGTGCCCTGTGCCTACCGCGATTTCGGCACCGCCGCCCAGACGCCGATACCACAGATGTCGGCCGACGAGGCGGAGGCACTCCTCGCCGCCGGCGAGTTCCCGGCCGGGTCGATGGGCCCGAAGGTCGAAGCGGCTGCGTCGTACGCCCGCGACCTGCACCGCCAGGCGCTCATCACCAGCGTGGAGGCGCTGCCCCGCGCAGTGCGCGGCGAGGCCGGCACCTGGATCAGCCCGTGACCGCGACGGGCTCCCGTATCGGCCGCTCCCGCCTCGTCCCCGGCGGGGACGCGAGATGCAGCCGGAACACGCTCTCCCGCCCGTCGTGGGCGTAGGTCACGTCGCCACCCATCCGGCGGGCCAGCTCGCGTGACACGGTCAGCCCCAGCCCCACCGACGACTGCGGCGCCGCGTCCTGGTGGGCGCGCTGGTAGGCGTCGAAGATCTCGATGCGGGTGTGCTCCGCCAGCGGCTCGCCGCTGTCACGCACCTCGACGACCGGGCCGTCCTGACCCGACTCGACGACCATGCGGACCCGGGACCCGCCGTACCGCCGGGCGTTGACGAGCAGGTTGCGGAGGATCTGGCGGACCCGGGCCGGGTCGCCCCAGCACGTCACCTCCTGCTCTCGCAGGTCGACCACCAGCGGGCCGTCGCGCTCCCCGAGCCGCTCCGCCACGGAGCGGGCCTCGGAGCGGAGGTCGAAGTCCCGGCATTCCATCGGGACCGCGCCCACCAGGTCGCGGGCCGCCACCAGCAGGTCCTCGACGATGGCCGCCACCTCGGAGCTCTCGGACGCCACCATCCCGATCAGCTCCCGGGCCTCGGCCCGGTCGAAATCGTCGTACCGGTCGCGCAGCTCGAGGGCCAGGCCCACCACCACCGACAGCGGCGTCCGCAGCTCGTGGCTGACCGCGGCGATGAACTCGTCCTTCGAACGGACCAGGTCGCGCAGTCGCTGCGACGCCTGGTGCTGGGGTGTCACGTCGCTCATCGACGCGATGACCCGGGACACGTCGTACACGCCCGACTCGTTGGGGATCGCCGCCGAGAACACCGCCCGGTAGGGGGCGCCGGTCCTCCGGTGACCACTGACCTCGACCCGGCATCGCTGCCGCTGGTCCGCGAGCGCGCACAAGAACTCGACGAGGACCTCCTCGATGCCGGACGGCAACGCGGTGGGATCGATGGCTCCGAGCACCGGTTCGCGCCGGCTGCCGAGCCACGCCGCACCGGCGCGATTTACGGCGGTGACCTCGACCAGGCCGATGCCGTACCTGCGTGCGTCGGGGACCCGGTCGAGGTGACGCCGCAGATCGTCGACGCCGGCCTCGCGCAGCCCGGCGATCCACGCCGCCGCGGCGCTGAAGTCGACCTCGCACAGCGCCGTCGGCGCCGTGTCGAAGAGGTGGCGATAGCGGCTCTCCTCGGCGTGGGCGCGACTCCGCATCCACGAGATCAGCAGTGCTGCGAAGCAGAACGCGACGCCCAGGGTCACCGCCTCCACGAGCTGCTTCGACCAGCCGTCGCCCGCATGCCAGACGGCCTGAGCCGCGGCCACCGCCAGCGCCTGCCCCGCCACGTACCGCAGCGGGCGTCGCTGCACGAACACGATCCCGGCGGTGCCCAATGCGACCAGCCCGACCGCAGCCGACCCGTCCGAGAGCGGCGGTGTGATAGCGACCTGCACGATGATCACCGCTTCGGCCGCCAGCACGAGCCAGAGCGGGCGGTACGTGCGGGTGGCGAGCTGCCAGCCGGCGAGCAGCATCGGGATGACGATCGCCGGAAGTGTGCCGGCGTCGATGGGCTCGCCGGCGACGGCGTGCACCACGCCCACCACCGACAGCACCAGCCCGCATGCGATGAAGGTGCCCGCCGCCAGCCCGCGTTCGAGCGGCACCTTGGTGAGGGCAGCCCAGCTGTCCGACTTCCGGCCGATCGTTCCCATGCCACTGGGTCAGTCGGCGCGGAGGCGGCCGGCTTAAGTGGCGACGATCAAGCGATCACCAGGGTCGCGACGAGCTGCACGGCCTCCCGGCCGGTCCGGGCGTAGCCGTCGGCACCCAGCGTCGCCGCATGTGATTCGTCGCGGACTGCAGCGCCGCCGAGGACCACCGGGATCCCGTGCTTGACCGCCCGCACGGCGCCGATCGACTCGCGCACCGCGGACTCACAGCCTTCATGGTGCAGGCTCAGCGCCACCGCCACGAGACTCGGCGCCTCGCCGACCGCGCGGGCGAGTGAGACGGCAGGGGTGTTCGGGCCGAGGTCGACCACGTCGTACTGGGCGCCGCGCAGCAGGTCGGCGACCACCGCCAGGCCGAGACCGTGGTAATCGCCGGCGGGGGTGGCGGTGACCACCGTCCCCCGCCGCCGGCCGCGGCGAGCGAAGCGGGGACCGAGGCGGCCCACGATACGGGCGGCCACCGCGCTGGCGCGGTGCTCGTCGGCGACGTCGAGCCGGCCGTCGGCCCAGCGGTGCCCGATGTCCTCCATCACCGGCGCCAGCAGATCTTCGTAGATGTCGGCGGGGGTGAGCCCCGATGAGAGCGCCGCCTCCACGACGCCCCATGCTCCGCGCTCGTCGCCTGCGACCAGACGCACGGACAGCCGGCCGGGCCAGTCGGCCGAGCGCCGCCCGTTGCCGCCGGCATCCCGGGGCTGGTCCTTCAGCGCGTCGACATCCGAGCGCTCGACCACCCACGCGGCACCCTCCTTGCGCGCGGGGAGCATGCCGAGCCGGACGTACCGGTACACGGTCATGTAGTGGACGCCGAGATCCTCGGCGGCTTCCTTCAGGCTGAGCAAGGTGGATGGGGACGACCCGGGCATCGCCCCTAAGTTAGTGCTAATCAGCCGCTACCCGCGGTGCTCATGCCTCGCCGGTGATGACGCCGCGCAACCGGGGGAAGTGCACGGGCGCGTGCCGGTGACAGAATTCGTGCTTGTTGTACCTCGACAGCACCGTTTTGCAGCTCTCGCGTGCGCACACCCGGTCCGAGACGAACGTGCGCGGCCGCCGCGAGCTGGCTCCGATGCGGTGAGCTCTGAGCGTGTCGGCCATGGTGAACCTCCTGCCGCATAATTTAGTGCTAAAGGCGCTGGCCGTCAAGGGGTCGTCGACGGCGCAGCGCACGTTCCACCAGATGTTCGGACCCGGCAGCCCGGCGGACGGGCCGCGGCGGCAGCTACTTGCCGGACGCCTTGGCGGCGATCTCCTCGACGATGTCGGCGTTGGCCAGCGTGGTCACGTCACCGAGCTGGCGCTGCTCGGAGATGTCCTTCAGCAGGCGGCGCATGATCTTGCCGGAGCGGGTCTTGGGCAGGTCGTCGGTGAAGACGATGCTCTTCGGCCGGGCGATCGGGCCGATCTTGCGGGCGACGTGGTCGCGCAGCTCGGCGAGCAGCTCGTCGTCGCCGGTGACCCCACCCCGCAGCGTGACGAATGCCGCGATCGCCTCGCCGGTCAGCTCGTCGGACCGGCCGACGACCGCCGCCTCGGCGACCGCCGGGTGGTCGACGAGCGCCGACTCGACCTCGGTGGTCGAGATCCGGTGCCCGGACACGTTCATCACGTCGTCGACCCGCCCGAGGAGCCAGAAGTAGCCGTCGGTGTCGCGCTTACAGCCGTCGCCGGCGAAGTAGCTACCCGGGAAGCGCGACCAGTATGTCGACACGTAGCGGTCGTCGTCGCCGTAGATCGTCCGCAGCATCGAGGGCCAGGGCCGGGTCAGCACCAGGTAGCCGCCGCCGCCGAGCGACACGGAGTTGCCGTCGTCGTCCACGACGTCGGCGGCGATCCCCGGGAAGGGCCTGGTCGCGGACCCCGGCTTGGTGGCCACCGCGCCGGGGAGCGGGGTGATCATGATCGCGCCGGTCTCGGTCTGCCACCACGTGTCGACGATCGGGCAGCTGTCGCCGCCGATGTTGCGGTGGTACCACATCCAGGCCTCTGGGTTGATCGGCTCGCCGACCGTGCCCAGGAGCCGCAGCGACGACAGGTCGTGGGACCGGGGATGCTCGTCACCCCATTTCATGAACGCCCGGATCGCGGTGGGGGCCGTGTAGAACACCGTGACCCCGTAGTCCTCGACGATGCTCCACAACCGGTCCCGCTGCGGGAAGTCCGGCGTGCCCTCGTACATGACGCCGGTGACCCCGTTGGCGAGCGGCCCGTAGACGATGTACGAGTGGCCGGTGACCCACCCGATGTCGGCGGCGCACCAGTAGACGTCGTCGGGCTGGATGTCGAACACGTAGTGGTGGGTGGTCGTGATACCGGTGAGGTATCCCGCCTGGGTGTGGACGATGCCCTTGGGCTTGGCCGTCGTGCCGGACGTGTAGAGGATGTACAGGAGATCCTCGGCGTTCATCCGCTCCGGCTCCCGCTCGGCAGGCTGGGCGGCGACGAGCTCGTGGTACCAGTGGTCGCGGCCCTCGGCCATGTCGACGTCGTTCTCGGCGCGCCGCACGACGATCGAATGCTCGATCGAGGGGCAGCGGGCCAGCGCCACGTCGGCGTTGGCCTTCAGGGGCACCACCTTGCCGCGCCGCCACGACCCGTCCTGCGTGATCAGCGCGGTGGCCTCGGCGTCGATGATGCGGTCGGCGAGCGCGTCTGCCGAGAAGCCGCCGAACACCACCGAGTGCACTGCCCCGATGCGGGCGCACGCGAGCATCGCCACCGCCAGCTCGGGGATCATGCCCATGTAGATCGCAACCCGGTCGCCCTTGCCGACGCCGAGCCCGGCGAGAGCATTGGCGAAGCGGCACACGTCCTCGTAGAGGTCCCGATAGGTGATGGTGCGGGTGTCGCCGGGCTCCCCGACCCAGTGATAGGCGACCTTGTCCCCCTGGCTGTCGAGGTGGCGGTCGAGGCAGTTGTAGGCGAGGTTCAGCTCGCCGTCGGTGAACCACTTGTAGAACGGCGGGTTGGAATCGTCGAGGACCACGGTGGGCTCGCTGAACCACGAGATCCGCTCCCGCGCCTGGCGCTCCCAGAACCCCAGCCAGTCCTTCTCGGCCTCGTCGTAGATGCCGGGATCGGCGTTCGCCCGACCGGCGAACCCGGCCGGCGGCGGGAACAGTCGCTCTTCCTGCAGCAGGTTCTCGATGGCCTCGTGCGCCTGGTCCGCCACGGTGGTTCCTCCCACTCGCCGGTTCGGCGAAAAGCCTACCGCTGGCGCGCCGGAGCCCGCCCGGCCGGGGTGAACATCCAGTCCGACTGCTGGCGGCTGCGCGGCCGCCACATCGCCACCGGCACGGCGACCGCCAGCATCGCCGCCATTTGGAGCCAATCGCCCCAGCGGGTGTAGAGCGTATGGCCGGCCTCGCGCCACACCGCCTCGCCCAGCAGGAGGTCGCGGGTGAACAGCTCGGTCGCCGGCCCGACGTCGCCGTTGGCGTCGATGAGCGTCGACTTGCCGCTGACTGCAGCGTGGATCACCCCGACACCGTTCTCGGCGGCGCTCACCTTCGTGATGCCGATGAGCTGGTCGGAAGCGGGGGTGTTGCCGAACGACGCCTCGTTGGTGTTGACGGTCAGCAGCTGGGCGCCGGCCCGCACCGCCTCCCGCGCCTTGCGCGCGAAGGCTCCCTCGAACGAGATCACCGTGCCGAGCTCGCGGGTGCCGGACGGGGGGTCGGCGCCGACCGGCACGGTGAGCGTCATCACCCCCGGTCCTTCGCCCCGTCTCATGTCGCGCGGCACCTGCTCGAGCTGGGGGATCCAGTCGAGGTATTCGCGGAACGGCACGTACTCGCCGAACGGGACCGGATGGCGCTTCTGGTACTCCCCCGCCGCCTCGCCGTCCGGCGCGATCAGCAGGTTGAAGTTGATGAACTCGGTGGGGCTGACCCCGCGGGTGCCGCTCACCAGCAGGTAGGCGCCGATGCGGCGCGCCTCGCCGGCGAGTGCCACCGCCACCTCGGGGTTGCCGAACGGCTCGAAGTCCCCGCCGAGGCTGTTCTCCCCCCACACCACGAGGTCGGTGGCCGCCTCGGGGATGACTTGGGTGAGCTCCAGGTGGGCGTCGTAGATCGCCGCCTTCTCACCGTCGCAATGGATGCGCGGGCACGGGGTGCTCCCCTGCACGATCGCCACCCGCAGCGGCGCCCCGTCGGCACCTGGCGGGAAGATCGCACCCAGCCCGGTGAACAGGATCACCAGCGCCGCCGACCACGCCAGGAAGCCCTGTCGCAGCGGGTCGTCGACGGCCAGTGCGAGCCCGGCGGCGACCGCGATCGCCAGGACGCTCCACCCCGACGCGCCGATCCACTGCGCCGCGCCGCGGGGCCAGGCCATCGACGCCACCCCGTAGCCGAGCGAGCCCCAGGGGAACCCGCCGAACGGGAAGCGGGACCTGGCGAACTCGAGGATCGCCCAACCGCCGACGGCCACGAGCCACCACTGCCAGGGACGCATCGTGCGCGCCCACCACACGACCAGGGCGTAGGCCCCGGAGTACGCGGCGAAGCCGATCGTCAGCGGCAGCCAGGCCACGACACCCAGGACGATGATCCAGTAGAGGATCAGCCCGAACGCCACCGACCCGTACAGCAGCCCGAGCCCCAGCGCCTGGCGCGAGAGGTCGACTCGGCGCAGCGACCAGAGGAACGGTGCGGGCGCCACCAGCGCCATGAAGCCCCAGTCGACCGGGGGGAAGGCGAGCCATGTGAGCAGCCCGGCGACGAACGTCGCGAAGAGGTATGCCATCCAGGCGGAGGCTAGTGGTGGGCTCGCGCCACGCCTCGGCGGCCGTAGAGTCGCCGCGTGGACGACCTCCAGCTTGCGCTCGCCGCCGCCAGAGCCGGGGCCGTCGTCGTCCGCGACCGGGCGGGACGCATCCGCAGCCCCGAGTTCAAGGCGGCCAACGACCCGGTGACCGAGGCGGATCGCGCTGCGCAAGGGGCGATCGTGGCGATGCTGCGGGCGGCGCGGCCGGGTGACGAGATCGTTGCCGAGGAGGGCGACACCGGCACTGCCGCGGCGGCGCGGCGCTGGCTGGTCGATCCGCTCGACGGCACCGTCAACTTCATCGCCGGCATCCCCCATGTCGCGGTGTCGGTGGCGCTGTACGACGGGGAGCGTGCCGAGGTCGGCGTGGTGGTCGACGTCTTCCGGGGCGAGGAGTTCGTGGCGGTGGCGGGCGGCGGGGCGACCTGCGACGGTGCGCGGCTGTCGGTCACGGACCGGCCCGGCCTCGCCGGCGCGGTGATCGCCACCGGTTTCCCGTATGACCACCTCACCTACGACTACACGCCGCCGCTGCGGGCCGTGCTCGGGCGAGCCCAGGGGATCCGGCGGCTGGGGGCGGCCGCACTCGACTTCGCCTGGGTGGCCGCCGGCCGCCTCGACGGCTTCTGGGAGCTGGGCCTGGCGCCGTGGGACGTGGCCGCCGGGCTGCTGCTGGTCCGCGAGGCGGGGGGCCGGGCGACCACCCCGGCCGGCGACGAGGCGGCGCCGGAGTCGCGGCTCATGGTTGTGACCAACGGCAGGCTGCACGAGGAGCTACGGTCGCTGATCGCCGGCAACATGCCCGACCACCTGCGCTGACCTGCCGCCTTTGGCATACTCGGGCCACCCGGGGGATCGAGAGAGGAGCAGGGCGTGGATTTCATCATGGAGGACGGGTACGACGTCAAGCGGGGAAAGCTGGGCGAGTTCCAGGAGTGGCTTACCGCCAACGAGAAGGAGATCCGCAACTCGGCGCCCGCCGGCACCGAGTACATCGGCACCTACGTCGCCGTGTCCAGTTCCGAGAAGCAGGCGGGTGCGGTGCGCTCGCTGTGGCGACTCGACAGCTACGGCGCCCAGGATGCGATGGCGGCAGCCAGCAAGCAGGACGGCCCGTTCAAGGACCTCGTGAACGAGTTCGTGAAGTTCGTCGACCACGATTCGTCGAACTGGAGCCAGACGCTGATGAAGTCGCTCGTCGACGCCACCATCTTCGACGAGGACTGAGGCCGGGGCGCCGGGGCGTCGGGAGCAGCTAGAAAGGCCCCGTGACCGATCGGCTCGTCGTCGCGTCGGCCGTGCGCACGGCTGCAGGGGTGCTGGGCGATGCCGTCCTGCTACGCGACGGGATGCTCGTCGAGGTGGGCAGTGCCGCGGAGTTGCGGGCGCCGGGGGTGCGGGAGGAGGCGTACCCGGACGGGGTCGTCGTTCCCGGGCTGCGGGACGCCCACTTCCATCCCGTCAATTACG
>JBFKDA010000079.1:0-11068 GCA_041619955.1 Acidimicrobiia bacterium | reverse complement strand
GACGGGGCCTAGCCGAAGCGGTAGCCCAGCTGCTCGTCTGGCGTGGGCGTAGCCGAAGCGGTAGCCCAGCTGCTCGTCTGGCGTGGGCGTAGCCGAAGCGGTAGCCCAGCTGCTCGTCTGGCGTGGGCCTAGCCGAAGCGGTAGCCCACGCTGCGCACCGTCGTGATCCACGATGCGCGCTCCTCGCCGAGCTTGGCTCGGAGCCTCCGGACGTGCACGTCGACCGTGCGCGAGCCGCCGAAGTAGTCGTAGCCCCACACCTTCGACAGGATCTGGTCGCGGCTCCACGCCTTGGCGGGATTCGTGAGGAAGAAGCGCAGCAGCTCGTACTCCATATAGGTGAGGTCGACGGGCTCCCGGCCGAGCGTCGCCTGGTACGTCGCGAGGTTCAGCTCCAGGTCCTTGAAGCGCACCACCTCGTCCGCGTCGGCGGACGTCTCCGGGCCGAGCCGGGCGAGGCGCAGCCGCAGCTCCTCGGTGTCGATCGGGGTCAGGATGAAATCGCCGTATCCCTCCCCGGCGGCCACCTGCTCCACCTGGCTGCGGTCGGCCACCACCAGCACGGCATGATCGTGCTGGTCCCGGATGCGGCGGGCGACCACCATCCCGGCCGCCGGCGCCGCCGTCAGGTCGACGACCACCGCCGCCCATCCGCCTTCGGGCTCCCGCTCGGCGACGTCGGCGACGTCGGCCACCGGGACCGGTCGATATGCCGCCTGCAGCAGGGCGGCGGTCACCGCCTCCGAGGGTCGCTGGGGATAGACGGCGACCAGCATGGCATCACAGGATCGGCAGGAACTGCTCGAGCTCCCAGCGGGTGACGTGGCGCTCGTAGCGCTCGGCCTCTTTGCGCTTGTTGCGGAGGAACCACTCGAACACGTGCTCGCCGAGCGCGTCCGCCATCAGCTCCGACTCCTCCATCACGTCGAGGGCGTCGGCCAGCGTCTCGGGGAGCCGGGTGACGCCGGCGGCGGCCAGCTCCTGGCGGGTGAGGTCGAACACGTTGTTGGTGGTCTCCGGCGGCAGCTCGTAGCCGCCGTCGATGCCGGCCAGGCCCGCCGCCAGGATCACCGAGAACGCCAGGTACGGGTTGCACGCCGGGTCGGCCGCCCGGTACTCGACGCGGGTCGACGTGTGTTTGCCCTGCTTGGGGCGCGGCACTCGCACGAGCGCCGACTGGTTGTTGCGCGCCCACGACACGTAGATCGGCGCCTCGAAGCCGCGCACCAGGCGCTTGTACGAGTTGACCCACTGGTTGGTGACCGCGGTGATCTCCCGGGCGTGGCGCAGCAGGCCGGCGATGAACGCCCGCCCGACCTTCGACAGGCCGTACTCCCCGTTGCTCTCGTGGAAGGCGTTGCGATCGCCCTCGAACAGCGACAGGTGGAGGTGCAGGCCGTTGCCGTCGTGGTCCTCCAGCGGCTTCGGCATGAACGTGGCGTAGATGTCGTGCTCCATCGCCACCTCCTTGACCGCGAGGCGGGTGGTGAGCACGTTGTCGGCCATCGTCAGCGCGTCGGTGTACCGCAGGTCCATCTCGTGCTGGCTCGGCGACACCTCGTGGTGGGAGAACTCGACGGGGATGCCGAGCTGCTCCAGGGCCATGATCGTGAGGCGCCGGTATTCCTGGGCGACGTCGAGCGGGGTGAGGTCGAAGTAGCCGCCCCGGTCGAGCGCCTTCGGGGCCGGCCCGGCGTCCTCGAAGTAGAAGTACTCGACCTCCGGCCCGACGTAGAACGTGTAGCCCATCTCGGCGGCGCGCCCCAGGTTGCGCTTCAGCACCCAGCGGGGGTCGCCCTCGAACGGCTCGCCGTCGGGGGTGGTGATGTCGCAGAACATGCGGGCGACGCCGGCCTGGTCGGGCCGCCACGGCAACAGCTGGAACGTGGTGGCGTCGGGGCGGGCCAGCATGTCGGCCTCCTGCACCCGGGAGAAGCCGTCGATGGCCGAGCCGTCGAACTGCATGCCCTCCTCGAAGGCGGTCTCCAGCTCCGCAGGCGTGATCGCGAACGACTTGAGGAATCCCAGCACGTCGGTGAACCAGAGGCGCACGAAGCGCACCCCTCGCTCCTCGACCGTGCGCAGCACGTACTCCTGTTGCTTCTCCATGCCGGCATGGTAGGGCGTGCCGGGCTCCCCTACCGGGTGCCGCCCACTCCGTCGAACGCGTAACGAGGACACGGATTGAGCCGGTACCTGGCGCACTCCGCTCCGGTGAGATCACGCCCGACGATCGTGGTGGCCCTGTCGAGCACGACCCCGATGTCCCAGCTGCTCACGTAGGGCCGCGCCGCCTCGCCGAGCATCGACCCGGCGGCGACCACTTCCTGGCGTTCGGCGTCGACCGCGACGCCGGACGGCCGGATGGCGTGCGGGATCCCGAGCAGGCGGGCGCCCTCGTCGAGATCCCACAGCTGCACGGCCGTCAGCGGGTCTGCGCTCGCCGTGACGAGCACGCCGCCGTCGATCCAGGATACTGCCTGCACCTCGGCGAAGTGATCGCCGGCGGCGAAGGACCCGGCGTCGTCCGACCACCCGGCGACGCCGGGCTCCCAGACCCGGGCGGTCCCGTCGGCCCCTGCCGAGGCGAGCCGGCCGTCGGGACCGAACGCCACGTCGAGGACGGCGCCCCGATGCTGCTTCAGCGTCGCCAGACGGGATGCGCGGTCGACAGACCAAACCTTGATGACCCCGTCGTCGCCGCCGCTGGCCAGCAGCGAACCGTCGGCGGAGAACGCCAGCGACCTCGTGGCACGCCGATCGTGGGCCAGCCACACCTTGTCCGGTTCGGAGTCGCCCAGCAGCCACAGGGTGATGAGGCCGCTCTCGGAGCCGATTGCGACAGAGTCACCGTGGATCGCCAGCGCGGTGGGCGACGAGCTGGCGAGGACGGGCCCCACCGAGCCGCCCGCCTCGACGTCCCAGACCCTGACGGTTTCGTCGCCGGCCGAGACGGCGAAGACGCCGTCGTCCGTCAGCACCAGGTCGGACACCGCCCCGGGGTGCGCGCCGATCTGCGCTTCCAGGTTGCCCGCCGGGTCCCAGCGGAGGATCAGGCCGTCCCGACCCGCGGTGACCACGGTGTCGCCGTGGCGGGCCACGGCACTGATGGCCGCGTGGTGCCCTGCGATGCGGGTGTCCCAGAGCGCGGGCGGAGCGCCCTCGCGGGCGACGAGCAGGCGGTCACCGGTCGCCGTGATACCGGCATCGGCGACCGCGCCGCCGACGTCGAACTCCTGCGTCATCGCGTAGCCGCCCGGGTCGTCGATGGCCCACACCCGCGCGGTCAACTCGGCGTCGATGGCGAAGAGCCGGTTGGCGGCGGCGTCGACCACGATGGCGTGGTTGGGGGCGGAACCCGCCTCCAGCGTGCCGAGGCTCGAGCCTTCTTGGTCCCAGACGAAGATGCGATGGTCGCTGGACCCGACGAAGACCTCGTAGCCGCCGCCCTCGGAGGGCCTGAGCGCAATTGGCAGCGACCGTTCCGGCCGGGTCGCCGACCCGGCGGCGGCGAACGGCCCGTTGACGCCGTACGCGGTGGTGGAACCGTCTCCGGACGCCACCAGCATCCGGCCGTCACCCGGGCCGAAGGCCAGGCCCACCTCCTCGTGGGTGACGGCCATGGCGCCGACCTCCTGCCGGGCTTCGATGGCCCACAGGCGCACGCTGCCTGGTCCGCCGTCCGCCGGCCGATCCGCGAGCGCCACGAGGCCCGCGGCTGGATCGATCGCAACCGCCACGACCTCGTCGGAGCGCGCTGCTCGGCTGATCGCGACTTCGCCCGAAGCGGCATTCCAGCGGCGGATGGCGCCGTCGGCGGCGACCGCGACCACCTCCGACGGCCCGACCTCCGCCAGCGCCGCGACTGGCGACGGCGTGGCTTGTAGCCCCGCGCCGCGCAGCCGGCGGTGCTCGACCCCGGTGACGACGTCCCATTGGGCGACGCTGCCGTCGCCATAGCCGGCGTAGACGAACCGGCCGTCCTTCGCCAGAACGGCGGCGGTGGCCGGCTCGGTGCCGAACGCGCGCTCGCCGCGAGCTTTGTTGATGAGCTCGTGCAGGAGCTCGAGGGCGTCGGACTCGGCGTCGTTGCCGGTGGCGAGGTCCGCGGCGACGCGGCCGAGCAGCAGTGGCACGTCGGGATCACGGGACGCCAGCGATTCGCGCAGCGCCTGGAACCTGACGAGCTCCGCTTGCCGGGCCGACACGGCCATGGCGAACATGGCGGCCGACTCGTCGGCCGCGCTAGAGGCGACCTCGGCCTGCTGCGCGGCGGCCATGGCCTCGGCTACCGCCGCGCTGCGTTCGTCGATCGTATCGAGCAGGGCATCCCTGGTCGCATCGAGGCGGTTCTCGGCGTCATCGAGTCGCTCTTCGTACCCGACGAAGAGGCCGACGGTCGCCACGGCGCCGACAGCGGTCATCAAGAACAGCCCAACAACCAGCTTGCGTCGCGAACGCTCGGACGACCGGTCCAGGTACTTCTGCTCGACCTTGTCGAGCTTGCGCCGCTCTGCGGTCTGCTTGGCCCTGCGCAGGGCGCGCCCCCGCAGCAGCAGCTGATCGGGCCGCCCGTACGCGTTCCATGTGTCGGCGGCCCGGCCGAGGTCGTCGCGCCTTGCGGAGCGCCAGCGGGCGTTGGCCATCTGGATGGGCGTGATGAGCCGGTCGTGGGCCAGCTCGAACTCCCGCCCGGCTGCCCCCGACTCCTGCCGCACCAGACGCGACGCCAGGATGCGGGCGATCAACGGGTCGTCGGCGGAAGGCGGCTCGCCGCCGGGGCCTTCGAGGATCTTCACCCGCCGCCCGTTCTTCACGAGCTGCTCGCCGAACCAATCGCGCAGCGCGTGCTCGCCGACGTCGACGCCGGGATCGGCGACGAGCTCGTCGATCTCCTTCTTGTAGTACAGCTCGAGTGCCGCGTCCACGGCGCGACCCTGCGGGAACTCGTCGTCGAGGGCCTGCACCGCCTCCTCGTCGATGTGGCCCCCGGTGCGATCCCAGAGCAGGCGGCAGACGATCTGGAGGTGCATCGGCTCGACGAAGTCCCCGGTCTCCATCTCGAACGAGCCGTCCTGTTGCTGGACCCGCGCGAGCGGCAGCTCCTCTAGGAGGGTTTGCACCGCCCCGTCCGAGACGGAGCCCCCGGCCTCCGACGCGGGCCGGACGATGGCCTTCCTCGCCCCCTCGACCGTCAGGCGCTCCAGCGGGTACGCGATCTGGAGCCGGCCCGGGATCAGGTGCCGGTAGCGCTGCAGGCGGGCGACGTATTCCTCCCGGATCGAGAAGATCGCCCACCGGTGCTCGTGGCGGAGCGCCTCGCCCACCGCCAGCATGAACGCGGCGATGCCGGCGCGATCGAAGGGGTCGGTCGTGAGGATCTCCTCGAACTGGTCGAAGACGAGCAACGTGTAGCCGGAGCCCCGGTCTCTCTCGGCGGCCTGGACGGCCGCTTCGAACCCCAGCACGACCTCGGCGAGCTCGGGGCTCGCATACCGCGACGCGGGTCTCGCGCCTTTCGGCTCGGCCAGCCCGGCGAGGTCCGCGTCAGGCCCGAGGAGGCTATGCACGGCGCTGAGGAGGTAGCGGTTGCCGTCCTCGGCAGGCGGACTGCCGACCCGGACCAGGGGTAGGCGCCCGACCTCGGGGTAGTGGGTCCCGAGGTGGGGGTAGAGCCCGGCTTCGAGCAGCGAGGTCTTGCCGGTCCCCGACTCGCCCTGCAGGAGCACGAGGCGCTCCGCCACCAGGAGGTCGGTGAGGTCTCCGATCTCCCGCTCGCGCCCGAAGAAGCGGTCGCGGCGGGTGACGGACGCCGGCCCCGGGTAGGGGTTCGCGTCGAGCACGTCGACCTCGACCACTGCGGCGCCTGTCGTGTCGACGGTCATCGGTATCGCCCTGCCAGCTCGGCCAGGAACTCCTCGGCGGTGCCCCAGTAGATGTCGAAGTTGCTGCCGAGCTGCATGCCGAGATAGTCGCGTAGGCGCTGCGCGTTGCGCGTGGTGCTCTCCTCCGGGTCCACTTGCACGGCCAGGTTGCTCAGGCCCTCGACGCGGCTGCGGGGCAGGCTGCGGATGAAGCGGAACAGCACGCGGAACGGCCACTCGTCGATCCCGAAGCCGAGCAGCAGGAGCGACGACTCCACGATGCGCGACCGCACCTGCCGCGGGACCGTCAGCTTGTTGTCGCCGCCGCGGAACAGGAACTCGAAGTAGTCGTCCTCGGTGAGCACCACCGAGTTGCGGTACTTGACGTGGCCGAAGAGGTGGTAGACGAGCGGGTCCTCGGCGGTGCCCCGCAGCTCGGCATCGTCGGCGGTGTCGATCTCCTCCCACTCGGCATCGTCCCTCCAGGGGAGGTATGCGACCGTCGGGTCCAGCTCGTGCTCCTCGCGGAGTGCGTCCGGCAGCAGGCTCCACGGCTGGGTGGTGAGGTACAGCGGCAGCCGCAGGCGAGCGAGAACGGAATGGCTCTCGTGGCCACCCGACGCCGCCGCGGCGCGGCGCACCCGCACGACCGCGGACAGCAGCTCGTCGAGCAGGGCGGGGTGGTCGATCAGGCGGCGCTCGATGGTGATCCGCTCGTCTTCGACGTCCACGTCGAGTCCCTCGAGGCGCTCCGGCATGTTCTCCTTCAGCTCGTCTGGGAACGTCTTGAGGAGGCGGACGCCGACGAAGGTCCGGAGTCGGTTACGGGGGAACAGCGGCCCGCGCTTCTTGGCGAGGTACTGCGTCACCTGGGGGAGGTCGCTGTCGAACGGCGGCTCGAGCGGATACTCGAAGGTGCGAGCCCACTCCCGCGCGATGTCCCGATGGGTGCCGACGTACGGCGCGGTCAGCCGCGGTCCGAGCACCGGCGTCACGACCCCCTGGCGGATGTTGTCGATCAGTGCCGTCCACGGTTCGTCGCCGCCCGTGACGAACCCGGCCGGGTAGGCGACCCGCCCGCTGCGCAGCCTGGTGAACAGGACCGGCACCCACCAGTCCGGTGCGGCGCGCACGGCCTGCCGGGCTGCGGCGAAGGCCATGTCGACGACCTGGTGCTGCATGAGCTCCTGGAACAGCTTGGGCACGAACGTCGCGGCGGTGGCCTGTCGGACGTTGGCCTGCATGGCCACCACTGCGGGAACGCCCTCGCGAGCGAGCTGGGGGCCGAGCGCGGCGAGCGCGCCGCGGTCGCTGGAAACGCCGTCGCCAGCGCTCTGGCACGACACCAGCACCGCCAGCCGCGGGAGCTTGCGCAGGCCCTGGAACCGCATGGTGAAGTCACGCGCGCGCACGCTGACCGGCTCGCCCTGGTCGTTGTGCAGGACCAGCCGGGCGTCGCCGGCGTCGGGATCGCGCGCCACCCGGTCCGGGTCGAAGCCCTCGACCCAGCTCCTGGGCTGGATGTAGCCGTGACAGACCAGGTAGAGCACGTCGACGCCGGTGCCCAGCGCCTCGAAAACGCGGTTGACCGTCGCGTTGCCCTCTGCCCCCAGCACGATGACGTCGCGGGTGGGGAGGCTGGCGCGGGCGCGCGCGATCTCGTCGTCGACGGCGGTTGGTGTCAGGGGAACGTTGCGGGTTGCACCAGGCGCCGCTCCCTTGACCGTCAGGTTCTTCTGCTCCTGCCAGCCGGCCACCACCACCAAGGCGCGGAGGGAGCCCCAGGACCGCAGCGAAGCCGTGCGGGCGTCGGTGCTGTCGAGGTAGCGGGAGAAGAAGACCTGGCTGTTCTCCATGAGGTACCGCTCGCGGTGCGCGAGATCTCGCAGCAGTTCCCACCGCACGCCGTGCATGCGCTCGGCTCGCGGCCCCACGGCGACGCGCAGCCGGACGGCGCGTTGGTTCCGCTGCGCCAGCTGCAGCTCGGTCAGGAAGAACTGGCCCAGCCGGTTCAGCTCGTCAGGAGGGCCGAACAGGCCGTCGGTGAGGACGGCGCCGTAGTCCTCGTCGGGCGTGTCGAGCAGTTCGTCGAGGTCGACGTGGACCTCGACGGCGTCGGGGCCGCTGATGCCGCGCGGTTCGTCGGCGTCGGGAGCGGTCGCCCGCGCGACGGCGAGCCACGAATCGCCGTCGCCGTTGAGCAGCTCGAGCTCGAGCTCGGTGACCTTCGCAGAGTTCATGGTGCGGGATCCTTGATCGTCGGAGCGAGGCGAGCTGCGGGGTCGCCGAGGACGACGAGGTTGCGGGCGTCGTGCATGGCGGTGAAGACGGCGGCGACCTCGGCGGCGTCCACCACCTCCTCGGCCTCGTCGGCCTTGCGGAGCTCGCCCAACTCGACGGATAGCTCCGCCGCCTGCTCGTTCACCGGCTCCACGGCGAGTCCGACGGGATCGCCCGCCAGGACCCGCGTGACGACGTCTTCGACGCGAGCGATCTCGAGGTCGTCCGTGCCGGGCCAGCGATAGGAGCCGGTCCACGCGCGGTCGATGTGCCCGATCATGGCCAGTGCCGCCCCGCCGGGATGGCCAAGGAGACGGCGCGGCAATGCGCTGGTGAACGGCTCGGGTGCGAGCATCTTTGGACCCTCCGATGCGTAGCTGTCGACCTTCGGCGTGCCCGCGACGAAGCAGGCGATGTTGAAGGTGACCAGACCGCCCAGGTCGGCTTCGGGGTGGACGTCGCCGGCACCGAACAGGTGGTCGCTCGCGACCGGATGGCCAGGTCCGGGCCAGTCGGCCGTGAGGAGGGCTCCCTGGTGGTCCCGCTGCTGCGGGTGGGCAGACGGCACCCCGAGACCGTGCCCGGCGGCGAGCAGCATCGCCGGCTTGGCGCCGCCGCCGTAGAGGTCCGTCAACCTCTTGTGGTCGGAGGCTCCCGGAGGCACGAGCTCGACCTCGTCGGCCAGCCCACTCGCGGCGGCGCGCTCGGCCACGGGAGCCACGACCTCGCCGGCCATCACCTGCGTGGGGCTGTCGTCGGCGTAGGCCGGCGCGAACGCCGCCAAGCGCCGCAACCGGGCGGGGCTGCGCCGCTCGTAGTCGGTGATCGAGGCGGCGTAGTTGCGGTAGGCCTGCGGGCTCGGCAGGTCGAGCCGGCCGACGGCGTACTGCACGCCGAGCTCGTACTGGAAGTCGTAGGGAATCTCGTCGGGCGACCCGACCAGCAGGATGTAGTACGGCATGCGGTCGGGGTCGGCAGCGCCGGTGGGTGCGGCCCCACATCGGCGGAGGAAGGCGCGCTTCCGCTCTCCGGGGCGGTATCCGTCGGCGCCGCTGAGCAAGCGGTAGCGCGAGCCGGCTTGGCTGCGGCGGTGGGAAAGCAGGCGGCGCAAGGCATCGACGACTGCCGGGTCGCAGTCGGTGGGGAAGACGACGGCCCAGCCCGCTTCGGCCAGATCGGTGGCGTTCACCCCGGTACGCACCGCGAACGTGGGTTCGTCGCGGGCGGCCCGCTGGCTGCGTTCCTCGGTCTCGGCGGTGCTCAACGGCCGATCGAGAGCGATAGCCGCGAGCTCCATCGGGCTGCGGGGCGGGAGGAGATAGTCGCCGTCGAGCCCCACCCCACTACAGAAGATCGTGTCGCTCAACGTGCCACCCCCGGGACGCGTGCTCGCGTGCACACATGACGCGCCACGGATCACCGTGATACGCGCAGCCGCTCGGGCGCTCGAAACACAGCGTTCACAGTGCGGCAACCGATGCGAAACCGGCCCCCGGTACAACCCCCGGGTTACTCAGCACATCACGTCGCGCGCAGGCGCGGTAGCCATCCCGGCAAGACCGGGAGTGACCGCTTGCGGGTCACGACCAAGACCAACCGGGAGTGACCGCTTGCGGGTCGCGACCAGTTGAACCAGGGAGTGACCGCTTGCGGGTCACGACCAAATCAGCCCCGGGAGTGACGGCTTGCGGGTCACGACCAGTTGAACCCGGGAGTGACCGCTTGCGGGTCACGACCAAGACCAACCGGGAGTGACCGCTTGCGGGTCACGACCAATTAGCAAGGAGAAGACACATATGGCCAAGTCGCCATCCGACGTGCTCGCGATGGTCGCCGACGGCGAGTACCGCTTCGTCGACCTGCGCTTCGTCGACCTGCCGGGCCAGACGCAGCACTTCACGATCCCGGCCACCCAGCTCACCGAGGACGGCTTCGAGGAGGGCTTCGGCTTCGACGGCTCGTCGATCCGCGGCTTCCAGGACATCCAGGAATCCGACATGATCCTCATCCCCGACCCGGACACCGCCTTCGGCGACCCGTTCCTCGCCCACCCCACGCTGGTGATCTACTGCTACGTGCGCGACCCGGTCACCGGGCAGGCGTACGACAAGGACCCCCGCTACGTCGCGAAGAAGGCGGAGGCGTACCTCACCGGCACCGGCATAGCCGAGACGTCCTACTGGGGACCCGAGGCCGAGTTCTACGTCTTCGATTCGGCCCGGTTCGAGCAGAACCAGTTCTCCGCGTTCTACGAGGTCGACTCGGTGGAGGGCGCCTGGAACTCCGGCGCCGACGAGCCGGGCGGCAACCTCGCCTACAAGCCGCGGTACAAGGAGGGCTACTTCCCCGTGCCGCCGACCGAGCACTCGCAGGACCTGCGGTCAGAGATGACCCGGGTGCTGGAGGAGCTGGGCATCCCGGTGGAGGTCCACCACCACGAGGTCGGCACCGCCGGCCAGGGCGAGATCGACATCCGCTACGACACCCTGCTCCGCCAGGCCGACAACGTCACGATCTTCAAGTACGTGGTGAAGAACGTGGCGTGGCAGGCCGGCAAGACGGTGACGTTCATGCCCAAGCCGATCTTCCAGGACAACGGCTCCGGCATGCACACCCACCAGAGCCTGTGGAACGGCGACACGCCGCTCTTCTACGACGAGGCCGGCTACGCCGGGCTCAGCGACATGGCCCGCCACTACATCGGCGGCCTGCTGACCCACGCCCCGTCGATCCTGGCGTTCGCCGCTCCCACCACCAACTCGTACCGCCGGCTGGTGCCCGGCTACGAGGCGCCGGTGAACCTGGTCTACAGCCAGCGCAACCGGTCGGCGGCGGTGCGGGTGCCGGTGTACTCGAAGAAGCCGGCCGCCAAGCGGCTGGAGTTCCGCTGCCCCGACCCGTCGGCCAACGCCTACCTGGCGTTC
>JBFKDA010000078.1:0-11074 GCA_041619955.1 Acidimicrobiia bacterium | reverse complement strand
CGCAGATCGGCGTCCAGGCGCGCCAGTCGCAAGGACGCAGGTTTCGCCGCTATCAGTGCGATAACGGCGGGACCGAGGACACCGCGAATGGCGATGACTGGGCGTCGAGATGCGTGACATGTATTGCTCAGCGGGCTCCTAGCTCCGGGCTTGCGCCACGACCCAGTCCCGCACCGCGTCCAGCGCCTGCTGCTGCTGGCGCTCGTTGAAGCTCTCGTGGCGGAACGACGGGAACAGGACCCGCTCGGCGCCGGCCAGACCACCGAGCGGCGCGCTCGCCGCCGGCGGCACCACCGTGTCCGCCCCGCCGTGGATCGCGAACAGCGGCACGTCGATCCGGTCGAGCTGGGCGTTGGCGAGATCGATGTTGGCGAGGATCTCCGCGCCGAGCCGCGCCGTCGTCTTGGTGTAGACGTGCGGGTCGGCGAAGTACGCCTCGCCCACTGCCGGATCGGACGAGAGCTGCTCGGCGGTGATGTCGTTGGGCAGCGCGATGTTCGGTAGCCAGCGTGACAGGACCTTGGCCGCGGCCTTCTTCACTGCGGGGACGTCGGCGGCGAGCGCCGGCGCCGACACCACCGCCATGTCCGGCGCGGCTCGCCCGGCCTGCAGGTAGCGCAGGACGATGAGCCCGCCGAGGGAGTGCCCCAGCAGCGCCACCGGGCCGCCCGCCTGCCTCGTCCACGCGAGCTGCTCCTCGACGTCGTCGAGGTACCGGTCGAACCCCTCCACGAACGCCCGCCGGCCACCCGACCGGCCGAAGCCGCGCAGGTCGAACGAGCGGGTCGCGATGCCGGCGGCCGCGAAATGTTCGCCGACGTGCTCGTAGCGGCCGGAGTGCTCGCCGAGGCCGTGCACGATGAGCAGCGCCGCCACCGGGTCACCGGCAGGCTGCCAGGAGCGCCGGGCGAGCTCGGTACCGTCGGCAACAGTGGTCGTGGTGAGCTCGCTCACGGCATCCCTTCTACGGCCGCGATCGCCGCGCCCACGATGCCGGCGTTGTTGCGCAGCTCGGCGGGCACGACCGGGGTCCGGATCGTCAGCTCGGGCAGGAACTTGTCGGACTTCTTCGAGATGCCCCCGCCGAAGACGATGAGGTCGGGCCACAGCAGGTCCTCGGCATGGTGGAGGTAGCGGTCGACCCGCCCGATCCACTCCTTCCACGAGAGCTGCTTGTCCTCGCGAAGCCGGGCCGCCGCCCGGTCTTCGGCGTCGTAGCCGTCCAGCTCGAGGTGGCCGAACTCGGTGTTGGGATAGAGGTGGCCGTCGACGAACAGCGCACTGCCGATCCCGGTGCCGAAGGTGAGGATCAGCACCACGCCGTCGTCGCGGTGCGACCTCCCGGCCCCGAAGCGCATCTCGGCGATGCCGGCCGCGTCGGCGTCGTTCATCATGATCGTCGGCAACCCCGTGCGTTCGGTCAGCGCCGCGCCGCCGTCGACGCCGATCCACGAGTCGTCGACGTTGGCGGCCGTCCGCACCACCCCGCGCTGCACGACCGCGGGGAAGGCGCAGCCCACCCTCCCCTCCGTCCAGTCGCCCTTGCGGACGATGTCGGCGGCGATGTCCATCATCGCGCCGGGCACCGCGGGACGGGGGGTCGGGATGCGGAAGCGCTCGGTCAGCAGCTCGCCGCTGTCGATGTCCACCCGCCCTCCCTTGATGCCGGAGCCGCCGACGTCGATCCCGAACGACTCCGTCATGCGCTGCCCTCCGCCCCGTCCTCCATCGCCCAGGTGATCACCAGGTGGCGGGCGGCGCGCGCCTCGTCGGGCCGCCGGACCGGGGTGTGGAACGGCGCCTCGTGGAGCTGGTCGGGATCGGTGGCCGCCAGCTCGGCGACCTCCGCGAACGCCCGGGCGATCCCCTCCACGGTCTCGGGCGACTCGGTCTCGGTGGGCTCGATCATCAGCGCCTCGTCGACGACCAGCGGGAAGTACACGGTCGGTGCATGGACCCCCCGGTCGATGAGCCCCTTGGCCACGTCGAAGGCACGGACGCCGTGCTCCTTCTTGAGCCGGGCGGCCGACGCGACGAACTCGTGCATGCACGGCTTGTCGTAAGGGATCTCGTAGTGCTCGGCGACCAGCGACTCCAGGTAGCGGGCGTTGAGGACCGCCCGCTCGGCCACCCGGCGCAACCCCGGCCCGCCGAGCGCCCGCATGTACGCCAGCGCCCGCAGGACGACGAGGAAGTTGCCGTGGTTGCCGTGCACCCGTCCGATCGACGAGGTGGGGCGCTCCCAGCGCATCACGCCGTCGTCGCCGCGGGCCGGCAGCGCCCCCGGCAGGTAGCGGACCAGCTCGGAGGTCACTGCCACCGGGCCGGAGCCGGGGCCGCCGCCGCCGTGGGGGGTGGCGAAGGTCTTGTGGAGGTTGGAGTGCACGATGTCGAAGCCCATGTCGCCCGGTCGGGCCACCCCGAGGATCGCGTTGAGGTTGGCGCCGTCGTAGTAGACGAGCCCGCCGGCGTCGTGGACCATGCGGGAGATCTCGGCGATGTCCTCCTCGAACAGCCCCAGCGTGTTGGGGTTGGTGAGCATGAGGCCGGCCACCTGGTCGTCGAGCCGCTCGGCGAGCGCGCCGAGGTCGACCAGGCCGTCGGCTCCCGAGGGAACGGACACCGCCTCGTAGCCCGCCAGCGACACCGACGCCGGGTTGGTGCCGTGGGCCGAGTCGGGGATGAGCACCTTCGTGCGGGCGTCGCCGCGCTCCGTGTGATAGGCACGCATGATGAGCAGGCCGGTGATCTCGCCGGCCGCGCCGGCTGGCGGCTGGAACGACGCCCGCGCCATGCCGGTCAGCTCGCACAGCAGCTGCTCGCAGGCGGCCACCACCTCGAGCGCACCCTGCGCCAACTCGGCCGGGGTGGCCGGGTGGAGGTCGCGGAACGCCGGGTGCTCGGCCGCCCAGTCGCAGATCTTGGGGTTGTACTTCATCGTGCAGGAGCCGAGCGGGTAGGCGCCGACGTCGACGGCGAAGTTCCGCTGCGCCAGGCGGGTGAAGTGGGCGACGAGGTCGCGCTCCGCCACCTCGGGCAGCGGCGGTGGGGCTGCGGACATCTCCGGGATGTCGAGGTCGCCGCCGGGCACATCGAGCGCGGGCAGGGTGGAGGCCCGCCGCCCCGGGGCAGACAGGTCCCGCAGGGTCGGCTCGGTGGTGCCGGCGAGCAGCGGCGAGGAGGAGGCGAGGCCGGCGCCGTCAGCCATCTGCCAGCACCCCCTTCATCGCGTCGGCGTACGCGTCCAGATCCTCGCGTGTCCGCCGCTCGGTGACGGCGATCAGCAGGCCGCCGGGGAGGTCGGGGTAGTCGGCGGGGAGCGGGATGCCGGCGAGGAACCCGTGGTCGGCCATCGCCGCCACCACCCGCTGGGGATCGACCGGCAGCAACACTGCGAACTCGCGCAGGTAGGGAGCTTGGTAGGCCAGCTCGACGCCGGTCAGCTCGGCGAGCCTGCCGGCGAGGTACCGGGCCTTGTGGGCCGACTGCTCCGCCGCCTCCCGCAAGCCGACGGGGCCGAGCCAGCCGAGGTGGATCGCCGCCGCCACCGCGTTGAGCGTCTGGTTGGTGCAGATGTTCGACGACGCCTTCTCACGGCGGATGTCCTGCTCACGGGTCCGCAGCGTCATCGCGTACGCAGGCCGGCCCTCGGCGTCGACCGTGCGCCCGACGAGCCGGCCGGGAATACGGCGCACGAGATCGATCGTCGATGCGAAGAGCCCCACCACGGGCCCGCCGAACGACACCGGGTTGCCCAGCGCCTGCCCCTCCGCCACCACGATGTCGCAGCCGGCGTCGCCCGGGCGGCGGAGGAGCCCGAGCGTCATCGGGTCGACCACCGCCACGGCCAGGGCCCCGGCGTCGCGCGCCGCGCCCACGGCCGCGTCGTAGTCCTCGATCGCACCGAGGTAGTTGGGTTGGCCGAGGATCACCGCGGCCGGCTCCGGCGTGGCGTCGGTGGCCCAGACGGTGCGCCCGTCGACCACGGGATGCTCGACGATGGCCACGTCGCCGGCCACTGCGAAGGTCGCCAGCGCCTCCCGCACTCGCGGGGAGAGCGCCCGGCTCACCCACACCGCGTTGCGCTTGCGCGCGGCCACGGCGAGGTTCATCGCCTCCACTGCGGCGGTCGCGCCGTCGTAGAGGGAGGCATTGGCGACCTCCATCCCCGTGATCTCGGCGACCATCGACTGGAACTCGTACAGGGTCTGCAGCACGCCCTGGCTGGCCTCGGCCTGGTAGGGCGTGTACGCGGTCACGAACTCGGGGCGCATCGTGAGCGCCCGCACCACGGGCGGGAGGTAGTGGTCGTAGATGCCGCCGCCGGCGAAACAGGCCAGCCCACCGCGGTTGCGGCTGCCGAGCCCGTCGACGAGCTGCATGACCTCGGCCTCCGCCAGCGGGGCCGGCAGGTCGAGATCGCCGCCGACCCGCAGCTCGGCGGGCAGGTGCGCGAACAGGTCGCCAGGCTCGGCGAGGCCGAGCGCGCCCAGCAGGCGGGCGATGTCGGCGTCGGTGTGCGGGGTGAAATCCATGCGAACGGTTATCTCATCCAGGTCGTGACCCGCAAGCGGTCACTCTGTCGTTCGGGTCGTGACCCGCAAGCGGTCACTCTGTCGTTCGGGTCGTGACCCGCAAGCGGTCACTTCTTGTCGACGAAAGGCAGCTCGACGCGGCGGGCCGGGGCGGGCTTGCCCCGCACCTCCACGGCGACCTCCTCCCCGGCGGCGTCAGGCGGAGCCACGTAGCCCATCCCGATGCCGATTTCCAGGACCGGACTGTAGTTGCCGGACGTGACCAATCCCTCGGCACCGCCGGCCCGCAGCGGGTAGCCGTGGCGAGGGATCCGCTTGTCCCCCATCACGAAGGCGACGAGCGTCTTGATGGCCGGGTTGTCGCGCAGCGCGTCGCGGCCGACGAAGTCGTGCTCGAAGTCGACCACCCACCCCAACCCGGCCTCCAACGGCGTGGTGTCGGGGTCGAGGTCCTGGCCCCACAGGGGGTAGCCCATCTCCAAGCGCAGCGTGTCGCGAGCACCCAGCCCGCACGGGGTGGCACCCGCGTCGACGAGGGTTTGCCACAGCGCCTCACCGTGTTCTCCGGGGACCACCACCTCGGCTCCCCGCTCCCCCGTGTAGCCCGTACCCGCGGCCCACAGCGGGCCGCCGTCGAACTCGGCCTCGACGACCCGAAAACGCCGGGGCGCCACCCCCACCACGTCTTCCAGCAGCTGCGCCGAATCAGGCCCCTGCACCGCCAGCATCACCGTGGTGTCCTGGAGCGACTCGATCTGTACCCCGGGCGGGGCGGCTGCCCGGAAGCGTGCGAGGATGCCGTCCTGGTTCGTCCCGTTGGGTATCACCCAACGGGACACGCCCAGCCAGACGATGACGTCGTCCTCGACGCCCCCGCGCTCGTTGAGCGCCATCGTGTACTGGGCCCGCCCAGGGCCGATCTTGGCGACGTCGTTGCAGAGCTGGCTGCGCAGCAGGTCCGTGGCGCCGTCGCCGTCCACGGCGAACCGCCCGAGGTGGGAGACGTCGAACACCCCGACCCCGCGGCGGACCGCCATGTGCTCGGCGATCACGCCCTCGTACTGCACCGGCATCTCCCAGCCGCCGAAGTCGACGAAGCGTGCGCCGAGGCCGGCGTGGACGTCGTGCAGGGGCGAGCGGGGCACGACGGCGAGCTTAGACGGACGCCGGCGCGTTCAGGAGGCCGAGGCCTGGCCTTCGAGCCGCGTGACCTTGGGCGGGCCGGGGATGCGGGTGGGAGCCGGGACGGTGTCGTCGTCGACGGCATCTTCGAGCCCGTACTTCACGAGGAGCGACAGGTAGTCGCGCTGGTAGAAGATCTTGCAGTGGATGTCCGGGTAGAGGCTGCGCAAGCGCCGCACCTTCTTGTTCTTCTTGGTGACGAGCTTCTGGTTCATCGTCGTGATCTCGATGTAGATGTCCTCGTCGGGCAGGTAGAAGTCCGGGGTGAAGTAGGCCTTCGGCTCCCCCTCGTCGTCCCAGGCGATCGGAAACGAGCGCGGCTCGTACTCCCAGGGGATGTCGTAGAAGTCGAGCAGCCGGGCGAACTGCCGCTCGCTGTCGTGCGCGAAGTCGACCGAATCGGCCGGGGTGACGTCGAGGTCGGTGGCGCCGGTCAGGTGGCCTGGACCTCCGCTGCGGGGATGGGAGCGGCGGCGACTTCCTCGCCCTCGGGGAAGAGCCGGTGGATCTCGCCCTCGAGCTCGCGCTGCACCGGCCCGACGGCGATGCCGAACACGCCCTGGCCGCGCTGGAAGATGTCGACGACCTGGTCGGGGCTGTGGGCGGCGTAGATGGTGGTGCCGTCGGAGAGCAGCGTCACGTCGGTGAGCGGCGCCTCGCTGGCGAGCTGCTCGCGGAGGATCTCCATCGCCTGGCGGATCTTCTTGAGGCTCATGCCGGCGTCGAGCAGGCTCTTGATGACCTTGAGCTGGACGATGTCGGTGAACGAGTAGAGGCGCTGCGATCCCGACCCGTGGGCGGCCTGGATGGAGGGGGTGAGGAGGCTCGTGCGCGCCCAGTAGTCGAGCTGGCGATAGGTGATGCCGACGAGCTTGCAGACCTGCGGTGCGCGGTACCCGGTTTCCACGTGGGGACCCTCCTCTTTCCCGTCAGCTTACACGCTTGTAATCGCAGCCGTGCAATTCGGGGGCGCTCTCGAACCCTGAGTTGCGAGCCCGGAATTACCAGCGTGAAACTACCGACGCCCTCGGAAGTTGTCAACAACCTCTGTGGATAACCCTGTTGGCAGCCCGTGGACAAACCGCCGGAGCGGTGGATAACTCAGACAGACTCGCAGAGGATGTCGCGCAACCGCTCGACCTGATCCCCGGTGCCGATGCCGTACAACACCTGGCCGGGACGGATCACGAAATCGGCGCCGGGGTTGAGGGCGATCCGCCCGTTCTCCTGAACGGCGAGCACCAGCGTGCCGGTTTTGCTGCGGATCTCCGACGACCCGAGCGTCGTGCCGGCCGCCGCCGACCCGTCGACCACCTCGAAGCGCTCGACGCGGAACTCCAGCAGCCGCCCTTCCACCATGAGGTCGATGAAGTCGGCGACGTCGGGCTGCACCGCCAGCGCGGCGAGCCGGGCCGCCCCCACCGCCTGCGGGGTGACGACCCGGTCGGCCCCAGCCAGCACCAGCTTGCGCTCGGACTCGGCCTCCGTGGCCCGGGCGATGACCAGCAGGTCGCGGCGGCGGCTGCGAGCCGACAGCACGATGAACAGGTTGTCGGCGTCCGACCGCACGCACGCGATGAGGACGCTGCACCGGTCGATCCCGGCCGCGTCGAGCACCTCGTCCCTGGTGGCGTCGCCCTCCAGCACCAGCGCGCCGTGCAGGCGGGCGTTCTCGGCGCGGTCGGGGTCGGACTCCACGAGCAGCACCCGGCGCGGGTCGGGGCTCTCGACGAGTCGCTGATGGACGTTGCGGCCGATGCGGCCGTAACCACACACCACGATGTGGTCGCGCAGCCCGGCGATTTCCCGTTCCATACGCCTCCGCTGCCGCTGCCCGCCGAGGAACGCCTCGAGCCCCATCTCGATCCCGGCGGTCGCAGTGTAGAGAGCCGACCCGACCCCCGCGAGGATGATGCTGATCGTGAACACCCGGCCGAGGTCGCTGAACCCGCCCTCCGGCTCGGAGAAGCCCACCGTCGAGATCGTGATCGCCACCGTGTACAGGGCGTCGAGGAAGCGCATGTCCTCGACGAGGACGTAGCCGACGGCGCCGGCGACCGTGACCAGGAGGAGCAGGGCCATGCCCGCCCAGAACCGGCGGGCCTGGGTCATGACTGCGGCGGAGCGCGGAAGTCCTCGGGGGTGATGTCGTCGAGGAACTCCCGGAAGCGGGCCACCTCGTCCTCCTCGTCCTCGTCCCGGATCTCGACCCCGGCCTCTTCGAGGACCTCCGGGGCGGCGAACAGCGGCGCCTTGACCCGGGTGGCGAGGGCGATGGCGTCGGAGGGGCGCGACGACACGTGGATCGTCTCCCCGTTGCGGGTGAACGACAGGTCGGCGTAGAACACCCCGTCCTTCAACTCGGTGACCACCACCTTGTCGACGCTGGCCCCGAGCGACTCGGTCACCAGCTTGAGCAGATCGTGGGTGAGCGGCCGCTCGACCTCGACGCCCTCGTGCGCGAAGGCGATCGCGGTTGCCTCCATGGCGCCGATCCAGATGGGCAGGTAGCGGGTGCCTCCCACCTCTCGCAGCAGCACGATCGGCTGGTTGGTCGGCAGCTCGATGCGCACGCCCACCAGCTCGAGGGGGATCTGCTCGCTCATGCCGACAGACTATCACCGGGCAGGTCGAACACCTGAGTGGCCAGATCCAGCGGCGCCTCCTGGAACGCGCCCACGTCCATGACCGCCCACAGCGACCGCAGGTTGCGGTACTTGCCGTGCCAGTCGAGCCCGTAGCCGACCAGGAACTCGTCGCCGACCTCGAATCCGCGATACTCGAGCGGCACGTCGACGATGCGGCGGGCGGCCTTGTCGAGCAGCGTGACGGCGGTGAGGCTGGCCACGTCCCGCGCTTCGAGCAGCTTGCGGAGCGTGGCGAGCGTGAGGCCGGTGTCGACGATGTCCTCGACGATGATCACGTCCCGCCCCTCCAGCGAGGTGGCGGTGTCCATCGCGATCGAGACCTTGCCCTCCTCGCCGAAGCGGGTGAGCGCCAGGAAGTCGACCTCGACCTCGGGCGGCAGGGTCTTCACCAGGTCGGTGAGGAAGAACAGCGACCCGTGCAGGATCCCGACCAGCACCGGCTGCCGGCCGACGAACGCATCCGCGATCTCGGCGCCCAGCTCGACGACCCGCTCCTGGATGGTCCGCTCGCGCACGACCTCGACGTACGGCTCGGTCATCCGGCGTCGCCGCCGACGAACGCCGGCACGAGGGCGCGCAGCCGCTCGTCGAGCGCTTGGCCGGCCGGGGTGCCTCCCGGCGGTGTCAGCGCGGCGCGGCCGTCGTCGAGCTCCGGCACCGTGGCGAGCCGCGCGGACATCCAGCCCTCGAGCGGGGCGGTCGCCGTCCCTCCCCCGCCCTGCTCGGCGGCACTGGCACGCACCACGTCGGCCGGCGAGTAGGTGCGGTGCCCATACTCCAGCAGGCGGCGGGTGTCGTCGAAGTGGTCCTCTGCCCCCATCACCACCGTGATCAGCAGCCGCCCGTCGCGCTCGTCGGCGGCCACCAGCACCCGGCCGGCCAGGCCGGTGAAGCCGGTCTTCAGCCCGATCACGCCGGGGTAGGCGCCGAGCAGGGCGTTGGTGTTGACGGCTCGGCGGGACTTGCCCTCCGGGTCGGGCACAAAGCGGATGATGCGCGTGCGGACGAAGCGGCGCAGCACCGGCTGGTCGAGCACCACCTGCGCCAGCGTCAACAGGTCGCGCGCGGTGGTGTGGTGGCCGTCCTCGTCGAGGCCGTGCGGGTTGGCGAACGACGTGCCGGCGAGGCCCAGCTCGGCGGCCCGCGCGTTCATCATGGCGGAGAAGGCGGGCACGCTGCCGGCCACGTGCTCGGCGATGGCGACCGCGGCGTCGTTGCCCGAGCGCACCATGATCGCGCCGATGAGGTCGCGCATCGTCCACAGCTCGCCTGGCACCAGGCCGATCTCGGCCTCGCCCACCGCGGCAGCAGTCTCCGACACCACCACGAGGTCGTCGAGGGGCGCGTTCTCCACCGCGACCAGCCCGGTCATCAGCTTCGTGACCGACGCCATGGGACGCACCTCGTCGGGGTTGTGGGAGGCCAGCATCACGCCGGCGGTGGCGTCGTAGAGCAGCCACGACTCGGAGGTCACCGCGGGCGGCCCGTCCGGCGGCGCCAACACCGCCGGCGGCAGTCCGGCCGCCGCCACCCCTCCGGTGGACACGGCGACGGTGGCGGCGAGGAGGGCGGCGATCAGCCGGACGGCCAATCAGCTCTCCAGCAGCCGCCGCAGCGCCACCCGGACGATGCCCTCCTGGAGGTTCCGCCCAGCCTGGGCCGCGTCGGCGAGGATCTCGGCGGCCTTGCGGCGGTTCTCGCGGTTGGGGTGGCGGATCAGCGGTTCGGTGAGCCCCCGGAACAGGTCGACCTCCCGCTGGGCGGCGAGGCGGAAGGCGCGCAGGTGCCGGGCTTCCAGCCCCAGGGCGAGCAGCCGGTGGGCGGCGCGCGCCACCACGAGGTCGTCGTCGCGGAACACCGCGCCGGCATCGGTCTCCAGCGGCTCCAGCACGCCGTGGCCGACCAGCTCCTTCACCTGGCTCTTGGTCAGCCCGGCGGCGCGGGCCAGCTCCTCGTCGCTCATCGACACGCCCGACACGGCGAAGTAGGCGTCCGGCGGGGGCCCCGACTCGGGCTCGACGGTCGGCTCCTCGCCGCGTTCCCAGGCGGTCAGCTTGGACTTGATCACCTTCAGCGGCAGGTAGTGGTCGCGCTGCTCGCGGAGGATGTAGCGGATGCGCTCCAGGTCGTTGCCGGTGAACTCCCGGTATCCGGACGGGCTGCGGCCGGGGTCGATCAGGCCCTGGCCCTCCAGGAACCGCAGCTTGGAGACCGTGACCTCGGGGAACTCCTCACGGAGGAGGTTGATCGCCTCGCCGATCGTGTGCGCCTCAGCCATCGCCGCGCGCGACCACGAGGTGGTACTTGCCGATCATCACCTCGTCGCCCGGCGCCAGCGTGGACGACTCGGTCCGCTCCCAGTTGACGTAGGTGCCGTTGGTCGACCCGTCGTCCACGACCCGCAGCTCGTCACCCTCGACGACGAAGCGGCCGTGGTTGCGGGACACGGTGACGTCGTCGAGGAAGATGTCCTTGTCCGGATCCCGGCCGACCGACGTCTCCCCCGGCGCCAGCACGTAGGCCATACCGGCGCGCGGGCCACGGTCGACCACGAGCGCCCAGGTGAACGCGCCGTGGATGACCGCGTCGGTGCGCACCCCCGGCCGCAACGACTCGGGCGGCACGTACCGGATGGTCGGCTCGTGCTCGACGTGGACCCCGTCCGCGATGGTGTCGTCCCCGCTCATGGCTCCCATGGTATCGCCGGAT
>JBFKDA010000077.1:0-11119 GCA_041619955.1 Acidimicrobiia bacterium | reverse complement strand
GCGCCCACCGACGCCCGCAGCGACGCCCCCAAGATGAAGAAGAAGCCGACCAGCGCCAGCCCGATCATCAGCGCCGAGGCGGTGGCTGCGGTGCGGCGGGGCCGCCGGATCGCGTTGTCGCGCGCCAGCCGTCCGCTCACCTTGCCGAGGCGGACGAAGGGGGCGGCCACCACGGCTGCCACCGGCCGGACGATGAGCACGCTGAGCACCGCCACGGCGATGAAGACGACTACGGCGCCGGCCCCGACCACGATGATCTGGCTCACCGGCAGCGCCACGACGTCGAACAGCCCCAGCACGATCAGCATGACGCCGAATGCGAGCACCGCGGCACCGGCGTAGCCGCGCCGCAGCATGCTGCGCGGCCGGTGGGACGGCACGTCGGTGAGCGCGGCGATCGGCGGGATGCGGGCCGCCCGCAGCGCCGGGAGGATCGCCGACGCCACCGTCACGCCCACGCCGACGATCAGGCCCATGATCACCGCGTTGGCCCCGAGCCGCAGCCCCGAGCTGGGGAGGTCGATGCCGAACGCCACGGTGATCCCGACGAGCCCCCACGCCACCAGGAACCCGAAGCCGAGCCCGACGATGGCGGCGAACAGGCCCACCACGAAAGCTTCGATGATGACCATCGCCACCACCTGGCGCCCGGTGGCGCCGACCGCCCGCAGCAGGCCCAGCTCGCGGGTCCGCTGGGCGATGATGATCCGGAACGTGTTCTGGATGATGAACGACGCGACGAACACGGCCACCGCCGCGAAGACGAGGATGGCGATGCCGATGAAGCTGAGCGCTTCCTGGAGCGCTTCCGCCTGGTCGGCCGCCTCGTCGGCGGCGAGCACCGACTCGAAGCCGTCCGGCAGCGCTGCGCCGATGCGGTCGCGCACGTCGGCGGCGCTCGTGCCCTCGGCGGCGACCACGTTGACGGCGTAGTACTCGCCCTCGACGTCGAACACGCGCTGCGCTTCCTCCAGCTCGAACCCGGCGAACGTCGCGCCAGCCAGGTTGTCGCTCTCGCCGAAGCCGACGACGCCGACCACCTCCACCTGCTCGGTGCCGATCGGGACGATGACGTCGATCACGTCGCCCACCGCGATGTCGTTGGTCTCGGCGGTGCGGGCGTCGATCGTCACCTCGCCCGGCCCCTCGGGCCGGCGGCCGTCGCGGATCTCGATGTTGCCGTTGAGCCGCTCGTCGGCGGCCCACGACCCGCCGATGGTCGGCGGGCCCTGCGGGACGATCGCCTCGCCGTCGTTGTCGGTGATGACCGCGAAGCCGAAGACGCTGCCCTCGGCAACGTCGACCCCGTCGACGGCGGCGACGGTCTCCAGCAGCGACTCCTCGAACGGCGGCGGGCCGCTGAACCCGGAGGTGAACTCCACCTCCCGCTGCACGACGACGTCGATGCCCGAGAACGCATCGACGAAGAGGTTGTCGAACGTCCGGTTGATCGTGTCGGTGAAGACGAACGTCCCGGCGACGAAGCCCACGCCGAGCACGACGGCCATGCTGGTGAGGACGAGCCGCAGCTTGTGCGCCAGGACCGTCTTGAGCGCCGTCCTAAGCACCTCCCACCTCCAGTGTCTTCATGCGGTCGAAGATCGCCTCGGCGTCGGGGGCGGTGAGCTCGTCGACGATCTTGCCGTCCCGCAGGAACACGACCCGATCGGCGTACGCTGCGGCGCTGGGGTCGTGGGTGACCATCACGATGGTCTGGCCGAACTCCTTCACCGCCATTCGCATGAAGCCCAGCAGCTCGGCCCCGGAGTTCGAGTCGAGGTTGCCACTCGGCTCGTCGGCGAAGACGATCTCCGGGCGGCTCACGAGCGCCCGGGCCGCGGCCACCCGCTGCTGCTGGCCGCCGGACAGCTCGGCGGGACGGTGGGTGAGCCGGTCGCTGAGGCCGATGGTGCGCACCACCTGCTCGTGCCAGGCGGCGTCGGGCGAGCGCCCCGCGATCCGCAGCGGGAGGGTGATGTTCTCGTCGGCGTTCAGGGTGGGGATGAGGTTGTAGGCCTGGAAGACGAACCCCACCTTCTCGCGCCGCAGCAGCGTGAGCTGCTTCTCCTTGAGCGTGGTGAGGTCGACGTCGCCGATGTAGACGTTGCCGTCCGTGAGGCGGTCGAGGCCGGCCATCGTGTGCAGGAGCGTCGACTTCCCGGAGCCCGACGGGCCCATGATCGCCGAGAACTCGCCGCGGTTGAACCCCACCGTCACCCCGTCGAGCGCCCGCACGGCCGCCGAGCCCGACCCGTAGACCTTGACCGCGTTCTCCGCGCGCGCTGCGATGTCAGCCATTTGCGATCCCCTTCAGATGTCGCCGACGACCAAGCTACGCGTGTCCCGACGCCGAGTCGTCTGCCCTGGGATCGATCCTCGCGTCATCCTCGGGAACGACACCGGGGCGGACCAGCCCCGACTCGTACGCGGCGACCACGGCCTGCACCCGGTCGCGCAGGTCGAGTTTGGTGAGGATCCGAGACACGTGGGTCTTCACGGTGGTCTCGCCCACGTAGAGCGCCTCGGCGATCTCGGCGTTGGAGCGGCCGCTCGCCAGCTCCCGCAGCACCTCGACCTCCCGGTCGGTGAGCAGCTCCATCCCCGCGGCGGGGTGCGTCGCCGGCTGGCGCGAGAACTCCTCGATCAGCCGGCGCGTCACCTGGGGTGCCAGCAGCCCGTCGCCGCCGGCCACGAGCCGCACGGCCTCCACGAGCCGATCGGGCGGCACATCCTTCAGCAGGAAGCCGCTCGCGCCCGCCCGCAACGCGTCGAAGACGTAGTCGTCGAGGTCGAACGTGGTCAGCATCAGCACCCGCGTCCCGGGCGCGCCGGCGGGGCCGCAGATCCGCCGGGTGGCCTCGATGCCGTCCACCCCGGGCATCCGCACGTCCATCAGCACCACGTCGGGCCGCTCCCGGCGGGCGAGCAGCTCGGCGGCCTCCCCGTCGGCCGCCTCACCGACCACGTCGATGTCCGGCTCGGCATCGAGGATCATCCGGAAGCCGGCCCGCACCAGCTCCTGGTCGTCGACGATGGCGACGGTGATCGCGCTCACGCCCGTCCGTTCATCGGCAACCGGGCCGCGACGAGGTAGCCGCCGCCGGGGCGAGGCCCGGCCTGGACGTCGCCACCGAACATCGCAGCCCGTTCCCGCATCCCCGCCAGCCCGAGGCCGCCTCCCACCCCGGGCACCGCCGCGCCCCGCCCGTCGTCGGCCACCTCGATGGCGAGCGCCTCGGCTCCGAAGCGGAGCCGCACCCGGGCTCGGGCGTCGGGGCCGGCATGCTTGAGGCAGTTGGTGAGCGCCTCCTGGACGATCCGGTACGCGCTCAGGTCGAGCCCGGGAGGCAGCGGCGGCGGCTCGCCCTCGATGGAGACCTCCACGCCGAGGCCGGCATCTGCCATCTGCGCAACCAGCCCGTCGAGGCGGCCGAGGCCCGGCTGCGGCGCCCGCTCGGCCGGGTCACCCTCGCGCCGCAGCACGCCCAGCAGCCGCCGCATCTCGTCGAGCGCATCCCGGCCGGATTTCTCGATGGCGACGAGCGCCGCCTCCGCCTCGGCGGGCTGCTCGGCCAGCACGCGGCGAGCGGCGCCCGCCTGCACGACGATCACAGACACCTCGTGGGCGACCACGTCGTGCAGCTCCCGGGCGATCCGCGCCCGCTCGTCGGCGACCGCCCGCCGGGCGCGCTGCTCCCTATCGGCCTCGAGGTAGGCGGTCCGCTCCTCCAGCTCCGCCGCGTACGCCCGCCGCGCCCGGACGGTCTCGCCCGTCATCCATACCACCCCGAAAGCAAGGAAGTTGGTCGCGCTGCTCGCCAGGTCGAGGCCGGCGGTGAAGTGGACGATGACCAGCGCCACCACGGTGAAGGCGGCGACGAGCAGCGAGTCGATGCGCCGCCCCTGGGCGGCCATCGTGTAGACCGCCACCAGGATCCCGAAGATCGCGAACGGGCTCGACTCGTAGCCGAGCGCGGGCATGGCGACGCCGCTGACGCCGACGACGGTCATCACGACGTCGGGACGAACCCTCCGCAGCGCCAGCGGCAGCGTCTGCGCCAGCACCAGCAGCGTCGAGCCGGCGGACAGCTCCGCGGGCACGGCGTCCGCCAGGAACTCGCCGTAGGTGGTGAGGGCGAGCACGGCCAGCACCACCGCCAGCGCCGCATCGACCGCCACCGGGCTGAGCCGGCCGCGACCCGCGACCGGTGTGCTCTCCGGCCGCCGGCCCGGCTCCCGGCTCATGCCTCGGCTGCGGCCCGGCGCCGGCGCCGGCCGGAGCGCACCGCCTCCCCACCCCGCGGCTCCCAGGTGAAGCGCCGCAGCGCCACCACCGCGCCGCCGATGCCCCACGCCGCCATCACCGCGAGGTGGGCGCCGATGGCGTACTCGCCGGGGCCGGCCGCCCAGTCGAGCCCGTTGCCGCTGAGCAGTGGGTTGAAGGCGTCGCCGAACGCGGCGGTGAAGTGCTTGAGCGGGAAGACGTCCCCGACGATCGTGAGCCACGCCGGCGGGTCCGACGCCGGGGTGAGAAACACGTTCGACACGAACGCCAGCGGCAGCAGCGTGGCGTTCGCCACCGCAGGCGCCGACTCCCCGTCGCGCACCAGCGCGGCCACCATCAGCCCCAGCGCCGCGAAGCACGCCACCCCCACGACGAACGTCGCCAGCGCAGCGACCAGCCGCCCACCGATGATCTCGACGTCGTACACCACGACCCCCACCGCCATCATCATCACCACTGCGATGAGGGCGATCCACACCGCCGACAGCACCCGGCCCGCCATGTACGCCCACGGTGGCAGCGGAGTCCCCCGCACCCGCTTGAGGATCCCGTCGTCGCGCACGATGGCGGTCGAGACCGCCAGGTTCGTGTAGGTGGCGGAGGCGGCCGCGAACACGGCGAGCGCGGGAGCGTAGAACTGGGCGGTGGTGATGCCGAGGCCGTCGATCCGGTCGTTGCCGAAGACGGCCGTGAACACCACGAGGAACATCAGCGGGAACACCAGCGTGAAGAACGCGGCGATCGGCGTGCGCCAGAAGATCCGGTTCTGGTAGCGCATCTGGAGCCACACGAGGCGCCGGTCACCCACGGCCGGCCTCCCCGTCGGTGAGCTGGAGGTACACGTCCTCCAGCGTGGGGCGGTCGACCGTGAGGTTGTCGAGCTCGTAGCCCCGGGTGATCGCCCACCCGGTGAGCTCGTGGAGCACCGAGGTGGGACGCTCCGTGCGAAAGCGGATGCCGTCGGCACCGACCTCGGCGTCGCCCGGCACCACCTCCGGCAGCTCGGTGAGCGCGGCCGCGTCCGGCAGCCGGAACGAGACCACGGCAGCCTGGACCTCGCGCCCGCCCAGGGTGTCCGGGGTCCCCTCGGCCACGATGCTGCCCCGGGCGATCACCGCGACGCGGTCGGCGAGGTGCTGGGCCTCGTCCATGTAGTGGGTCGTCAGCAGGATCGTCCGGCCGAGTGCCCGCAGGCCGGCGACGAGCTGCCACGCCTGGCGCCGCGCCGACGGGTCGAAGCCGGTGGTGGGCTCGTCGAGGAAGATCAACTCGGGATCGCCCACGATGCCGACCGCCAGCTCCAGGCGGCGGCGCTGGCCGCCGGAGAGGGTCTTGACGCGCGCACCGGCTTTGTCTCCGAGCCCGACGAGGTCGATGACCTCGGCGACGTCCCGGCTGCGCCGGTAGATGGCGGCGTAGGCAGCAACGACCTCGCCGACCGTCAGCTCCCGCTCGATCCCGGCGGACTGGAGCACGATGCCGATCCGCTCACGGAACGCCCGGCCGCCGGTCTCCGGGTCGAAGCCCAGCACCTCCACCTTGCCGGCGGTACGCGTCCGGTGCCCTTCGAGGATCTCGACGGTGGTCGTCTTGCCGGCGCCGTTGGGCCCGAGCAGCGCGAAGACCTCGCCCTCCTCGATGCGGAGATCGATGCCGGCGACCGCGTGGGTGTCGCCGTACCGCTTCTCCAGCCCCTCGACGACCACTGCGCTCATGCTCGGATCGTATCGGCCAGCCTCCGCCGTGCCATCGGCCGCCGGCAGGATCGCGGGATCGTCCGCCGGGATGACCTGTCAGCCGTACGTCTCGAACCGGCGGGGGGCGTTGATCGCCACCCACAGCCCGACGCCGAAGAACACCAGCGTGGTGACGTCGGCGGCGAAACTGCCGACGGCGAGGTTCCAGTACATCCGCCAGTGCGGGAGCAGCGGCAGGTGCTCGATGCCGGCCGCCCGCAGCTCGTCGCCGGCCTGGGCGGTGACGATCCGCATGCCGAGCGCCGCGACCACCAGCATGCCGGCGAGCGTGATGACGACGGCCGCGGCCTGCGCCCAGCGCCCGCGATGCCGGCCGGACCCCAGCAGCACCCCGTAGCCGACCCCGGCGCCGAGCACCGCGGCGGGAGCGCCGATCCAGTCACCGACGGCCCAGACGAGCATCCACCAACCGAGCCCGACGACCGCGGCGACGGCGACTCCCCAGACCAGCGCCCGGCCATAGCGAGGCGTCGCAGTGCTCCAGGCGATGGCGGTCGTTTGCTCCAAGGTGTTCCTCCGTGCCGCGCCACTGCCGGTGCAGGACCCGGTCATGTACCTTCGGCGGGCGCGAGCACCTTCTTGACGGCCTTCGGGCTTGGGCGGCGGGGCCGCCAGAATGGACGGGTGAGCGATTTCGACGCGATCGTCGTGGGCGCGGGGCCGAACGGCCTCACGGCAGCCGCCGTCCTCGCCGACGCCGGGCGGCGGGTGCTGGTGGTCGAAGCCCAGGACGAGATCGGTGGCGGCACCCGTACCGCCGAGCTGACCCGGGCGGGGTTCCGCCACGACGTCTGCTCGGCGATCCACCCCTTCGGCGCCGCCTCGCAGGCGTTCCGGCAGCTGCGGCTCGACGACCTCGGGCTGGAGTGGGTGCACCCGGAGGTGGCGCTCGCCCACCCGCTCGACGGGGGGCGGGCCGGCGTCATGCACCGCTCGCTCGACGCGACCGTGGCCGGTCTCGGCGCCGACGGGGACGCCTACCGCAAGCTGCTCGGTCCGATCGTCGCCAACTGGGAGGCGATCTACCCGCTGGTGTCGGGACCGCTGCTGCGACGGCCCCGCCACCCGATCGCGGCAGCCCGGTTCGGCATGGTGGCCGCCCAGCCGGCGTCGTGGGTGGTGCGCCGCTTCGCCACCGACGAAGCGCGCGGCCTGTTCGCCGGGGCGGCCGCCCATGCGATCGCGCCGCTCGACCGCCCCCTCACCGCCGGCGTCGGGCTCGCGCTGATGGCGGCCGGGCACGTGGCGGGGTGGCCGGCCGCGGCCGGCGGATCGCAGCGCATCGCGGACGCCCTCGCCACGATCGTCGTGTCGGGCGGCGGCGAGATCACGACCGGGAGCCCGGTGGCCGACCTCGCCGACCTCCCGCCCGCGCCGCTCGTGCTGTGCGACGTCGCGCCCTGGGCGCTGGCCGCCATCGCCGGCGAGCGGCTGCCGGTCGGCTACCGGCGCAAGCTGCGCCGCTGGGAGCACGGCCCCGCGGCGTTCAAGGTCGACTGGGCGCTCGCCGGCCCGGTGCCGTGGGAAGCCGAGGCGGCCCGGCGGGCCGGCACCGTCCACGTCGGCGGCGCCTGGGAGGAGGTCGCCGCCGCCGAAGCCGAGGTCGCCGCCGGCGGCCACCCGGAGCGGCCGTTCGTGCTGGTCGCGCAGCAGAGCATCTTCGACGAGACCCGGGCGCCGGCGGGCAACCACACGCTGTGGGGCTACTGCCACGTGCCCAACGGGTCGACCGTCGACATGACCGGGCGGATCGAGGCGCACATCGAGCGCTTCGCGCCGGGGTTCAGGGACCTCATCCTCGACCGCCACGTGATGACGCCGCACGACTTCGCCGCCTACAACGCCAACTACGTCGGCGGCGACATCACCACCGGCGCGCTGACGATCCGCCAGATGGCGGGCCGCCCCACCCTGTCGCGCGACCCGTACGCCACGCCCGCCCCGGGCCTGTACCTGTGCTCGGCGGCGACGCCGCCGGGTGGCGGCGTGCACGGGATGTGCGGCTGGCATGCGGCCCGCTCCGCGCTCGGCCGCTGACCCGCCCGGCCCTCAGAGGGCGGCCCAGCGATGCGGGCGGGCGCGGAGGTCACCGAAGCCCAGCTCGTCGCACAGCTCTTCGAACGGCTCTCGGTGCGCGCCGGGCCATTCGAGGTCGGCCGCCGTCTCGCCCAGCGGCACGTCGCGGCGCAGCGTCGCGAGGTAGCGGGCGAGCAGCGCCGGGCCGATGTGCTCCCGGAGCGCCGCGACCAGCCGGGCCGAGCTCCGCACGTCGACGTCCCACAGCGCCGCCTCGAGCGGGATCTGCTCGACGTGGGGGTAGCGCGCCAGGACCGCGCCGGTGGACTTGGCACCCCAACCGGGCACGCCCGGGAGCCCGTCGGCGCTGTCGCCCACCAGCGCGAGATAGTCGGGGATCGACGCAGGGGCGACGCCGAACTTGCCCCACACCCGGGCCTCGTCGATGAACTCGCCCTTGCGGCGGTCGAAGCCGACCACCTCCTCGCCGATCACGCACTGGGCCATGTCCTTGTCCGGGGTGAGCATCACGATCTTGTCGAACGCTCCCCGGTATCGGTGCGCGGCGGTGGCGATGGCGTCGTCGGCCTCGTACTCGACCATCCCCCACACGACCACGCCCAGGGCCGCCAGTGCCCGCTCGGCCAGCGGGAACTGGGCGAGCAGCTCGGGGGGCATCCCCTCGTCGGTCTTGTAGCCGGCGAACAGCTCGTTGCGGAAGCTGCTGATGACCGTGTCGAACGCGGCCGCGACGTGGGTGACGCCGGGTTCCTGGAGCAGCGCCAGCGTCGAGGCGATGATGCCGCGGGTGGCCCCGATCTCGCGCCCGTCGGGCGCTTCCCGGGAGGGCGCGCCGAAATGGGACCGGAAGAGCTCGTAGGTGCCGTCCAGCAGGTGCAACTGCACGCCGGCGATGGTATAGGGTGGCGGGATGAGCCGCCGGGCCGGTCAGGCACGCACCATCCAGGGAGGGGCCCGCATGGACAGCGGGCTCTTCTCCAACCGCTGGCGCCTGCTCGCGGGCGGGTCCGAGGTCGCCCGCGTGATCCGCTTCCCGCACCACCGCATGTCGGTGGCGCGGCTCGACGACGGCACCGAGTGGCGGATCGAGCCCGACGGCTGGGGGCGGGTGGACGTGAAGGAAGACGGCGAGGTGATCGCCCGCGTCGTCCGCCGGTCGTGGCTGGGGAGGCTCTGGGACCTGGAGAGCCAGCTCTTCGGCCTCCAGCTCCGCAGCCACCCACTCCCTCGCCGCTGGGCGTTCGAGGTGGGCTCGGAGCCGGTCGCGTTCGTGCGGGGCTCCATTTGGAACTACAACCACCTCCAGGTCGACGCCCCGATGGGCATCCCGCTGGCGGCGGTCCTGCTGGCGTGGCAGGTGGTTGTGCGCCCGTGGGAGGCTGCCGCCTACCCGCTGACCCTCCGCCCCGCGGCCATCGATCACGCGCAGGGAGCTCGGGCCCGGCTGCCTCGTCCCGGGGAAACGCGGAACCGGCCCTCCCGTCCCCGGGAGGACGCCGGCTCGTGAGCCCGCTGGAGAGCGTGGCGGACCTCGCGGCCCGCCTCGGCGACCCGGCGCTGCGCATCGCCGACTGCCGCTGGTATCTGGGCGAGCCGGCGCGCGGCCCGGCGGCCTACGCGGCCGGGCACATCCCGGGCGCCGTCTACGTGGACCTGGAGCACCACCTCTCGGCCCCCAGCGGGCCCGGCCGCCACCCGCTCCCGGAGCCGGCGCAGTTCGCGGCGGCCATCGGCTCGCTCGGCATCGGCAGCGGCCATACCGTGGTGGCGTACGACGACCGGGGCGGCGCGGTGGCGGCCCGGCTGTGGTGGATGCTGCGCCACGTCGGCCACGACGACGTCGCCGTTCTCGACGGCGGGCTCACCGCATGGGAGGCGACGGGCCAGCCCGTGACCACCGAGGCGCCGGCGTACCCGCCGGCGGAGCTGTCCGTGCGGGTGCGAGCCGGAGACACGTGGGATCGCCGCGACGTGCTGGCGGGGCTGGCGACGGCAGTGGTCGTGGACGCCCGCAGCGGCGAGCGCTACCGCGGCGAGCACGAGCCGATCGACCCGGTTGCCGGCCACGTCCCCGGCGCCGTCAACGTTCCGTACGAGGAGAACCTCGGCGCCGACCTGCGGTTCCGCACCCCTGCCGAGCTGCGGGCCGTCTACGCCGCCGCAGGGATCACGGCCGAGTCGCCGGTGGTGGTGTACTGCGGGAGCGGGGTGACCGCCTGCCACGACCTACTGGCGATGGAGGTGGCGGGTTTCGGCGGCGCGCGCCTGTACCCGGGCTCGTGGAGCGACTGGTCGGCTTCCGGCTACCCCGTCGAGGTCGGCGCGCAGCAGACCGTGTGAGGGGCCGGGTCGGGGACGAAGAAGAAGGACGGCGGGAGGCCGCTTCCCCCGAAGCGCTCGATTCCCCCCCGTCCCTTCGAACACCTCTCCTACGGCCGCCGCCGCCCCTGTCGCTCGGAACGGGCCGCTCTGCTGCTCAGAGGCTGCTCAGCCGTTCCCAGTGAGAACTGTGAATAACCGTACTCGCTCCCGGAGCCGGTTGACAGAAACCTGTGGAAAAGTTTTCGCGTATTTCTCGGCGCTCGCCCTCATGCCGCGTCCAGGCCGAGGGCGGCCTCGGGCGCTTCCAGGCGTTGGCCACCCGACAGCACCCGCTCGAACAGGTCGCCGTGGCGCGCCAGGCGCTGCCAGATCGTGGCGATCGTGAACTGATCGGGCGTGACGTTGCCGAGCTCCGACCACATGATCGGCGTCGACACCGGGGCGCCGGGCTCCGGGCGCACCGAGTAGACGGAGGCGATGGTCTTGCCCGCCACGTTCTGGTTGTGGTCGACGAACACCCGCGGCCCCCGCTTGGGGATGTCCCACTCCATCGTGACGGTCTCGGGGTCGGCGGCGGCCAGCATCCGCCCCAGGGTCTCCACGAAGCGCCGCACCCGACCGTAGGAGTACAGGGGCTCCAGCGGCACGTACACGTGGATGCCCGACGCCCCCGACGTCTTCGCGTACCCGGCGAGCCCGAGCCGCTCCAGCAGCACGT
>JBFKDA010000076.1:0-11198 GCA_041619955.1 Acidimicrobiia bacterium | reverse complement strand
TAGGGGCCGAAGCGGCGGGGGTCCATCTCCCGCACGTTGATCTCGGTCTGGCCGTGCACCATCCATTGCGCCAGGTACTTGCCGGCCCCCGGGCCCTGGGTGATGCCGATCGACGCGCCGACGCACATCCAGTAGTTGCGCAGCCCGGGCGCCGGGCCCAGGAGGAAGCCGGCATCGGGCGTGTGGGTGATCGGGCCGTTCACCACCTGCTTGATGCCCGCGTCGCCGAATGCCGGGATCCGCTCGGCGGCCCATGCCAGCGCGGTCTCCAGCCGGTCGATCGCAGGCGGGTCGAGGTGGAAGTCGAGCGACCAGTCGAACCCGTCGACGCCGATCGGCTGGGCGCCCGCCGTCTCATACGGGCCGATGACCAGCCCGTCGTGCTCGCGCCGGTAGTAACACGACGCCCGGGGGTCGCGCACCACCGGGAACTCGCCTTCGTGAGCGGCCACCGCCGGCATGGCCTCGGTGACCAGGTACTGGTGGGTCATGCTGACGATCGGGACGTCGAGCCCCACCATCGCGCCGAGCTGGGGCCCGTAGTGGCCGGCCGCGTTGACGACGTGCTCGGCGACGATGCGACCTTGCTCGGTGACGACGTCCCAGCGCCCGTCCGGGAGCCGGCGCATGGCGGTCACCCGGTTGTGGCGGACGATCTCGACGCCCCGGGCGCGGGCGCCCGCCGCCATGGAGTTGGTGGCGCTGGAGGGGTCGGTCCAGCCGTCGTCCGGGGTGTGGAACCCCAGCTTGACGTCGCGGACGTCGAGCAGCGGGTGGAGCTCGGTGATCTCGGCCGGCGAGATCAGGTGGCTCTCGACGCCGACCAGCGTCAGCACGCCGTGCACGTAGCGGAACCAGTCGACCTCGTCGTCGGTGACCGCGAGGCGGATCGCACCGCACCCGTGCCAACCGGTCGACAGCCCGGTCTCCTGCTCCAGGGTCGCGTACAGCTCGGCGCCGTAGGCGTGCACCTTGGCCATGTTGAGGCTGCCGATGAAGTGGGGGATGAGGCCGGCGGCGTGCCAGGTGGAGCCGGAGCTCAGCTCGCCCTTGTCGACGAGCACCGTGTCCGGGCCCCAGCCCTCCAGCCCGAGGTGGTAGGCGAGCCCCACGCCCATCGCTCCTCCGCCGACGATGACGACTCGGGCCTCGTCTCTCATGGGCGGGGACCCTACCGGCCGCCGCCGATCACGGCCAGCACGGTCACCCGGTGGCGCAGTTCTCCACCGGCGGGACGGTGAGCGCCTGGCCGGTCGAGATCCCGCCCGCTGTAAGCCCGTTGGCTTGCTGGATGCACGCGAACACCCCGCCGTCGCCGTAGTACTCGTCGGCGATGCCGGACAGCGAGTCCCCCGGCTGCACCTCGTGGAGCACCTCGATCTCGATTGTCACCTCGGTGCGGGCCGGGAACGGCGCCTGGTCGGCGACCGTCACCGTGAGCTCGTACGGGCTCTCGTCGGGGCGCAGGTCACCGGCCACCGTGATCCGGCCGGAAGCCGGCTCGATCGTGAACGGGCTGCCGGGTTCGAGGCCGAACGTGACGGCGGCACCATCGGGGTCCCGGGCCTCGACGGTGGCGACGACCGACCCGGGCGCAACGGTGTGCAGGACGGCCACCGGCTCGGTCGGCAGCATCACCACCGGCACCTCGTTGCGGACCACCGTCACCGAGGTCGCCGTGGTCTGCGGCGGCATGCCGTCGTCGGTCGCCGTCACCTCGAACGTGTACTCCTGGCCGGACGGCCGGCGGGTCGTGGTCACCTCCCCTGTGGTGGAATCGACCGCGAACGGCGCGTCGGTCTGGGCCCGGACGTAGCGCACCTGGCCACCGTCGGGGTCGGTGGCGACCAGCCGCCCCACGACCGTGCCTCGCGGCGCGTTGCTCGACACCGAGAAGACGGGGTTCGGCTCGGCGAACTCGGGCGGTCGGCCGTCGTCGTCTTCGGGCAGCGCAGGGATCTTCAATTCCTCGCCGACGGCGAGCGGCTCGTCCACGCCGGGGTTGGCGTCGCGGATCAGGCCGGCCAACTCGGCGTCGCCGTAGAACCGCTCGGCGAGGTCCTCGAACGCCGACTCGCCTTCCTCGACGACGTGCACGAACTGGGAGACCTCGACGACCACGACGACCGACGCCCGGCCCGGTGGGTTGGCGGCGTCGACGGCCTCGACCTTGAACTCGTACGGGCTGGCGCCGGAGGCGACGGGGGCCTGGACCGACAGCTCGCCGGTGGCGGGGTCGACGGCGAACGGGAGGTTCGGATCGCTGGTGAGCAGCCCGTAGGTGAGGGGAGCGGGCCCGTCCGCGTCGCCGGCCGTGACCGGGCCGAGCGGGCTGCCCTCCCGGGTGAACTCGCCGGTCTCGAACCGGTACGTGGAGCTGCCGAACACGGGCGCCCGGTTCACGAGCACGGTGACCGTCCCGTCGTCGGTTGCGCCGGCGCCGTCCGTGACCCGCACCACGAAGTCGTACGTGTCCTGCGCGTACTCCTCGCCGGACGCCGTGACCGCGCCGGTCTCGGGATCGACGTCGAACGGCGCGTCCCCGACGCGCGTGAACGTGAGGGTGGCGTCCTCGGACGGGTGGCTCACGGCCACGGTGCCGAGCACGGTGGCGTTGGCACCTTCTGAGGCCACCAGCTCCAGGTCGTCGACCGCCGGCCCTTCCGGGCTCTCCCGGCCGGCGCAACCCGTGTCGGCATCGGCGTGGTCGCCGCTGGGGCAGATGGTGTGCTCGTCGAGCCGGGCGTCGCCCAGGTTGGCGTCCACCACCGCGCCGTTGAGGTCGGCTCCCCGGAGGATCGTGCGGTCGAGTATCGCGCCCGTGAGGTTCGCCCCGGTGAGGTCGGCGTTGGTGAGGTTGGCGCCGCTGAGGTCGGCGCCGTCGAGTTGGGCGCTGCGCAGCGTCACCGTGGTCGTCGGCCTCGCGGAATCGCGGGCGGCGTCGGCGCGGGGCCCGGTGGCCAGCCAGGCGTTGCGGTCGTCATCGGTGCGTGCCGACGGCTCGACAGTCGCGTTGTGGAGGCGCACGCCGGTCAGGCTGGCCTCCTCGAGGTCGGCACCGAGCAGCTTGACGTCGTCGAGCACCGCCGCGTCGAGGTTGGCGCTCGACATGTGGGCCAGCTCCAGCACCGCGCCCGTGAGGATCGTGTTGCGCATCGAGACGCCCTTCATGTCGGCGTCGGTGAAGTCGGCGCCGGTCAGGTCGGCATAGGAGAAGTCGAAGTCGGGCTCCATGAGCATCCCGCTGAGGTCGAACTCGCGCAGGTCCTGGCGCCGGAAGACCGTTTGTTCTTCCTGGTTGATCGCCAGCCGGGTCGCCCGCTCCTGACGCTCGCGGGTCGCCGCGCTCAGCGCCGTATTCACGATGAAGGCCGCCAGTGCGAGGATCAGGCCGGTGAGCAACGCGTTCGCTGCCTGGCTCCAGAAGTCGTCCTTGTCGCGCTGGGAGTAGAAGAGGAGGCTGAAGGTGGTCATCACGACCGCCCACAGGATCAGCACCAGCACCCGCGACCGGGGCAGCCGGAAGTCGAGCGCCACTGCGCCGACGAGCACCGTGAGCAGCACGAAGAAGATCCCGAACGTCCAGCCCGGGTAGCGGCCGATGTAGATCGGCCAGCGCTCCTCGCCGCGGTGGCGGGCGAGCGCCAGGAACGCCAGGCCCGCCGCGCCGACCAGCAACCACATCCACCAGCGCAACTCCAGGTTGGCGAGCGGGAAGTGCAGGAGCGTCAGCGCCACGGCGACCACCGCGAACGCCACGTCGGCCGGCCAGCGCACCCAGGCCAGGCGGTCGAGCCTGGGGCGTGCGCCGGTGCGCGTCGTGTCCGGTTCCTCTGCTATCAGTGCACCCCCTCGACCCCGCGGTCGCTGGCAGGGTAACGGTCGGGCCCGGCGGACCGCCAGCCTCCCGCTCTAACATCCAGCGCCCCGACTTCCTGGAGTGGCCATGCCGAAGGGCGTCCCGTCCGACCTGGAGATCGCCCAGGCGGCGACCCTCCGCCCGATCGCCGAGGTCGCCGAGCAGCTCGGCATCGGCGGCGAGGCGCTGATCCCGTACGGCCGCCACCTCGCCAAGATCCACCTCGACGTCATGCCGCAGATCGCCAAGCGGCCCAAGGGCAAGTACGTCGACGTCACGGCCATCACGCCGACGCCGCTGGGCGAAGGCAAGACCACCACCACCATCGGCCTGGTGCAGGGGCTCGGTCACATCGGCAAGACGGCGATGCCGTGCATCCGCCAGCCCAGCATGGGCCCGACGTTCGGTATCAAAGGGGGCGCGGCGGGCGGCGGCTACAGCCAGGTGATCCCGATGGAGGACTTCAACCTCCACCTCACCGGCGACATCCACGCCATCGGCGTCGCCCACAACCTGGTGGCCGCGGCCATCGACGCCCGCTGGTACCACGAGGGGCGGCGCTCCGACGCCGCGCTCGCCAAGGTCGGGCTGTCGCGGCTGGCGATCGACCCCGACCGGCTGCAGTGGAACCGGGTGGTCGACGTCAACGACCGCGCCCTCCGCAACACGATCGTCGGTCTCGGCGGCTCGGCCGACGGCCGGCCCCGCCAGACCGGGTTCGACATCACCGTCGCCAGCGAGCTGATGGCGATCCTCGCCCTGGTCGACGGCAGCGACTACGCGTCGGCGCTCCGCAACCTGCGGGAGCGGTGTGGGCGGGTGGTGGTCGGCTCGTCGAAGGACGGCAACCCGATCACGCTGGAGGACCTCGGCGTGGCCGGGGCAGTGGCGGTGCTCATGAAGGACACCTTGCACCCCACGATGATGCAGACGCTCGAGGGCCAGGCGGCGTTCGCGCACGCCGGCCCGTTCGCCAACATCGCCCACGGCAACTCGTCGATCCTCGCCGACCGGGTCGCGTTGCACCTCGCCGACTACGTGGTGACCGAGTCCGGCTTCGGCGCCGACATGGGGATGGAGAAGTTCCTCGACATCAAGTGCCGGGTCTCCGGGCTGAAGCCCGACTGCGTGGTGCTGGTGGCGACGGTGCGGGCGCTGAAGACCCATGGCGGCGGGCCGCGGGTGACGCCGGGCCGCGCGCTCGACAAGGCCTACACCGAGGAGAACCTGCCGCTGCTGCGATCCGGCATGGCCAACCTCGTCGCCCACATCCGCAACGTCAAGCGCTACGGGCTGCCGGTGGTGGTGGCGGTCAACGCGTTCCCCACCGACACCCGGGCCGAGGTCGACCTGGTGGCAGAGATGGCCACCGAAGCCGGCGCGTTTGCGGCGGTGCGCACCGACCACTGGGCGGAGGGCGGCAAGGGCGCCGCCGAGCTGGCCGAAGCGGTGGTCGCCGCCTGCGAGGAGCCCAGCCATTTCGAGTTCCTCTACGACCTCAACCAGGGCATCAAGGAGAAGATCGAGACGATCTGCACCGAGATCTACGGGGCGGGCGGCGTCGAGTACTCCGACGACGCCGACCGCCAGATCCGCGACTTCGAGAAGGCCGGCTTCGGCTACCTGCCGATCTGCATGGCCAAGACGCACCTGTCGATCAGCCACGACCCGAACCTGAAGGGGGCGCCCAAGGGGTTCACGGTACCGGTGCGGGAGGTACGGGCGTCGGTGGGAGCCGGCTTCATCTACCCGCTCCTCGGCGAGATGCGCACGATGCCCGGGCTGTCGGTGACGCCGGCGTTCATGGACGTCGACATCGACGACAGCGGGAACGTCGTCGGCCTCTTCTGAGATCTGCCGTCGTGGCGCTCCCGCCGTGGGGACGCTGCGTGGTAGCGACGAACACGCACCGGATAACGTGTCACAGCGGCCAGGTAGGGTGCCCAACTGACAAGTTGCCGGCCAGGGCATTTCCGGGAAGGACGACGTCGGCCATTGCGGCCGGCAAGGAGGGATCGATGAGTCCGATCAAGAAGCTACGGCGCGTCGCGCTCGTTGCGGTCGCGGTGCTGACGGCGCTCGCGGTGGCGGCGCCGATCGCCAGTGCGGGACCGAAGTCGTGCGACGATCGGGTCAACAACACCGTGAAGAAGCTGCTGGAGTGCGTCACGGTCGAGGGCGTACGCGAGCACCAGGCCGCGTTCCAGGCGGCTGCCGACGACAACGGCGGCGTCCGCACGTCCGGCACGCCCGGCTACGACGCGTCGGCCGACTACGTGGTCGAGCGGATGACGGCGGCAGGGTACGACGTCGAGGTGATCCCCTTCGACTTCGACTTCTTCCAGGTCATCGGCACGTCGACGTTCGAGCAGGCCACCCCCACGGCGACCTCGTACGTCGACGGCACCGACTTCGACGTGATGACGTTCTCCGGCTCGGGCGCCACCGGCACGGTCGACTTCGTGCCCGTGGACCTGTCACTCGGTGACCCGTCGCTCTCGACCAGCGGCTGCGAGGCCGGCGACTTCCCGGGTGCGGTGGCCGGCAACATCGCGCTGATGCAGCGCGGCGCGTGCTTCTTCTCGACCAAGGTCGCCAACGCGGAGGCCGCCGGCGCGGTCGGCGCAGTGGTGTTCAACCAGGGCACGCCGGGCCGGACCGGCCTGTTCTTCGGCACGCTGGGCGGCCCCGGCTTCGGCATCCCGGCGGTGAGCACGACGTTCGCCATCGGCACCGACCTGGCCAGCGGCGCCACCGGCTCGATCGACGCCACCACGGTCTCCGAGGTGCGCACCACGGTCAACGTGATCGCCGAGTCGACCCACGGCAACCCCGATAACGTCGTCATGGCCGGCGGCCACCTCGACTCCGTGCCCGAGGGCCCGGGCGTCCAGGACAACGGCTCCGGTAGCGGCGTGCTCATCGAGATCGCCGAGCAGATGGCCAAGGTCAAGCCCGTCAACAAGGTGCGCTTCGCCTGGTGGGGCGCCGAGGAGGGCGGCCTCAACGGCTCGATCGACTACGTCGTGAACCTGTCGGACGAGGAGCTCGAGGACATCGCCCTGTACTTCAACCTGGACATGGTCGGCTCGCCGAACTTCGTCCGGTTCGTGTACGACGGCGACAACTCGGCGGGCGGCAACACGATCAGCGTGCCGGCCGAGTCGGCGGTGATCGAGCAGCTCGTGCTCGACTACTTCGACAGCCAGGGGCTGGCGACCGAGCCGACGACGATCGGCCAGCGCTCCGACCACTTCGCGTTCTGCGTGTCGGGCATCCCGTGCGGCGGCCTCTTCACCGGGGCCGAGGGCATCAAGACGCCCGAGCAGGTCGCGATCTACGGCGGCACGGCCGGCGAGCAGTACGACCCGTGCTATCACCTGGCCTGCGACACGTTCGACAACATCAGCCTCACCGCGCTCGACCAGATGTCGGACGCGGCGGCGTTCACGATCCTCACGTTCGCAATGAACACCGAGACCGTGAACGGCGTGCCGGGCAAGGGCAACTTCAGCGAGGGCAACCAGCTGAAGGCGCTCAAGTAGCCCCAACCGTCGATCGAAGCGAGCGGCCCGCCGGGAACCCGGCGGGCCGCATCGCGTCCTACGTGGTTCGCAGCGTCTCGGTGTTGCCGTCCACGCCGAGGACCTGGCCGGTGACCTTGGCGGCGGCGGGGGAGCAGAGCCACACCACTGCGGCCGCGATCTCGGCGGGGGTGACGAACGCGCCGAGCGAGGTCTGCGCCAGGTAGCCGGCGCGCACCTCGTCCGGCGAGCGGCCGGTGGCCGCCGCCTCGGCGGCGATCACCCGCTGCATGCGCTCGCCCTCCACCGGGCCGGGGTTGACCGCGTTCACCCGGATCCCGGCGGGGCCGAGCTCCATCGCCAGCGTCTTCGTGAGCCCGACCAGCCCCCACTTGGCGGCGGCGTACGGCGCCCGCAGCGGGTAGCCGAGCACGCCGGCGCTCGAGGCGATGTTGACGATGGCACCGCCTCCGGCCCCCCGCAGCAGCGGGACCGCCGCCCTCGTGCACAGGAACGCGCCGGTCAGGTTCACCGCCACCGTGCGGTCCCACTCCGCCGGGTCGACCTCGTCGACTGGCCCGGTGGGGCCGGCGATGCCGGCGTTGTTGACCAGCACGTCGAGCCCGTCGAGCCGTGCGAACAGCGCCGCGACGTCGCCGGCGTCGGCCACGTCGCACACCGAGGTGCCGAACCCGAGTTGCCGCGCCGGGCCGAGCGCGCCGTCGTCGACGTCGCAGACGTGCACCCGTGCCCCGCCCGTGGCGAATGCCTGGGCGATGGCCCAGCCGATGCCGCGGCCGCCGCCCGTGACCACGACCCGCTGCTCGCTCATGGCGCCGCACCTGACGACCGGGGTTGACGGGCTGCTTTCATCGTTTATCGTAGATAAGCGATGAACCCGGAGCAGGCAACCGAGTACGCGCGCTGGTTCCGCTGCCTCGCCGATGGCACGCGGGTCCGGGTGCTCCACGTCGTCGCCACGGCCGGCCGCCCGCTGACGGTGGGGGAGGTGGTGGATGCGGTCGGCAGGAGCCAGTCGACGATCTCCCGCCACCTCCGGGTGCTCGCCGACGCCGAGTACGTGTTCCTCGAGCCCGACGGGGTGCGCACGCTGGTGCGGGTCAACGAGTCGTGCATGACCGCGCTGCCCGACGCGGCGGCGGCGATCATGGGCCGATGATCGCAGGGGCACTCGTGCTGCTCGTCGAGCTGTCGCTGCTGTTCCTGGGGGTCGCGTTCGGGGTCCAGCTCGTCCAGCGCCGCATGGGGGCGGCCCGACTGCGGGCGTGGATGGGCGGCGCGCCGCCGGTGGCCGCGCTGAAGGGAATCGCGGTGGGTTTTGTCACGCCGTTCTGCACGTATTCGGCGATCCCGCTCCTGGTGGGGCTGCGCCAGGCCGGGGTGCCGCCCGCCGGGTACGTCGCATTCATCGCCGCCGCGCCGGTGCTCGACCCGGTGCTGTTCGGGGCGCTGGCGCTGATCGTGGGCCTGGAGATCGCGCTGCTCTACGTCGGCGTGGCCTTCGCGGCGGCGATGGCCCTCGCGCTGGTGGCCGAGGCGGTGGGGATCGAGCGCTTCCTGAAGCCGCTCGACGCCACGATGCCCGGGGCGGCGTGCACGCCGGACGCGGGCTGGGACGGGCTCGGCATCGAGGTCCGGCGGGCGTCCCGCTCGGCTCTCGGCCTGCTCCGCACGCTCGGCCCGCTGCTGGTGCTCGGGGTGGGCATCGGCCTGGCCATCGAGTCGCTCGTGTCGCCGGGAGCCGCCGCCGCCATCACCGGCGACCGGGCTGCCGCCGCGATCCCGATCGCCGCCGCCCTCGGCACGCCGCTCTACTTCAACACCGAGCTGTTCGTGCCGATCGCCGACTCGCTCACCACCGCCGGGGTGGGCATCGGCGCGGTGGTGGCGCTGACGATCGCCGGCGCGGGCGCCAACGTGCCGGAGTTCGTGATCCTCAGCCGGCTGGCCGCGCCACGGCTGCTCGGGGTGTTCATGGGCTTCGTGTTCGCGGTGGCGATGGTCGGCGGGACCCTTGCCCACGCGATCGCGTGAAGTCCGGCGCCTGACCGTCACATCCCGCGCATGCCCCGCTTGCGCTCGGTCTCCATCTCGGTCTCGGGCGAGTCCTCGACGCGAGCCGGGGGAGCCTGCGGGCCGCGCACCAGGCGCCGGAAGAAATTCACCAAGCCGTTCCACCACGTCATGGGTATGGAGGGTAACGGGCTACGCTCGCCCCATGGGTCGCATGCGTGAGCTCCTCGCCGAATGGAAGGCGCGCCGCCAGGGCCGCCGGTTCGCCGGTGCCAGCATCCGGAGATCGGCCCGCGACATCGTGGGCCCCACCGGCAACATGTTCTCCAGGGGGTGGGACCTGCTGGATCGCGACGGGGAGAAGTACCTCGAGTCGTTCGACCGGCGCATCCCGCCCAGCGAGTTCGTCTCGAAACGCGACCGCACCAGGCACAGCATCCCGATCCCGCTGTCGGAGCGGTGCCTGGAGGACGCCGGCACCGAGGCCGGCACCGAGGAGCCGCCCGAGGGCGGCTGACCGCTCAGCGGCAGTAGTCGCTCCGGTGGCCGGCGGCGAGGTAGGAGACCACCCGCTCGCTCACCCCGACGGCGTACCCCGGACCCACGGCGTCCCGCCACGAGCACGAGCCGCGCCGGAGCCCAGTGAGCCGCGAGGCGGCGGCCCGCGCCGGGGGCTCGGTGGTCTGGAGCCTGAGGTTGCGCAACATGGCTACTCCTTCGATCTGCATGGTCCGGTGATCTCGATGGTCTGGAACGGTAACAACCGTTAGCCGTAACAGTCATTACATTACCAGCGGGGAGCCACCTGGTCAAGAGATTTCCGGGCGCCGAACGTGTACCGTGCGGGCGCAAATCGTCGCAGAACGGAGCGGGGTTTGGCCACCGTCGGCACCGTCGGGGATCGGGCGTTGCGCATCGTGTGGGAGGACGGGCTGTCGGCGGAGTTCCCGTACGTCTGGTTGCGCGACAACTGTCCCTGCCCGGCGTGCAAGCACCCGGAGGCGTGGGAGCGGCTCGCCGACAACGTCACCCTCGACCTCGACGTCGCCCCCGCCGACGTCGATTGCGACGAGCGCCTCGACGTCACGTGGCGCGACGGCCACCGCACGTCGCTGAGCGCCGAGTGGCTGCGGAGCAACCGGCCCGGGAAGGCGGCTCGCGGTGAGCGCCGGGAGCAGCCGAGCCTCTGGACGTCGGCGATCGCGTCGGCGCCACCCACCATCCACCTCGACGAGATCGACGCAGGCGCCGACGGCATGCGGCGCTGGCTGACGATGATCCGTGATTACGGCTTCGCGATCGTCAAAGGCGTGCCGGCTCGGGTGGGCGCGGTCGTCGAGCTGGCGGAGCGGATCGCATTCGTCCAGGAGACCCACTTCGGCCGCGAGTTCCAGGTGATCTCGAAGCCCAACCCCGAGAACCTGGCGTACACCGCCCACAAGCTCACCGCCCACACCGACGTCGTCAACCGCCGCAACCTGCCGGGGCTGCAGTTCCTGCACTGCATCGAGTTCGCCGCCACGGGTGGCGAGAGCATCCTCGTCGACGGCTTCGAAGCCGCCCGGCGGCTGCGCGAGCAGCACCCCGGCCACCACGAGCTGCTGGCGACCGTCGAGGTCCCGTACGTGTTCGTCGACGACCACCACGACGTCCGCAACCACCAGCGGGTGATCACCCTCGACGCCGACGGCCACCACACCGAGGTGCGCTTCCACCCGGCCTTGCTGGGCGCCGTCGACCTCGACCCGGAGCTCGTCGAGCCGTTCTACGCGGCGTGGCAG
>JBFKDA010000075.1:0-11209 GCA_041619955.1 Acidimicrobiia bacterium | reverse complement strand
TCGACCTCCGCGGCGACCAGCCACGGATCCACGCCGACCGCGACCGCATCGAGCTGCTCCCCCTGCCGGACGACGAGTAGGGGCTTCCTCGGGAGCGGCCTGCCGGCCGCGGGCCGATCGCGTATGCTGGCCTGTAGCCGAAGGGGGATACATGAACGTCACGGGCGAGCCGCAAGGGCGGCCTGACCCGCAGCCGGTGAGCGCGGCCGACCTCCTTGGCCTGCTCCAGAACCGCAACATGGCGGCGCTCAAGCGCGAGCTCAAGAGCAGGCAACGGCGGCTCCTCCGGTACGAAGCCCGGACGATGCTCGATCACGACCAGTTCCGCGGCTACGTGGAGAGCAAGACGCACTTCGAGGAGGCGTTGCAGCTCTTGATCGCGTACTCGATCTACTCGATGGAGTACGGGGAGGCGATGGGCTTCATCGACACGGTGCGCAGCGTGAACACCGCCGCCCTCCAGATCGCCCGCAACGAGCTGGAGCGGGTCGACCCGGCCCCGAGCGACGATTACCGAGCCGAGCTGGAGCGGGCCGCCGCTGAGGCGCAGGGACTGGTGCTGCTGATGCAGGGTCAGGAGCTGGCCACGGAAGCCGAGCACCATCAGCGGCTGCTGGACCATCCGCAGGGCGCGTTGCAGGCCTTCTCGAAGGCGCAGGAGTACTTCGAGCGGCTCGCCGACAGCGGCCTGCCGCAACGGTTCGAGGGCGCGGTGCGCGCTCGCATGTGCGCCTACATGGGCGAGGTCGTAATTGGGGTCGGCCAACTCGCGTCCAGCGAGTACCGGGCCGCGAGCAACAGCTTCCTCCGGGCCAGCGCCTCCGTCGCAGCGGTGGTCGAGTTCATCGCGCAGGCCGAGCCTCCGCCGCCCGACGACGACGAAGGCCTGGACCTCTCCTTGGAGGCAGCCAACGCCCTCACCTACGTGAATTCGCTGAAGGAGCTCGCCGACTTCCTCGGCGCAATGCACGCCGGGCGCTATGAGGATGCCCTGCGCAGCGGGGAGTCGATGACCCGCCTCGCCGACGAGTCGCTGCGGACCGCCGTGGAGCTGCTGGTGCCGGAGCGGATCATGGACGCCCGCAAGGCCGAGCTCGCCCTCATGCGCGGCTGGCTGGCATGGGCCCGGGCCGAGAAGGCGATCGACGACGCCGACTGGGACGAGTGCCATAGCCAGATCGACCAGGCCCGCAAACACTGGAGCGACGGTTCCGCCCACGGCCACCGCAGCGCCCTGCCGTCTGCGGAGGCGATCCAGGCGCAGATGGGGACGTTCGAGATGCTGCTCCAGTCGACGCTACGGCGCCTCGACAGCGAACTGCGGCGCGTCAGGGAGGTGGCCGAGCTGCGTTCCCAGCGGGACGAGGCGATGAGCAGGATCGGGACCCGGGTGGATCAGATCTTCACAGGCCCTGTGCAGCGCTCGGCGATCGGCCGGGAGTCGGCCGTCAACGAGTCCCGCGTCACCATCGAACACTCGCAGGCCACCGACCTCGCCACCCTCGCCCGCCAACTCGGCGACCTGCGTGACCCGCTGGCCGAGGGGGCGGGCGGCGAAGCCGCGGCGGCCGTCGCCGCCGCCCATGACGCAGCCAAGGCCGGCGACGAGGGCGCCGCCATCCGCCACCTCGAAGGAGCCGGGCGCCAGGCGCGGGAGCTGGCGTCGATGATGGGCCTGGCGGCGGTCGAGCAGGCGTTTCAGCGCGCCGCCGGCGGCTGACCGCGCTCAGTCGGGCGGGTACTCGCCAATCGCGAGCTCGTCGGCCGGGTGTGACCGGTGCACCAGCACCCTGGTGCCGGGCGCCGGGTCGTTGTCCATGATCCACCGGTTCAGCGGCACGCGGATGAGGCGCTCGAGGATGGGGTCGCGGATCTGGCGGGCACCGAGCGCCCTGCCTCGTCGGTTGATCTCGGCGGACACTTTGGCGAAGATCGCCGGCCTGTCGTAGACGAGTTGCAGGCCCCGGCCGGCGGCGGAGACGCTGAGCTGGGCGAGGAACTTGTCGGTGATCTGGTGCACGACGCGGTCCCGCAGCATGTCGAACACCACCACCCCGCTGCCCAATCGCCCCAGGAACTCGGGCCTGCCCAGCTCGCCCTTGAAGAAGCCCGACACCTCGGCCTCGAACAGCTCCTTGATCTCCTCGTAGCCGAGCTCCTCCTCGACGCTCGCCCGGCCGAGGCGCTCGTCGAGCCGCTGAGCTCCGAGGTTGGAGGTGAAGATGACGATGGCGTTCGAGAAGTACGCCGTGCGGCCCCGCCCGTCGGTGAGGCGGCCGTCGTCCATGATCTGGAGGAACTTGTCGAAGACCTTCTCGTGGGCCTTCTCGATCTCGTCGAAGAGCACCACGCTGAAGGGGTTCTCGTAGATCCAGTTGGTGAGCACCCCGCCTGCTTCGTAGCCGACGTAGCCGGGCGGCGCCCCGGTGAGGCGCTCGCTGGCGTGCTCCAGGCCGAACTCGGTCATGTCGAACCGCCGCATGGCGTTCTCGTCGTCGAACACGAACGCCGCCAGCGCCTTGGCAAGTTCGGTCTTGCCGACACCGGTGGGCCCGACGAAGAAGAACACCCCTCTGGGTCTGGTGCTGGCGCTGTCGGCGTCCGGTACGAAGTCGAGGCCGATCCTGGCGTTGACCAGCATCTGCGTGACCGCGGCCACCGCCGAGTCCTGGCCGATCACCCGCCGCTTGAGCTCACCTTCCGCCTCGGCCACCTTCTCGATCGGGAGGCGCTCCCACGGGTCGTCGCGCCAACCCACCTTGTGGTGGAGCGTGAGCCGCTTGGCGGCGTCGAAGGGAATCTCCGACACCTGGGAAGTGGCCGCCAGCGCGTCCAGGTCCCTGATCGACATGCCCTCGGTCAGGTTCGCCAGGATCGCGGCACACCTCGCGGCGTCCTCCGATGCGAGATCGGCGCCGCCATGGAACCCGCTGCGGCGTGCGAACAAGTAGCTCTCCCGCTCCAAGAACGTCGGCTTCTCGACGGCCACCGGCGCCACCAGCGGGTTGCCCTCGTGCAGCCAGGCGGGCACGCCCCTGAGCTCCTTGCAGACGAGGACGAGCAGGTTGCGACGCGCCCCGTCGGCAGCCACCAGGCCCGCCTCGAGCATGGCGCTCCGGAGAAGCACCAGGTAGTCACGGTAGTGCTCGTCGGGCGGCACGTTGACGCCCACCAGCAGCTCCGTGAACTCCACGACCACCGCGCACGGTTCCTGCGCCGAACGCAACACCGTCCGGATGGCGAACAGGCTCTGGTGGGGTCCGACCGGCTGCGCCTGCTGCGCGTCGTTGATGGCGTCCGACAGCGCCTGGCGGCTCTCCCGGAGCCTCGCCTGGCGCTCCGTCTCGGCTGCGTCGTCGGGAGGAGGCGGGACCGACGGTTCCTCCGCAGCAGCGTCCCTGCCGGAAGCCAGCCGGCGAAACCACGAGCCGTCGTCGCCGTAAGTGAGGCCGTCCACCGGGTTGTAGAAGGCGACCGACGGATAGCCGAGCAGATCGAGGAGCTGCGCCAACGCCTCCCGGAACGGGAGGTAGTCCCCATCCCACAGGATCAGGTCGTCGATGTTCCCGTAGAGCAGCAGGTGCCGGCCGCGTCGCGCCTCCTGGAATGCGCGCACCATCCAGGGCGCTATCGGCGCGGCGTCGCCGCTCACCCCACCACCACCCAACGTTCCTCGGCCCGGCGGTCCGCCGGCATCAGCCGCATCCGGTGTGCCGGCGGCAGCGTTCCGCCGTTCCGCCCGTCCCAGTCGAGGGCGTCCACCTCCAGGTCACCCCGGCGAGAGACGATCTCGTTCAACTCCGAGAGGAAGTCGCTCAGCGTCTGGCATTGGCGAAGGGCGTGCGGGGCCCCGCGGGCAGCTGCGGAAGCCATGGCGGGCGAGTCGTAGAAGATCCGCTGATCGCCCTCGCCGGAGTCCTGGACGACGACGTTCAGCGGCGCGCCCGCCGCCTCGGCCTTGATCCCCATCGTCCCGTCTTCCGTCTCGCGGAAAGACTCCTTGTCGACGGTGTAACCCATATCGTCCAGCGCCCCGATGACCGCCTGCATCACCTGGTGACTCTCGAGCACCCGGTCGATGGCGTCGTCGAGCGCCCGTTCCGTGTGCACCAGCCGTTCGGCGGTCCGCTCGGCGAGGTCGAGGCCCGCCCTGACGCTGCCGCTGTCCAGCTTCGCTTCGACGAGGGCGATGGCGTCGGGGACGATCTCCGTCTCATCCAGCATCACTCCCCCGGCGCGTGCGTCCTCGGCCAGCAGCCCCCACGTGGCGTGCAGCCCTGCGACGCGGGCGGTCAGCTCGGCGTGCAGCCGATCGTGCTCGGCGCGCCGGCTGCGAACCACCTCCACGTACCCACGGGCCGAGTCACGCACGAGCGGCACAGCGCGGTCGAACCCGTCCAGGTCGCCGTGGTCGAGCAGCGCCTGCAGCCCGTCCACCTGCTCGCCGACTTCCCGCGCCTCTGCCGCAGCGAAGCGACGGCGATCACCCTCGTCGACGGCCGCGCAGAGACCGACGATGGCGGCGACCTGACCGGCGCGCTCCTGCCGCTCGCGGTGGAGGGCGACCTCGAGCTCGAGTCCCTCCAGGCGGGCCTCTACGGCGGCGACGGCGATCCCCAGGTCGGCCGCCTCCCCTGCGTCGCCGGCGGCCAGAGCCGCGCGTCGGGCGGCTTCGAGCTCGCGCAGCAGGACCTCGGGATCGACGGTCGTCGGCACGTCACCGGCCGCCCTGGCTCGGATGCGCGTCGCAACCTCGTCGATCCGGGCGGTAACCAGGGACCTGGCTTCGGCGAGCGCCATCCGACGTCGCTTCAGGTCGAGCTCTCGCCGCCGCTGCTCGCGCTCCTGCCGCTCCCGTTCTCGCCGCTTCCGGGCCTCGGCGCGGGCTCTGACACGGCTGTACTTGGGCGACCTACTCACCTCCGGCCTCCTTCAGCGCGACCGACCGCGCCGCCAACGCCCGAGCGAGGCCTTCCCGGAAGCCGGGCGTGGGGGGCACGCCCAGCCACTCCAAACCGCGATCCGGCGACAGCTCGACCTGCAGGCCAGCCGACCCATCGGGCGCGCCGGCCAGGTGGGCGTACCGACCCGTGAGGAAGTGCACCTCCTGATTGGACGAGGCCCGCCAGCGCAGGTCGGCGTGGAGCGTGTCGACGTATGGGCCGTCCACCAGGATGTCGAGGAGCCCCAGCAAGCGACGCTGCCCGGGCGTACCGCGCCGGCGCAGGTACGGCAGCCGGTATCCCGTGTACGCCATCACCGACAGGCCGGCGGAGCGCACCATGCCTGCCAGCTCGGCGACGGATTCCGCCTGCGCGAACGGCTCGCCGCCCGAGACCGTGATGCCCTCGATGCCGCGAGTCCCGGCAATCTCGGCGGCAAGCGCGGCGACGGGCACGACGGTGCCGCCGTCGAACGCTAGCCACTGGGGGCTGATGCAGCCGCGGCACCGCAGGGGACAGCCCTGCACCCACACCGCGAACCGGGTGCCGGGCCCCAGCACCCTGCAGGCGGGATGCGTCTCAGCCACCCGCAGCGCCGTCGGCTCGGCCCTCATGATGCGAGCGCCCCGAGCACGGCTGCCAACAGGGTGAGAACAAAGCTCAGGATCAGGAACCACACGGCGATGCTCACTGCGGTGCGCGCCCAGCCCGGCCAAGTGCCGAATTCGCCCACCCTGAACGCGGGCTTGGCGGGCACCGGTTTCGCCTTGACCTTTGGCTTCGGCCTGACCCTCGGCTTCGGCTTGCGCCCGACGGGCCGGCTCGGCCGAGACGGCGGGAAGTGGTCGCCAATGCCGCCGTCGCGGCGCTCACACCAGATGCACGCCGGACGCGCCCGCTGGTAGAGGTGGCGGTCGCTCACCTCGCAGCCCTGAACCTGGTACGACGCCTTGTCGAGTGCGTCGTACCAGTCGCCCGGGACCGGGCGCTGGTCGGGGTCGCCGTGGCCGAGCCCGAAGCAATGGCTCGCCAGCACCACGAGCTCGGGCGGCAGCACGTCGCTCGGCATCTCCTCGTGCAACGGGCGCAGCCGCTCGGCGTGGGAGATGCGGTTGCGCTGGTTGAGGATGTTGTCCCGGATGGAGGCGTCGCCGTTGGCGGCGGCCGGCCACCCCTCGAACGGGTGTTGGCCCTCCATCAGCAGCTCGCACAGCAGCAACGCGAGCGCAAAGGCGTCGCTGCGCGGCGTGGCCCCGGCGCCGTTGCGTGCGAGCAGCTCGGGCGCCGCGTATCGCTCGGTGAAGCGAGTGGCCTCGAACCAGCGGCCCGAGCGGGGGTCCCGGAACTGCATCGAATCGCAATCGATGACCGTCACGTGCCCGGTGGGCGACACCCAGAAGTTGGAGTCGCTCACGTCGCCGACGACGATGCCCCGGCGATGCAGGCGGTCCATCAGCAGCGCAATGCGGGCCGCAACCTTGGCGAGCTGGCGCCAGGTGGGGTCCGCCAGCACCTCGCGGCGCCGGTGCGGGTCGATGAGCCGGGTGAGCGCCGCATGCGAGTCGTCGAGCCGGGGCTGCACGAACCCCATCACCGATCCGCCACCGTCGTACACGGCTGCCAGCGGCCACGTGAGGTGGTAGTGGTCCTCGTTGTCGCCGAGCGGGTCGAGCGGCGGGCCCATGGCGACCATCGCCTCGATGCGTTCCACTGCGTCCGGGCGCAGGTCGGGGTAGACCTTCAGGCAGACGTCGTCGGTGCCCGTCACGGCGAGGACGAACCCCTCGTCGCCCGACCCGAGCTCCTCGTGGACGTCCACGGGCTTGCGCACCGGTCCGACGAAGAACGTCATGCCTTCACCGCCAGCACCATCGTCTTGTCGTCCTCCGACGTCATCGCGAACTCTCGGCTGTCGAATTTCCGTTGCAGGTCCATTCCCGAGGCGGTGTCGGAGTCGGCGAACTCGAACCACACCGCGAAGGAGGGGGGGGCGGCGTAGTGGAGCCCCGTCGAAGACTTCTCGACCTCGAGGCACGCTTCGGCGAGCCCGTCCGTGCACAGCGCCACGCCGTCGATGCCGGGGTCGTACGCGTGCCGAACCGAAGCCGCCTCGTTCCGGCCGGCCGAGGTCAAGAAGGTCGTCGCGCCCGCATGCACCCGGTCCAACGGTGGCGCTACCAGGAGGTGCACGCCGCCGTCTGCGCGCCGAACGGCCATGAACCCGTCCCCAACCGTCAGGTAGGCGTACCACGGGTCGGCGAGCACCGCTGCAGTCAGCGTGGTGGCGAAGTGGTCGCGCTTGCTACGCAGCCGCTCGCCGGGACGCGCCGCCGAGCCGGCGAAGAGGTCGGCCGGGGCGAGCTGGTCCACGGCCTCGTCGAACTTGCGGAAGGTCCGGCTCGCGAACTCGCCCAGCGCCTGCTGCCAGTCCTCCGGGGTGCTCGGCGCGCCGCCGGCGAAGACCTGCCGAGCAGCGTAGGCAGCGGCACGCACCGCGAGCTGGGCGCCCTCGCCGGCGCCCTGGCGCGAACCGGCGCCGTCGGCTATCGCGAGCAGCTGGACGTCGTCGTGCACGGCCTCCTGGAGCCACCGGTCGTCGTTGGCGCGACCCTCCTTGAAGTGACCGGGCCCGGCGACCGACCCCGCTACGACCCGCCACCGCGAACGCGCCGCGCGACCCACGTCAGGCCTTGTCCTTCAACCAGTCGGCGACCCGCTGGTGCTTGGCCTGCTGCTCCTCGATCTCCGCATAGGCCTCGGACGCGCTCTGGTCGGACGTGCCCGCCTTCGACAGCGTCTCGACCGATGCGGACACGAACCGCAGGAACTGGGAGAACTGGAGCCCGGCCAGCATGTGGGCGGACTCGGGGGCGAGGCCCTCGAGCACCGTCTCGTCGGCCCCGTCCACCCCGAAGGCGAAGAACAGCAGGTGCTTGCCCTGCTCCAGGTCGCGCAGCTTGGGCGCGAGCTTCTTCCAGCTCGACGTGAGCTTGCCGCGCTCATCGGTGGGACCGCCGTCGGTGATCATGTAGACGAGGGGGCGGTTGGCCAGGATCAGCCCCTGGGACCGCAGCTCGCGCTTGCGCTCCCGGACCAGGTCGATGGCTCGCTCGATGCCCTCGACCATCGGCGTGGGCCCCCCGGCTTGCAGCTGGGGCGGGTCGAACGCCGCAACCGACACGAACGGCTCTTCCGGCTCCTCCTCTATCTGGCCGGTCGCGTCGACCACGCGCACACCGCCGAGCCCGAACGTGACCATGGCGATCTCGCCGACCCTGGCGATGAAGTCCTCGTCCTGGAGCTGGCGCTGCCAGGCCGCCAAGGCGTCATTGAGTTGCGTGATCCCGCCGGTGAGCTCCATCGAGTGACTCGTGTCCAGCAGCAGGACGATCGGCAGCCGGCTCTTCGCCTGCTGGCTGGGCAGTTGGTCGAGGATGCGAGATGCGTCGGTCATGGTCCAGGCTCCCTTGACTCGGCGTCCGGCGCTGCCGGCGTGCTTGCGTATCGGACCCCGCCGACGGTCGTCACGACCACTGCGGAGCCGGGTGGGATGCGGGTGTTGGTCTGGTGGTGACGGGCGACGTAGAGGAGGCCCCCTCCGACTTCCACGTACCCGCCGCGGCTGCCGATGAAGGTCCGAGCCAGCGGGATGGAGCCCTCATGTGGCGCCCTCCCGCCGACGTGCTCGGGCTTTCGAGGCCGGGGTCCATCGAGGCCGCCGCCCGACGGCTGCTTGTCTGGCCCGGGACCGCTGTCAGGGCGGGACGGCTCGTGTGTGGGAAGAGAGTGGGGTACGGGCGAGGGAGCGCGGGCGACGGCGAGCGCCACGCCGGCGGCGGCCAACGCCGCCAAGGCCGCGGTCCACGAGAACGAGGAACCCCCGACTCGCACCCGGAACACCGGATCGCTGAGCCGGATCGAAGCGGCGAGCGAACCCTCTTCGAGGCGATCGAGCTCCTCCTCCGTGAGGATGACCGGCGTCAGAGCGTCGAGCTCCACGACCACCCCGTCAGGGATCAGACCCACGGCTCTGTCGACCACGTCGCCGATCGTGCCCACCGGCTCCGCGTCGGAGAAGAGCTCGTCCAGCTGCGTCCCACCCGGCGCAGCGAACCACCGCGTTTCGGCGTCGCGCCCAAACAGCCACCCAGCCGCCAGCGGCAACAGCGCGACCGCAACAGCCGCTGCCCACCGCACCCATTGTCTCGACAACGACACCCTGCCGTCCCCCTTCACGGGCCCGCAGCCGGCCCGACCGCCAGGGGGCAGCAGCCAGACCGGACGCTGAGCCCGCCTCTGTCTCCCTTTACCATACGCGTCGACTTGACGGGCTGTCGAACCGCCCGCGTCGTCCCGGTGTAAGTTGCGGGGGCGGGATGAACGTCGCCCACGACGCGCTCGAACTGATGCGACAGTTCCTCGACGGCGAGGTGACCGCGGCACGCGCGCTTCGCGGACTGGATGCGCGGCGGGCCTCCGGCGATGCAGTCGCCACCGCCGTGAGGGGAGTGCTCGAGGGCGCCACCCGCGAGGAGGCGGGCGACGTGGTCGGCGCGATCGAGCTGACCCGCGCAGCCAGAGAGACCATCGAGCGGCTCGGGGATCGGGCCACCGGCGACGCGGCCCGGGGCTTCGCCGAGATCGAGCAGATGGTCGAAGCCAGGCTGGTGCGACTCCAGCTCGTACATGCCAGCCCGGAGGACGTGCCGGGACTGCTGGCCCGACTCGGCCGGGCGGACGACCACGACGTCGCGGCGGAGCTGGTTGCCTTGTGGGGAGCGGCGAACGCCGCGCTCCGGGAAGCCGACGCCGAGCTGACCGGCCTGGCCTTCGCGAGGGCAGAAGCCCCGCTCGAACGAGCGATCGAGCTGGCCGACCTGGGGCGAGCTCGAACGGCAGCCGCCGGCCCGCAACCGGAAGTCGCAGCTGCGGCGAGGCGGCGGTTCGACGCCCTCGCGCCGTTGCTGGCGGCCGTGCGGGCCCATCACCACGTCATAAGGTCGGTGACCGGCGGCAGGATGCCGGTCGACGCCGCGGCCAAGCTGGAGGAGGCACGAGACCAGCTCGAGCAGGCACGCGACCACGATGTCCCCGAGCTGCGCGACACGATCGAACGCGAGCGGGTACGCAACCGCAACCTCACGGCGATGGCCCCCGATGGGCCGCCGACCGTGTTCATCGTTCATGGGCACGACCATGATCTGAAGGACGCGGTGCGTGAGTTCCTGATACAGCTCGGCTGCCGGCCCGTGATCCTGCACGAGGTCGCCGAGGCCGGTCGGGCGATCATCGAGAAGTTCGAGGACGAAGCCGCCCCCGCCGCCTTCGCCGTGGCGCTGTTCACCCCCGACGACGAGGGTCGGCTGGCAGCCGGCGAGCACGGCGTCGCAGCCCGAGCGCGCCAGAACGTGGTGCTGGAGCTGGGCTATTTCATGGGCAGGCTGGGACGAGTGCGGGTCGCCGCAGTCGTCTCGGACGAGACGATCGAGCGGCCTTCGGACCTGGCCGGCATCGTCCCCATCGTGGCGGATGCCACAGGCGAGTGGCGGAACAGACTCCGGCTCGAGCTGGCGGCCGCAGGGGTGGCGCTCAGGGGTAGGTGAGCAGCAGGCGCGGCGCGTCACGTCCCGTGCTGCCGACCTGTCGCCTCGGGGGGATGGGGGTGCGAGTGTTCGGATCGCGCCGACGCGCCGCGAGACCAGACTGAACCCTGTCGAAACGCCCGATGCGGCGCGGGCCGCGGGTTACACGCCCGAACATCGGCCTCGTCTCGGCCCTGCGGGCCGAGCCACTCCCCCTTTGTGTCACAGTGGGTGGGTGGGGTGCCGGACCCCGGGTGACTCACACTCCCCGTGTCCACCCTGGCGGGTGTGACTCTTGGCGGGCTTGTCGTACCCGGGGTCCGGTGCACCGTTGAACGCGTGACCTGATAGGAGACCGTTGCCGGTCCGTGCCTTGACAAAGGGCTGTCCGCGTTCTCGGTCACCCCGACGACTCGAGACGAGCATCGGAGGACAGTCGTGGATCATGTTATGGGATGCGACCCGCATCTGGACCGCTTCGACGCCGCAGTGTTGAACCACCTCGGGCGGCGGGTGGCTCAGCTGCGGCGGGACAACACCAACCAGGGGTGGGCCGACGCGGTGCGGCTCGCTCGCCGCTTCGGGGTGGCGACGGTCGGGATCGAAGCCGCCTCGGGATACGGCCGCTCGCTGGCCCAGGCGATGACCAACGCCGGGATCGGCGTGGTGGAGATCCCCACCCGG
>JBFKDA010000074.1:0-11261 GCA_041619955.1 Acidimicrobiia bacterium | reverse complement strand
TTGTCGAGGTTGGCGTTGTCGGGCCAGCTGTTCAGCGGGGCGAATCGCTGCGCGCCGGTGCCGCCGCCGCCCCGGCCGTCCTCGATGCGGTAGGTGCCCGCGGCGTGCCAGGTCATCCGGATGAAGAACGGGCCGTAGTGGCCGTAGTCGGCCGGCCACCAGTCCTGCGAGTCGGTCATCAGGGCGTCGACGTCGGCGGCGAGCGCGTCGAAGTCGAGGCTGTTGAACGCCGCGGCGTAGTCGAACTCCCCGCCCATCGGGTCGGCCTGGGGGTGGTGTTGGCGGAGAATCCCCAGGTTCAGCTGGTTCGGCCACCAGTGGCGGTTGGCGGTCATGCCGACGGCCTGGTGTGCGGTGCTCATCACCGGGCACTCGGCGGCGTCGGGATGGTCGCTGGTGACAACGGTGCCGTGGTCTGCGTCGCTCGTCATGGCTCCCTCGGTGGTGGGTCGAGTGGGTGCGCGTGCCTCCCGTCGATTGTACAGGGGCCTCCCGCCGGAACTTCCGGGCCGGTGCAGGCCGGGTAGCTTTCGCGGGAAGGAGGTTGCCGAGCACGGGAGGCGTCGTGGACACGTTGGCGCTGGCGCCGGTCGACGAGCTGGAAGTGCTGATCGTCGTCGACAACTTCGTCGACGTGCTCCTGCCGAGCGACGAGGTCGCCCGCCGCATGCCGCTGCGGGTGGACTTCTGGGAGCGGGAGCACCTCCGCGCCGAGCACGGCTATGCGTTGCTGGTGACCGCGACCGCCGGCGACCGCACGTCGACCGTGCTGTACGACGCCGGGCTGGGGCGGGACACGCTGCTGCACAACCTCGACGTGCTCGAGGCACGGCCCGCCGATCTGCGGGCGATACTGCTGTCGCACGGCCACGCCGACCACCACGGCGGCCTGGAGGGCGTGGCCCGCCGCCTCACCGCCAGGCGGCTGCCGCTGGTGCTGCACCCCGACGCGTGGCACGAGCGCCGCGTGGTGTTCCCGACCGGTGTCGAGTTGCCGATGCCCCCGCCCAGTCGCGCCGACCTGGAGTCCGTCGCCGTCGACATCGTGGAGGAACGCGGGCCCTCGCTGCTCGTCGACGACCGCGTGCTCCTCACCGGCCAGGTCCAGCGCACCACCGACTTCGAGAAGGGCTTCCCGCTCCAGCAGGTCCACACCCCGGCCGGCTGGGAGCCCGACCCCTGGATCTGGGACGACCAGGCCGTGGTGGTCAACGTCCGAGGCAAGGGGCTCGTCGTGCTGTCGAGTTGCAGCCACGCCGGCATCGTCAACGTGCTGCGCCACGCCCGGCGGCTCACCGGCGTCGACCGCATCCACGGCGTGGTCGGCGGGCTCCACCTCACCGGCGGCTTGTTCGCCGGCATCATCCCGGCCACGGTCGCGGCGCTCACCGAGATGGCGCCGGACTTGATCGTGCCCGGCCACTGCACCGGCTGGCAGGCCGAGCAGGCGGTGGCAGCCGCACTGCCTGATGCCTACCTCAAGACCTCAGTCGGGACCCGGCTGGTGTTCTCGGGCGACGCGGCGGCGTGAGCGTGCAGCTCCGCATACGAGGCGTAGTGTTCCGCTCTTGGCATCCGCCCGGCCGGGCGAACGGTCCGGGAAGCACGAAGGAGGACTGGTGTGGCGCAGTTCGACAAGGACGCGTTCGTGGCCGCCTGCCTGGCGGCGGTGCGGGGCGATGGCCGCGCCCAGCCGGTGGTGAGGGACCTCGTGGAGCGGGCGGTCGCCGATCCACGAGCCATCGAGGCCGAGGTGCGGGACCGCACGGTGAGCCCGATGACGACCATCTGGCACCGGTCCGACGAGCTCACCGTCCTCCACATCGTGTGGCCGCCGCAGGTCGACCTGTTCGCCCACGACCACAACATGTGGGCGGTGATCGGCATCTACGGGGGCCGGGAGGACAACAGCTTCTACCGGCGGCTTCCCGACGGTCGCATCGAACCGAACGCCGGCCGAACGCTGCTCGAGAAGGACGTCGTCGCGCTCGGGCCCGACGTCGTCCATTCGGTCGCCAACCCCACGCGCCAGTGGACCGCCGCGCTGCACGTGTACGGGGGCGACTTCTACTCGACGCCGCGCACGATGTGGGACCGCCACACGTTCGCGCCGTCACCGCTCGACACCGACTACATCAAGGAACAGCTCGAAGCGGCCGCAGCTCGCGCCCGGCTGGCGGACGTCGCCGGCGAGCGCCCGTGAGCGGCGTCAGGCCTCGAGGCCGCTGAGGTCGTCGGGGACGTCGACCGCCGCGGACCGCAGCGCATCGAGCGGGACGAGGTCCAGCACCGCTTCGTTCGTGGCGGCCAGGACCACCGGGCACGCCGCGCCGTCCTGGTGGGCGCGAAGCCAGTTGCGGGCGGTGACGCACCACCGGTCGCCCGGTTGCAGCCCCGGGAATCCCCACTCGGGGCGCGGGGTGGAAAGGTCGTTGCCGATGCTCCGCTGGTGGTCGAGGAACGTGGCCGTCATCACGCCGCAGATCGTGTGGCTGCCAGCGTCCGCCGCGTCGGTCCGGCAGGTCCCGTCCCGGAACCAGCCGGTCACGGGGTCGGTCCCGCAACCCTCGAGCTGCCCGCCGAGCACGTTGCGATCGCTCATCGACCGCACCCTACGCGCCGCCCGAACGCCGCTGCGGGCCGGCCGTCGTCGCGGCGAGGCGGCTCGCACCTATCCGCTCGGTGCGGAGGAACAGGAAGAAGCACCAGGTCGCCAGGGCCGACAGCAGGTGCCAGATGGCGTGCGCCTGCACCAGCGAGTCGGGCGAGCACCGCTCGTGGTCGGCGGTGCCGGTCAACCAGATCGCGTACGCCAGCAGGAACGACCCGAGGCCGGCCCAGAACCAGCCGTACCGCCGGCGGCCGGGAGCCGGGCCGCGAGCCGCCACCGCCGGCACCCACATCGCCGCCATCCACCAGTACTCGCCTGGCGCCGCGGCCATCTCGGCCGGCGTGATCCCGAACACCGCCGCCACGCCGAAGCCGACCAGGCCCGACACCCACCGCATCCCCGGCGACCACCAGCGGTAGAGCACCTCCGACACCACCCACAGCCCGATCGACGCCCCGAACAGGTCGAGGCCGATGCCGAGGTCGGGGCCGAGGAACCAGTAGCCGGCCGCGTAGGCGGCCAGCACCCCTGCATACGCGGCGAACATCGTCCGGTCCCGCCAGCGCCCGAGCGCAGCCACGTTGGCCAGCCAGGGGATCGTGATGTAGGCGATCATCGACACGTTGTCGAGCCACGCGCCGAAGAACGTATGCGTGCCGTGCATCACCATCGACCCCGGCCCGAGGAACAGCGTCGCCGACGCGTACCAGAGGGCCACCGGCGTGTTGCCGAAGAAGCGTCCGGCCGGCCGCGGCCCCGGCCGCACCTCGTCGCGGGCGAGCGTCGCGAACATCGCCAGGCCGGCGATCACGAACCCGAGGTTGCCGAGGGTGTTCACCGGCTCCCGCAGCAGCCCGCCGGCGACCCGCTCGCACCAGCGGGAGATCTCGCCGATCGGTTGCTCGTTGGCCGCAGGCGGACCCCACCCGCCGATGCCGGCCACCGCGAAGCCCAGCCCGAATGCCGCGAGCGCCCAGGCGGCCGCACGCAGCGGCGTGAAGCGGTCCCTCATGGCTCGATCATGGCACGCGCGGCGCGCGGTCCCTCGCCGGCGCCGCCTGGCTGGGCGCCTCCCTCGCGGCCCGGCCGGGGCCGCCGCAGGCGGCGGACGATGCTTTCATTGAGGTCGTGAGCGAGACCGCCGAAGTCCTCGTCCAGCTCGACCTGCCCTCGCACGACTCGAGCCCGTGGCAGGCCCGCGAAGCCGTGGCCGGCCTCGAGCCGCACCTCGACGGGGCATACCACGACGTGCTCGTGGCCGTCAGCGAGCTGGTGACGAACGCCGTCCGTCACGCCGACGCGGGGCCCGACGCCCGCATCGACCTGCGGGTGCTGCGCTCGGGCGACCGCATCCGCGTCGAGGTCACCGACGAGGGCGTCGGCTTCACCAAGCCCGCCGAGGTGCGGCCGCTCGAAGCCGGTCGCGACCACGGGTGCGGCCTGGCGATGGTGGACGAGATCGCGGATCACTGGGGCGTCGACAGCACCGACCGCACCACGGTGTGGATGGAGCTGCGGGCCGGCACGCCGCCCCCGGCCGACGTTCCGGTGGAGCTGACCCGCTCGCTTCTCGACGCCTCGCTGGGCGCGTTGGTCAGCATCGACGCGCGCGGCTGCGTGATGGATTGGAACCAGGCGGCCGCCGACACGTTCGGCTTCCGGCGTGACGAGGCCGCCGGGCGGACCATCGGCGAGCTGCTTGTTCCTGCCGCAGACCCGGCGGGGGGCGTGCACTACCTCAGTGGGACCCCGGCCGAGGCCGCCGCCCGGATCGATGGCCGCGCCCTCGAGATGCCGCTGGTGCGTCGCGACGGCTCCCCGTTCCCCGCAGTCGTCCGGCTGACCGCCAGCGAGGTCGACGGCGAGCAGTTCTACCACCTCGCCGTCCAGGACGTGAGCGCCCAGAAGCGGTCGGAGGAGGCGAGCGCGGAGATGCTGGCCTACGTCGCCTACCTGGCCGACGCCAGCGAGGTGCTGGCATCGAGCCTCGACGTGGACCGCACGCTGCGCAAGCTCGCCCGCCTCGTGGTGCCGACGCACGCCGACTGGTGCACGATCAACCTCCTCGAGGAGGACGGGTCGATCCGCCGCGTCGCCGCCGAGCACGCCGACCCGGCGCGAGCCGCCGAGCTGGCCCGCCTGCTCGACACCCACCCCAACGAGCCCGACTCCGAATCCGGCGTCGGCTACGTCATCCGCACCGGCGAGGCGCAGCTCTTCGCGGAGGTCACCGATGCGCTGCTCGCCGAGACCGCCAACGACCCGGAGTACTTCGAGATCACCGCCCAGCTCCAGATCCGGTCATGCGTGATCGCCCCGCTGGAGGCCCGCGGCCGGGTCCTCGGGTCCATCTCGATGGTGTACACGGAGCAGGAGAAGACGTACGGCGAGGCGGATCTCGCCCTGGCGGAAGACCTGGGGCGGCGGGCCGGGCTCGCCATCGACAACGCCCGGCTGTACGAGCAGCGCGACACGATCGCCATCACCCTTCAGCGCAGCCTGCTGCCTCCCTACCTGCCCGACATCCCCGGGCTGGAGATCGCGGCGCGGTACGAGCCGGCGGGCACCGGCAACGAGGTGGGTGGCGACTTCTACGACGTGTTCGAGGGCGCCAACGGCGGTTGGAACCTGGTGGTCGGCGACGTGGAGGGCAAGGGCCCGCGGGCCGCCGCGCTGATCGGGCTCGCCCGCCACACGCTGCGGGCGGTCGCGTACGACCATCCGTCGCCCGCCGACGCGCTGCGCATCCTCAACCGGGTGCTCCTGACCAACGCGTCGGAACTGTGCTGCACGGTGGTGCTGTGCCGGCTGGAGCCCGGCCCGTCCGCAGGGCGGGTGGTGGTGGCGCTCGCCGGCCATCCCACCCCGATGATGCTGCGCCGGGGCGGCGCGGTGGAGGCCGTGGGGATCGAGGGCATGCTGGTGGGCGCCATCGCCGAGCCGCCGATCCACGAGGCAGCCGTCGACATGTTCCCCGGCGACAACCTGGTGCTGTTCAGCGACGGTGTGCAGGGCAGGAGCGACCTCGACGACCGCGACATCGTCGACCTGCTCACCGAGCTCGCCGGCAAGCCGGCCGCAGCGATCGCCGACGAGCTGGCCGTGTCGGCCGAGCGCTCCCAGCCGGGCGGGCTCACCGACGACCTGGCCATCCTCGTGGCCCGCAACGGCCGCGCCGACGTGTCCAGGCCGAGACCGTGGTGAGCAACACCGGGTTGTAGGCTGCGGTACGAGGAACTGCTGGGAGGCATACAGCCCGATGGGCCGTCCGCAGGTGGAGGTCACGACGTCAGAGCGCGCCGGGGCGAAGCTGCTGCGCGTCGAGGGGGAGATCGACCTCTCGACCGTCCCGCAGCTCCAGCGGGAGCTGCAAGCGGCGATCTCCGGCCAGGACTCGATCGTCGTCGACCTCCAGGGCGTCCGTTTCATCGACTCGACCGGGGTGGGGGTGCTGTTCCGCGCATCGACGCAGGTGCAGGAGAGCGGGGGAGAGGTGCGGATCGTGTGCCCGCCCGGGCCGGTCCGGCGGGTGCTGAAGGTCAGCGGGCTGGAGAGCCTGGTGGCGGTTTTCGACGACCTCGAGGCCGCTGAGCGCACCTGAGCCGGCTCCGGCGGTGTAGAACCCGGGTTGGCGGTGGGCGTAAGGTGGCGGGTGGGAGGCGTGGGCGAAAGGCTCCGGGCCATGGGCGAAGGGCAGATGGGCGTTTCTGAGCGGCGAGAAAAAAATCTCGGGAATCGTGTATACGGGCGCGCCCGCAGGGCACTCCACGGATACGAGGCGTCGCGGCTCCGGGCCGTGACGGGAGAAGAAGAGAGGTTGGTCATGCCGGGAGCAACCGCGCAGCGCACGCGTAAGTTGTCGATATTCGTCGCCGTCTTCATGGCGGCGCTCGTGGTCGTGCCCGTGGCGGCGATGTCGCCCGCGCGCGCCGACTCCACCGGCACTGCGGACAGCTACATGGTGCTGCTCAACGGCTCCCAGGAGGAGGCCGGATTCGTGGCCTCGCCCGACGCCGAGAACGCGTACGCCGCGATCACCGGGCTCGGCGGGCTCGTCACCAACGACATGTCCGACCAGATCGGTGGGCTGGTCGTGCAGGCAGGACTCGTCGACGCCACCGGGCTCGTCGGCCTCGTCGAGCAAGCCGGTCTGGTCGGCCTCGTGGACCAGGCCGGGCTCGTCACGCAGGCCGGTCTCGTGGGCGAAGACGGGCTGGTCGACTCCTCGGGCCTGGTCGGCCTCGTGGGCCTGGTCCAGGAGTCCGGCCTCGTCGGTCTCGTCGAGGAGTCCGGTCTCGTCGAGAGCGACGGCCTGGTGGGCCTGGTCGGCTTGGTCGACGACGTCGGCCTGGTGGGCCTGGTCGGGTTGGTGGGTCTCGTCGACGAGCAGGGCCTGGTCACCTTCGACGATGCACTGCGCGCCACCGGGTTGGTCGCAGAGGTGAGCAAGGACTTCAGCTGGAAGGCGTACGACAACTACAGCCAGCTCGTCGCCGACGGCCAGCTCGGCGTCACCCACCCCGAGCCCGGCGACGCCGGCGGCGGTCCCGACACCGACGCCGATCCGCTCGAGAGCCAGCAGTGGGGCATGTCGATGATCCGGGTCCACGAGGCCCACGAGATCCAGGCCGGCGCCCCGTCGGTCGACGTCGGCATCCTCGACACCGGCATCGACGGCGCCCACGCCGACTTCGTCAGCAACGAGACCCTCACCTCCAACGTCGACTGCCTGCGGGGCAGGGACTCCGTCTTCTTCGGGCCGGGCCTCGGCACTCCCGACCCCTGCGTCGACAACAACTTCCACGGGACCCACGTGGCCGGCATCGTCGCCGCCCGGGCCAACGGCGTCGGCGTCGTCGGCGTGGCGCCCAACGTCACCCTGGTGCCGGTGAAGGTCTGCGACGCCGAGGGCTACTGCTACTTCAGCTCGGTGGTCGACGGGATCACCTACGCCGGCGACATCGGGCTCGACGTGATCAACATGAGCTTCTTCGTCGACGACGACGAGTACCAGCAGTCGACGGAGTTCAAGTGCAAGTCGGACGAGCAGCAGCGGGCGTTCCGCAAGGCCGTCGAGCGTGCCATCAAGTACGCCAAGGGCCAGGGCGTGACCCCGGTCGCCTCGCTCGGCAACTCGGCGACCGACCTTGCCGACGACAAGAAGTGCGACGTCGTCCCCGCCGAGACCAAGTACGTGATCGGCGTGTCCGCACTCGGCCCCCAGTCGGAGCTGTCGTCCTACAGCAACTGGGGCGACGGGGCCGTCGACGTCACGGCGCCCGGCGGCAACGGCACCACCGGCGACCCCACCACGACGATCCTGTCGACGTTCCCCGGCAACACCTACGCGGCGATCCAGGGCACGTCGATGTCGGGCCCCCACGCCACCGGCGTCGTGGCGCTGATCGTCAGCCACTACGGCGAGGTGGACGAGGACACCGGCGACGTGGAGATGTCGTTCAGCCAGGTCGAGAAGGTCCTCACCGAGTCGGCGACCGACATCGGCGGAGAGGGCTACGACGAGCTCTTCGGCGACGGGCGGGTCGACGCGCTCGGCGCCGTCACCTACGGCGACTGAGGTCGGGCGGGCCGGGCAGCGGCGTCAGTTCTTCTCGGTCTGCGCTCCCCAGCTCGCCTCGACGGCCGGGCCGATCAGATCGTGACCACGGTCTTGCCCCGGGTGTGTCCCTCGCCCTGGGAGCGCAGCGCGGCGGCGACCCCGGTGAGCGGCACGGCCCGCTCGACGGCCGCGGTCACGTCGCCGGCCGCGGTGAGGCGCGCCAGCTCGACGAGGTCGTCCGCGTTGGCGCCGGCGAGCATGCCGACCAGGCGCTGCCCGGTGAACGGCGACGTGGCGAGCACGCGCACGAGGCGGCGCATCGGGCCCAGGAACCGGTGCTTCGGGCCGCCGACCAGCACGTACGTCCCGTCGTCGGCGAGCGCTCGCCTGCAGTCGGCCAGCGACCGGTTGCCGACGTTGTCGAGGATCACGTCGTACGGGCCGGTGGCGGCGAAGTCGTCCCGGGTGTAGTCGACGACGCGGTCGGCGCCGAGCGCGGCCACGAGGTCGACGTTGCGACTGCTGCACACGCCGGTCACGCCGGCGCCGAGCGCCTTGGCGATCTGCACCGCGAACGTACCGACCCCGCCCGAGGCGCCGATGACGAGGGCGCGGTGGCCGGCGCGGAGCCGCCCCTTGTCGCGCAGTCCTTGCAGGGCGGTGAGGCCGGCGAGCGGGGTTGCGGCCGCCTGCTCGAACGGCACGCCCGCCGGCTTGGCGGCGAGCACAGCCTCCGGCGCGGTGGCGTACTCGGCGAACGCGCCGCTGGTCTCCCCGAAGACCTCGTCGCCGGGCCGGAAGCGGGTCACCGCCGGGCCGGCCGCCTCCACGATGCCCGCCACGTCGGCGCCGAGCACCGGGCGCTTCGGGCTGCGCAACCCCGCCTGGAGCCGGACGAGATAGGGGAGCCCGGTCATCATGTGCCAGTCGGCCGGGTTCACCGAGCTGGCCGTCACCCGGATCAGCACCTCGCCCTCGCCCGGGGTCGGCCGCTCGACCTCCTCGATCGCGACCCCGTCCGCCGGCCCGTACCGGCGGCGGACGGCCGCCCGCATCGTCGTCTGCCCTCCCATGTAGGCTCCCTCCCGGGCGCTATTTACGGTGTAAGTACTTTGAGGTCCACGCTACACGTACAGCGTAAGTCCGTCAAGTGGCCGAGGTCAGCCGCAGCTCGGTGATCTCGTGGAACCGCGCGCCGGCGGCCAACCGCGTCGACGGGAAATGAGAATGGTTGGGGGAGTCCGGGAAGTGCTGGGTCTCGAGGCACAAACCGCTGCCCGGCCCGTACTGCTGTCCGCCCCGCCCCGTCCGCTCCCTGATCCCGTCGCCCGAGTAGAACTGCACGCCGGGCTGGGTCGTCGCCACCTCCAGCCGGCGCCCGGCGGCGGTCACCGCCGCGCACCGGCGCAGCTCGCCCGGGGTCCCGTCGACGACGAAGCAGTGGTCGTACCCGCCGCCGCCGACCCGGGCGCCGGCCCGCAGGTCCATGCGCGTGCCGGCCACGCCGGCGATCTCGCCGGTGGGCAGGGTGTCCCCGTCGACCGGCAGGTAGCTGCTCGCTGCCAGCGTGACCTCGTGGCCGGCCACCGTCCCTCCGCCGGCCAGGTTGAGGTACACGTGGTTGGTCAGGTTCACCACGGTCGGGGCGGTGGCGGCCGCCGAGTAGTCGATCGTCAACGTCCCGGCCCGGTCGAGCGAGTACGTCACCTCGACGTCGAGCGCGCCGGGGAACCCCTCGTCGCCGTCCGGGCTGTGATGGCGCAACCGCACGCCCACCGCGGCCGCACCGGAGAACGACTCGGCCGCCCACACGGCCTTGTCGAAGCCCTCCGCGCCGCCGTGCAGGTGATGGTCGCCTCGGTTGCGGGTGACCTCGACCGGTTGCCCGTCCAGCGTGAACCGGCCGCCCCTGATCCGGTTGGCGTACCGCCCGACCAGCACTCCGAAGTACTGCGGGTCGTCCAGCCAGCCCGCGAGCCGGTCGAAGCCCAGGGCGACGTCGACCCCGTCGGGTCCCCGCAGCGACGCAAGGATCCCGCCGTACGTGAGCACGGAGGCACGCACGCCGCCTGCCTCGAGGTCGAAACGGTCGACCGCGCGCCCGCCGGGCAGCTCGCCGAAGGGCCGGGAGGACACTCGCACCTGCGCATGCTGTCACGGGCTGGCCACCACGGCCAATCCGGCACGGCTAATTTGGCGGCCATGGCCGGTGACGTGCAGTACCAGTCCGGGTTCGGCAACGAGTTCCAGTCGGAGGCGCGGCCCGGCGCGCTGCCGGTCGGCCAGAACAACCCGCAGCGCCCGCCGCTCGGCCTCTACACCGAGCAGCTCTCGGGGACGGCGTTCACGGTGCCCAACCACCGCAACCGCCGGACCTGGTTCTACCGCATCCGGCCGTCGGTGCGCCACGCCTGGCGCTTCACCGAAGCCGGCAACGACTGGATCCGCACCGCGCCGTGTCGCGAGCAGCAGCCGCCCATCGGGCAGCTCCGCTGGGACCCACCGCCGTTCCCCGACGAGCCCACCACGTTCGTCACGGGCCTGCGCACGATCGCCACCAACGGCGACGCCCACACCCAGACCGGCATGGCGGCCCACGTGTACATGGCCACCGAGTCGATGACCGACAGCTACTTCTACGACGCCGACGGCGAGCTGCTGGTGGTCCCGCAGGAGGGGCGGCTGCGGTTCGCCACCGAGTGTGGCGTGCTGGAGGTCGAGCCTGGGGAGCTTGCGGTGATGCCGCGGGGCATGGTGTTCCGGGTGGAGCTGCTGGACGGCACCGCCCGGGGGTACGTCTGTGAGAACTACGGCACGTACTTCGAGCTGCCGGAGCGCGGCCCGATCGGCGCCAACGGCCTCGCCAACCCCCGCGACTTCCTCTACCCGGTGGCGGCCTTCGAGGACGTCGAGCGGGACGGCGAGCTGTTCGTGAAGTTCGACGGCCGCCTGTTCAGCGTCGCCACCGACTACTCACCGCTCGACGTCGTCGGCTGGCACGGCAACCACGTGCCCTACAAGTACGACCTCCGCAGGTTCAACGTGATCGGCTCGATCAGCTTCGACCACCCCGACCCGTCGATCTTCACC
>JBFKDA010000073.1:0-11303 GCA_041619955.1 Acidimicrobiia bacterium | reverse complement strand
GTGGACGTCGACACCGGCTCGTACACGGTCGGGCGGCGCTGGCTGCGCGACGGCAACCTGCCCGACAAGGACAGCGTGCGGGTGGAGGAGTACGTCAACTTCTTCGACCATCGCTACGGGGCGCCGGTCGACGGGCCGTTCGCCGTGCACGTGGCGGGCGGGCCAACACCGTTCGTCGAGAACGACCGCTACCAGCTCCTGCGGATCGGCCTGCAGGCGTACGACGTCCCGGACACCGAGCGCAAGCCCGCCAACCTGACCTTCGTGATCGACGTCTCCGGTTCGATGGACCGGGAGGACCGCCTGGAGGCGGTCAAGGACTCGCTGGAGCTGCTCGTGAACGAGCTGCGCCCCTCCGACCAGGTGGGCATCGTCGTCTACGGCAGCCGCGGCCAGGTCATCCTCGAGCCCACTGCCGTCGAGCACCGCGACGAGGTGCTGGCAGCCATCCGCAGCCTCCATCCGGACGGCTCGACGAACGCCGAGGAGGGCCTGGTGCTCGGCTACCGGCTGGCCCGCGAGGCGTACACGCCCGGGGCCATCAACCGGGTCATCCTGGCGTCGGACGGCGTGGCGAACGTGGGCAACACCGGCGCCGATTCGATCCTCGAGCGGATCCGCGAGGAGGCCGGTGACGGCATCCAGCTCGTCACCGTCGGATTCGGCATGGGCAACTACAACGACGTCCTGATGGAGCGGCTCGCCGACGACGGCGACGGCTTCTACGCCTACGTCGACACCCGGCGGGAGGCCGAGCGGCTGTTCGTGCACGACCTCACCGGCACGCTGCAGACGGTGGCGAAGGACGCCAAGGTGCAGGTGGAGTTCCACCCCGGGGCCGTCGAGGTCTACCGGCTGGTCGGCTTCGAGAACCGGGCGGTCGCCGACGACGACTTCCGCGACGACACCGTCGACGCCGGCGAGATCGGCGCCGGCCACTCTGTGACCGCGCTGTACGAGGTGCGGCTGGCCGAGCAACCCGCCGGGCCGCTGGCCACGGTGCGGCTGCGCTGGCTCGACCCCGACACCGGCGAGCCCTCCGAGCTCGCCCGCGAGGTCTACCCGGAGGACCTGGAGCGGGACTTCACGGCCACGCCGGCCACCTTCCAGCTCGCGGCGACGGTCGCCGCCTACGGCGAGGTGCTGCGCCAGTCGATCTGGGCCGAGCACCTGTCGCTCGAGGCCGTGGCCGCCGAGGCGTCCCGGGTGGCGGCGCTGCTGCCGGGCGACGTCGACGTGCAGGAGTTCGCCCAGCTCGCCGAGCGAGCCGCCCGCCTGGCCGCGTAGTCCTTCTCCTCCCCGGCTTGCAGGGGAAGCACCCCGAGGCGCCGCCTCGGGGGGAAGGGGGTGCTACCGCACCTCGACACCGCGGTCGCCGGCCACCACCTCACCCAGCACCCAGGGGTGGTGGTCGGCGGCCGCCTCGGTCACCGCGTCGACCGACGACGGCGGGACGACGAGGACGAATCCGACGCCCATGTTGAAAGTGGCCCGCATCTCGTCGTCGTCGATGCGGCCGGCTTTGGCCACCATGCCGAACACCGGGGGCGGCTCCCACGACGCACGCTCCACGACTGCCCGGCAGCCCTCGGGCAGCACCCGGTGGAGGTTGGCGGCCAACCCGCCGCCGGTTACGTGGGCCATGCCGTGCACGGGCGCGGCCGCCAGCGCAGCCAGCACCGCGGTGGCGTAGATCACCGACGGCTCGAGCAGCTCGTCGACGAGGCCAACGTTCGGGAGCACCGCGTGGCGGATCAGCGAGAAGCCGTTCGCCCGCAGGTTGGGCGACCGCAGCGCCACCAGCACGTCGCCGGGCCGGATCGCCGCCCCGGTCACCTCCCGGCCGTCCTCGACGACGCCGAGCGCCGTGCCCGACAGGTCGAAGCGGTCGGGGTCCATCGTGCCGGGATGCTCGGCGGTCTCGCCACCGATCAGTGGGCAGCCGGCCAGCCGGCAGGCGGCCGCAACCGACGCCACGATCGCCTCGTCGCGAGCCGGGTCGAGCCGGCCGACGGTGAGCTGGTCGACCACCGCCAGCGGGCGCGCGCCCCCGGCGACGAGGTCGTCGACGAGCATGGCGACCAGGTCTTGGCCGATGCCGTCGTAGCGCCCGGCGAGCCGGGCGAGCTCGGCCTTGGTGCCCACCCCGTCGGTGGACAGCATCAGCACCGGCCGCTCGTAGCCGGGCGGAAGCCGCACGCCGGCGGCGAAGCCGCCGAACCCGCCCACCACCTGGCCGCGTTGCCAGGTCGACGTCACGGTGGGGGCGATCGCCTGCACCAGCCGGTCGGCCGCCTCCACGTCGACCCCGGCGCGGGCGTAGGTCACGAGCGCTCGAGGGCGAACTTGCCCACGGCGACGTCGACCGGCGTCGGGTACTCGCCGGTGAGGCAGGCGGTGCAGAACCCGTCGGCCGGGGCGCCGGTGGCCCTGATCAGCGCATCGAGCTCCAGGTATGCCAGCGAGTCGGCGCCGACGTAGTCGCAGACCTCGGCGACGTCCCGGCCGGCCGCGACCAGCGTGGACACGTCGGAGGTGTCCATCCCGTAGTAGCAGGGCGACCGGTACGGCGGTGACGAGATCCGCAGGTGCACCTCGCGGGCGCCGGCGTCGCGCACCATCTCGACCAGCCGGCGGGTCGTGGTGCCCCGCACGATCGAGTCGTCGACGAGCACCACCCGCCGGCCCTGCAGCAGCTCGGGCATCGGGTTGAGCTTCATGCGGATGCCCCGCTCGCGCATGCCGGGGGCGGGGTCGATGAACGTGCGGCCGACGTAGCGGTTCTTCACCAGGCCGTCCGTGTACGGGAGGCCGCTGGCGGCCGCGAACCCCTGCGCGGCGGGGATGCCCGACTCGGGGACCGGCACCACGGCGTCGGCCTCGACCGGCGCCTGGCCGGCCAGCAGCTCGCCCATCCGCCGCCGGGCGGCGTGCACGTTCTGGCCGTACAGGTTGCTGTCGGGCCGGGCGAAGTACACGAACTCGAACAGGCACAGGCGGGGCGGTGCCGGCTCGAACGGCCAGAAGCTGCGCGGGCCGCCGGCATCGATCACGATCATCTCCCCCGGGGCGATCTCCCGCACGAAGTCGGCGGCGACGATGTCGAGGGCCGCGGTCTCCGAAGCCAGCACCCAGCCCCCCTCGATGCGCCCGAGGCAGAGCGGCCGGAACCCGTGCGGGTCGCGGACGCCGATGAGCCGCCCCTGGTCCATCACCACCAGGCTGAACGCCCCGGCGAACCCGGGCAGCGTGGCGCTCAGCGCCTGTTCCAGCTCGCGGGCGTCTGAGCGGCCCGGGCGGGTCGCGGCGGCGATCGCCTCGGTCATCAGCTCCGAGTCGGTGGAGGAGCCGTTGCTGGCAAGCATCCGGGCCAGCTCGGCCGTGTTGGTGAGGTTGCCGTTGTGCGCGAGCGCGATCCCGGTGGCTTCGACCTGGCGGTAGGCGGGCTGGGCGTTCTCCCACCTGGGCGAGCCGGTGGTCGAGTACCGCGTGTGGCCGATGGACAGGTGCCCCGACAACCCGGCGAGGGTGCGCTCGTCGAACACCTGGGCCACCAGGCCGAGCTCCTTGAAGACCGTGACGGTCTGACCGTCCGACACGGCCATGCCGGCGCTCTCCTGGCCGCGGTGCTGCAGCGCGAAGAGGCCGAAGTAGGTGAGACGCGCGGCGTCCTGGCCCGGGGCGTACACGCCGAACACCCCGCAGGCCTCGCCCGGCCGCCCGTCTGCCATGGGGTGCTCCACCTCGGCGAGTGTAGGGGGCGCCAACCCGATTCCCGGGTAGCCCGCTAGAAGGCTTTCGCGTAGTCGGCGATGACGTGGCGGCGGGTGAAGCCTGCCGCCGCGTAGAGCGCGGCGGAGCCGTCGTTGTCCATCTCGTGGAGCACCGTGGCGGTCCGCATCCCCGCCGCCCGCATGCGCCGCATGCCCTCGGCCAGCATGGCCCGCCCCAGCCCGAGGCGCCGGAAGTCCTCGTGCGTCCCCACCGGCTCGAACAGCCCGTAGCGGTTGGTGTGGTCGAGCCAGATGATCGTGAAGGCGGCGAACCGGCCGTCGGGCGCCACGGCCACCAGCTCCCGCCCGGGGTCGTAGCCGGGCGTGCCCATCAGCCGCCGGTACTCGCCAACGGGCCAGTCGGATTCGAACGCGCTGGCGTGGACCTCGGCGAGCCGGTCCGCCTCCTCCGGCCCGGCAGCCGGGCGGATGACGAAGCCGGCGGGCAGGGCGGGGGGAGGCACGTCGCCGATGTCCTGCTGCGTGAGCGCGAACTGGTCCTTCCGGTGCTCGTAGCCGCGCGCCGCAACCATGGCCCGGCGCTCGTCGTCGCAGTCCCAGACGTCGGTGCCCACCCTCTCGACCGGTTGCTCGGCTCGGCGCTGCACCACCGTCTCGCACCAGTCGGTCGCGACCTCGGCGGCCTCGGCTGCCACGAGGTCACCCGGCCGGTACATCACGTCGAAGGCCTTCCAGTGGGGGTAGACGAGCGCGAAAGCGGCCAGGTCGCCGCCGCCGCCGTCCCACAGCCGCACCAGCCCCGCGGGGTCGAACTCCCGCAGCCCGTTGTAGATGCGGTGGGGGACGTCGCCGGGATGCAGTTGCCCGCACGGGTCGACCGCCCGCCATGCTTCGAGCGCCGCCTGCATCGCAGCGAGATCCTCGGCGCCCCCGTAACTGCGACCGGCCGCCACCATTACAGGACGAACAGCGCAGCCAGCGACGCGGCCAGTACCGCCGCCGCGATCGGGATGCGGACCTGCACCGCGTTCGGCTTGCCGGCGGCGTACACGCTCCACAGGTATCCGATCAGCGCCCCGGCGGCGAGCCCGCCCAGGTGGGCCTGCCAAGCGATGCGCGGCAGGATCAGCGGCAGCGCCAGGTTGATGCCAAGCAGCACGACGAGCTGGCGGAAGATCGCCGACCCGAACGGGGTGTTGCGGATCCGGTAGGTGGCGGCCAGCCACACGCCGAACAGCCCGAACACCGCGCCGGACGCGCCCACCGCGATCGAGTTGTCCGGGCCGAGCGCGAAGTAGGCGGCGCCCCCCGCGGCCATCGACGCGAAGTAGAGGAGCGCGAACGGCACGCTGCCTGCCTCGCGCTCGAGCCGGGGCCCGAAGAGCCACACCGCGTACATGTTGAAGCCGATGTGCAGCAAGCCCTCGTGTAGGAACCCGGCGGTGAACACCCGCCACCACTCGCCCTGGGAGACGAGGCCGTTGATCTGTGCGAAGTCGACGAGGATCTCGAACCGGCGGGGCCCGTCGCCGAGCGTCAACAGGTACGTGAGCACGGTGACGGCGATGATCCCCACCGACACCGGCGTCGTCTGCCAGCTCGTCCGGCCGATGTCCTGGCTGCGGACGACGCGGGTGCGGTGCTCGGGTGCGGCGCACTGCGGGCAACGCTGACCGACCACCGCGTCGTGCGAGCACTCGGCGCAGATGTACTTGCCGCAGTTGGAGCAGGCGAGCCGGGTCGCGCGGTCCGGGTGCCGGTAGCAGACCGGCGCCTGCTGTTCGATGTCCACCCGACCAGGGTACCGCCGTGCCGGGCGTGGGAACCCCCGGCCGCCGCCGCGCCGTCCCACCTCCGAGACCGCAAGGAGTGGAACGATGCGCAAGATCACGATCCTGCTGGCAACCCTGCTGGCGACCCTGCTGCTGACGACCCTCGCCCCGGCGGCGACGGCCCTCGCCGAGGACCGAGCGACCGGCTACGCCGACGTCGTGCGGGCCGTCACCGACATGGTGTTCGACGAGCGGGTCGTCGACCTGGCCGCCCGCCACGGCCTCGACGTGGTGAACGTCGCCTGGGAGGACACCGGGCGGTTCGGCGGCTCGTCGGTCGGGCCGAACATCTCCGACGTCACCATCCAGGTGCAGTACGAGGACCCCGTCACGCGCGAGCTGCAGCTCGCGCTGATGCCGGTGATCCGCCACCCCAACTTCACCGACCGCACCGCCGACCTCGACCTCGACGACTTCTTCCTGCTCGTCGGCAACGAGCGCGGCGCCGAGCTGGAGCGGGTGAGCCTGCGCGAGTACCTGACCGACATCCGCCGCTACCTCAGCAACCCGGCATCGTGGCCGGGCCGGGAACGGTCGCTGCTCGCCGACCGCGACGAGCACGTGCTGGTGAGCGCCCAGGCGGCGTTCCTGCCGATCCCGGCGCAGGGGATCGCCGAGTTCAACCCGGTGATCTTCAACTACCAGTCGTACCGGGGCGACCCGGCGGTGCTCACGATCGTCGCCACCCGGGAGGGCACCAGCGCCACGATCGTCGACAACGTGCGCGACGGCTTCGACGCCGGGCCGACGTGGGGCCAGCGCCTGTTCTTCAACCAGAACGGCGAGCGGGCCTCGCTCACCGGCGAGCGACTGTCCGACTTCGAGGCCGGCCGCGACCCGGCCGGCGGCCCGGCCGGCGACACGGCCCAGGCCGGGAGCAGCGACGGCCTCAACATGGTGCTGGTCATCCAGGTGCCGCTGCTCCAGAAGAACCCGTTCGAGTTCTTCGCGGCCGCCGAGGACGACGCCGTCGCCTTCTCGTCGCCGGCGGAGGGCGAGTCGCGGCTCGAGCAGGCGGTGATCGGTCACGGCGAGGTCGAGGGACCGTTCACCGAGATCGACTTCGTCACGATCGAGCGGGACGACCGCTACCCGATCCGGGTGACCGTGCAGTTCTATCAGGCGACCAGCGACGGGCAGGTGACGGCCGCCGACGTGGACACGATCGCCGCCCAGCTCGAGCGGGTGTACGACGACGGCGACTTCGTCGGCAGCCTCGTGGTGGACGGGAAGGTCGGCCGGCCCACCGAGCACGACGGCCCGTTCGTCGAGCCGGCCGGCTGGTGGCGAGCCTTCTGGCAGCGGCACACCGCCAACACCGGCCTGTCGATCGACGAGACGCTGACGCTGTGGAGCGAGCTCCGGATGGTCGCCTGGCGGGCCATGCCCGGCTGGCTGCGCTGAGGGTCCCGGCCTATTTCATCCGGCGGGGGATCGCCTGCCGCCAGGCTGCCGCGGCCTCGACGAGGGGCACCGAGCCCAACCGGCCGAAGTCGATGGTGTCGCCGCCGATCCGGCCCAGCAGGCGGGCCGGGATGGGACGGCCGGGCACGGTGAGCGGGGTGCCGCGGCGCTCCGGCTCCAGCACGGCGAGGAACCGGTGCGGCCCCTCGGCGAAGAGCTCCCGCCAGTCCTCGACCTCCACGCCGGCGCCGACGCCCGATCGGATGCAGATCTCGGCGACCGCCACTGCGAGCCCGCCGTCGCCGACGTCGTGGAGCACCGCGGCCGTGCCGTTGGCGGCCAGCGTGCGGGCGGCCGCCACTGCCGCCAGCCCCGCGGCGGGATCGGGTGGTGCCGGGCGACCGCTGAGGTCGTCGAGCAGCACCGCCGCGTAGTCTGACGCGGCGAAGTCCTCGGTGTCCTGCGGACCGAACAGCCACAGCTCCATCCCCTCCTGCGCCTGGTCGAGCCGGGGAGGGCGCTCCGGCATCGGGTCGGCCAGCCCCAGCATCCCCACCACGGGGGTGGGCACGATGCCCGCGTCGCCGGTCTCGTTGTAGAACGAGACGTTGCCGCCGACCACCGGGACCTGCAGGATCCGGCACGCCGCGGCCAGCCCGGCGACGGTCTCCGTGAACTGCCACATCACCTCGGGCCGCTCCGGGTTGCCGAAGTTGAGGTTGTCGACCACGGCGATGGGCGCCGCCCCGGTCACGGCGACGTTGAGGGCGGCCTCGAATACCAGGCGGGCCGCGCCACGGCGCGGGTCGAGCAGGCACCGCCGCCCGTGCCCGTCGGTGGACACCGCGAGGCCTTTGCCGGTGTCGCCGACCCGCAGCAGCGCCCCGTCGTGCCCGGGCGGCACCACCGAACCGAGGAACAGCATGTGGTCGTACTGCTCGTAGACCCACGACTTGTCGCCGAGCGCCGGGCTGTCGAGCAGCGAGAGCAACGCCTCGGGCACGGACGGGGCGTCGGTCGTGTCGGGGCTGCCCGCCCAGGCCGGTTCCAGCCAGTCGGGCCGTGCAACTGGCCGGTCGCAGCGCGGCGCGGCGTCGGCCAGCGACATCGCCGGGACGTCCGCCGCCAGCTCGCCGCCGTGATAGGCGCGCAGCCGGCCGCCGGGGCGCACCACGCCGATGGGGGACGCCTCGACGTCCCACCTGTCGGCCACGGCCAGCACCGCATCCAGGTGCTCGGGGTCGACGATCGCCAGCATCCGCTCCTGCGACTCCGACGTCAGGATCTCCGCCGCGGACATGCCCGGCTCGCGCAGGTGGACCCGGTCGAGGATGACGTCCATCCCCATCGCGCCCTTGGCGGCGATCTCGGACGTGGCGCAGGCGATGCCTGCTGCGCCGAGGTCCTGGATGCCCGCCACCAGCCCCCCGCGGTAGAGCTCCAGGCAGGCCTCGATCAGCTTCTTCTCCTCGAACGGGTCGCCGATCTGCACCGACGGCCGCTTGGCACCGCTGTCCTCGCCGAGCGCCGCCGACGCCAGGATCGACGCCCCGCCGATGCCGTCGCGGCCGGTGGCGGCGCCGAGCAAGACCGCCACGTCGCCCTCCCGGCCGGCTTTGGCCAGCACCAGCTCGTCGGCGCGCAGCACACCGACGCACAGCACGTTGACCAGCGGGTTGCTGGCGTAGCTGTCGTCGAAGCCGACCTCGCCGCCGAGCGTCGGCACGCCGACCGCGTTGCCGTAGCCGGCGATCCCGGCCACCACCCCGCCGAACAGGTAGCGGTTGGCCGGGTCGTCGAGATCGCCGAAGCGGATCTGGTTCCACAGACCGATCGGCCGCGCCCCCACCGAGAATACGTCGCGCAGGATCCCCCCCACCCCGGTGGCGGCGCCCTGGTACGGCTCGACGAACGACGGGTGGTTGTGGCTCTCGATGCGCAGCGCCACCAGCCAGCCGTCGCCGATGTCGACGACCCCCGCGCCCTCGCCGGGCCCCACCACCACCCGGGCGCCCTCCGACGGCAGCTGTCCGAGGTGGGCGCGGGACGACTTGTACGAGCAGTGCTCGGACCACATCACCGAGTAGGCCGCGAGCTCGGCGTCGTTGGGCTCGCGCCCCAGCGTGGCGACGACCGCGTCGTACTCGTCGTCGGTCATCCCCAGCGCGCGATGCCGCGCGTCTTCCTCGCTCCCCCCGCTTGCGGGGGGAGGCGCCGGCGGCTCGGCCGCCGGGGGAGGGGGGAACAGATGCGCGTCACCGTTCATCCGGCGGCCGCCGCTGCGAACCCCTCCAGCAGCACCCGGCCGTCGGCGGAACCGAGGACCTCCTCGACTGCCCGCTCCGGGTGGGGCATCACCCCCACCACGTTGCCTGCCTCGTTGGCGACCGCGGCGACCGCGTCGGTGGAGCCGTTGGGGTTGTCGCCGTCGTAGCGCAGCACGGTCCGGACATCGCCGGCGGGCTGGTAGTTGCCCTCGTACGAGTTGAGGGGGATGCGCAGCACGTCGCCCTCGCTCGCCGCCCGGGTCAGGATCGTGCCGGCGTCCTCGACCCGCACGGCCACCCAGCGGCAGACGAAGCGCAGGTCGCGGTTGGCGATGAGGGCGCCGGGCAGCAACCCTGCCTCGCAGAGGATCTGGAAGCCGTTGCAGATGCCGAGCACCGGGCGGCCGGCGGCGGCGAGCCGCTCGACCTCGCTCATGATCGGCGAGAAGCGGGCGATCGCGCCGGTGCGGAGGTAGTCGCCGTGGGCGAACCCGCCCGGCAGGACCACTGCGCCGGCGCCACCGAGATCGTCGTCCTTGTGCCAGGCGAGGTCGGCGTCGGCCCCCACCCGGCGGAGCGCCCGCACGACGTCCCGCTCGCAGTTGGTGCCCGGGAACGTGGCGACGGCGATGCTCATGCCGGGCGGCTCATCCTGGACGGGCCGCGACCGTGTAGTCCTCGATCACCGGGTTGGCGAGCAGGCGCTCGCACATCTCGGCGACGATGCGCTCGGCTTCGACGGGGTCGTCGGTGGCGACGTCGACGTCGATTCGCCTGCCGAAGCGGATGCTCTCCACGGCGTCGAAGCCCAGCCCGCGCAGTGCCTTGTGAACCGTGGCGCCCTCCGGGTCGGCGATTCCCGGCCGGCGGATGATCTCGACTTCGACCTTCACGGCGCGCCGCTCACCCGGCCGTCGCGGTGAGGTAGGCGGCGAACGGCTCGCCGGCGATCCGCTCGTACGCCTCGACGTAGCGCTGCCGGGTCCCGTCGACGACGTCTCGCGGGAGGCGGGGGGCGGGCGGGTCGTGGTCCCAACCCATCGCGTCGAGGGCGTCGCGCACGTACTGCTTGTCGAAGCTGGGGACCGGGTGGCCGGGGCGCCACTCGTCGGCGGGCCAGTACCGGGAGCTGTCGGGGGTGAGCACCTCGTCGATCAGGACGAGGTCGCCGTCGGCGTGGCCGAACTCGAACTTCGTGTCGGCGAGGATCACCCCGCGGGCGGCAGCGTGTTCGGCGCCGGCCAGGTAGATGGCGACGCTGCGCCGTCGCAGCTCGTCGTAGAGATCGTCGCCGACGAGGTCCCGGGCGCCAGCCTCGGTGAGGTTCTCGTCGTGGCCGGACTCGGCCTTGGTGGCCGGCGTGAAGATCGGCTCGGGCAGGCGGTCGGCCATCTGCAGGCCGGCGGGCAGGTGCTCGGTGGTGGGTCCGCCGCCCCTGGCGTACTCCCGCCAGCTACTGCCGTAGAGGTAGCCCCGCACCACGCACTCCATCGGGATCACCTGGGCCCGGCGGACCAGCATGGAGCGGCCGGGCTCGGCGCCGTCCGGCAGATCCCGCGGGTCGGTAGAGATCAGGTGGTGCGGAGTGTCGAGGTGGTCGAACCAGAACTTGCTGAGGCCGGTCAGCACCTTGCCCTTGTCGGGGATCGGGTCGGGCAGGATCGCGTCGTAGGCGCTGATGCGGTCGGTGGCGACGATCAGCAGCCGGTCGTCGTCGACCGCATAGATCTCCCGGACCTTGCCCGAGGCCACGTGCTCCAGCGCAGGCACGGCGAGGAGAGTAGCCAGGCGCCCGCCGCCGGCGGATGCAAGCGGCGACCCGGGGTTCGCACCCCGTAGAGGCGGCGGGAGGACCCGGCGGCGCGCGCGACCCCATCTGCCCGGTTTCGCGAGATTTCTCAGAAATCATGGAACGCGCGGCTACTTGCGGGGAACCCTTAAGGAGCGGATGGGGGGGAACTGCGTAAGGACCAGGCGCCGTCGGTGGGCGAGGCGGCGTCGCAGTTTTGCTTTCGCCGCCCGCCGGGGCCTCGTCCTCCCAGCACCCCCCGGCGGGCGGCAGCCGC
>JBFKDA010000072.1:0-11396 GCA_041619955.1 Acidimicrobiia bacterium | reverse complement strand
GCGCGGCTGCGGCGCAAGTGGTCGAAGGAGCTGGCTCGCCACGGGCTACGGCCGGGTGCACATGCGCAGTACCGCCGCTTCCTGGCGCGCACGCCGGTCACGGAAACCGACGCCGCGAAGCTGGCTGCGACGCCGTTCCGTACCGACGGCAGCATCCCGAACGCGGCGAGCATCGCGTTCCTCGCCGAGTACGACGGCAAGGCGGTGCTGTTCACCGGGGACGGCGTGCCCAAGGTGCTCAATCTCACGATCGAGCGGCTGCTGCGGGACCGGGAGCTCGACCGGCTCCGCCTCGACGCGCTCAAGGTGGCGCATCACGGCAGCCGCGGCAACACCAACCTGGAGATGCTCGAGCTGCTCGACTGCGACCGCTACCTCATCTCGTGCAACGGCGACATCCACAAGCTGCCGGACAACGAGGCGATCGGGCGGATCATCCACGCCGGCGGCACCGAGCCGGAGCTGGTCTTCAACTACGACTGCGCCCGGACCGAGACGTGGGGCTTGGACGACGTCAGGAAGAAGAACCCGCCCTACGCTGTGTCGTTCCCGGACACCAACGGCCACGCGGTGCTCGACCTCAAGCGCAAGCCGCGCCGCTGACGGCCGGGCAGGCGCGGCGGGTACGGGTGCAGACGACCGACGGCGACGAGGAGCGACGATGAGCAAGGTATCGATGTTCGGGACCATCACCTGCCAGGAGGGTAAGGCCGACGAGATGGAGCAGGTGCTGGCCGCGATGGTCGACGCCGCCGCCGACGAGCCCGGCGTCGAGATCTACTCCTACCACCGGGGGGAGGGGGACACGTTCCGGTTCTTCGCGCTGATGGCCGACGAGGAGTCGATGCAGCAGCACGGCCAGTCCCCGGCCATGCAGGCGGCGATGGAGTCGTTCGGGCCGCTGATGGCGGCGCCGCCCCAGGTGGCGCGCACCACCCCGATCGCCGCGATCGGCTTCTGAGCGGCGGCGAAACCGTTCAGTCGGGCAGGTCCCCGACCGGCCCGGCGGGGAACAGGGCCTGGCCCACCATGTCGATCGCGGCGCGGAGGTAGGCGAACTGCGCCTGCATCGCGTCCAGGACCATCGCCTGGCCCAGGTCGGAGAGATCCTCGCGCTCGATGTCGATCGCCACGTTCTGCATGAGCTGCACGGTGACGTCCGCCGACTTTTGCAGGGCGGTGAGGTCGTTGTTGCGGCCGAGTTGCGCCTCCACCGCCGCGCACTTCTCGTCGGCCGTGTCGCGCAGCTGCCGGAACTCGCCGACCGAAACCCGGCCGTCGGCGTAGACCTCTTGCAACATCTGCTCGGTGGACTTCGCAATTGCCATCGTGTGTTGCCTCCCCTGGCCCCGGTGTCTCGATGCGGCCGGGATGATAGCTGCGCGCCCGGCCGGGCTGCCGGGCCGTCTTCTCCCGCCGTGGGGGAGAGAGCAGAGCCGGCTCAGCTGCATCCAGCTTCGCCGGTATCCGCGTAGTCCGACCCGTCGACCGGCTCGAAGCTCCAGTGGTAGTGGCCCTCCTCGAGCGTCAGCACCAGCACTCCGAACGCCCCGTTGTGCGCGGCTTCGCTGTGGTCGGTGGGTGGGTCGGCGATGGCGTAGAGGCTGCGGCCGCCGGTGCCGACGACGAACTGGCGGAGGCCGTCGGTCGCCGCTTCGCCGGCTGCGTCCCGCGGCGCGAACCGCTCGTAGATGTGGTCGTGTCCGCCGAGCAGCACCTCGACGCCGCCCTCGGCGAGCGCCGCCCAGATCTCGTCGAGCGACGCGTCGCCGCCGTGCGGGCCCGAGCTCCACCGTGCCCCGTGCATGTAGGCCACCGTGCACTCGGCGGACGATGCGGCCAGGTCCTCCCGCAGCCAGTCGAGCTGCGGCGACCCGTCGTCGCACCCGCCGACCTCCGCGCAGTTGCTGTTGAGCACCACCACGTGCCACTCGCCGAGCTCGTACGAGTACCACCCCTCACCTGGCGAGCCGGCGCCCGCGCCGAAGTAGTCGAAGTAGCCGGCGGCCCCGGGCGTGCCGTAGTCGTGGTCGCCTGCCGCCGGCCGGGTGATGTCGAGGTGCCGTCCCCAGGTGGGGTCGTAGCAGTCGGCGAACTCGGCGGCGGTGCCGGCGGCGTAGGCGAGGTCGCCGAGTGGCGCCACCACCCCGTCGGCGCCGTCGCGGAACACGCCGTCGAGTATCGCGGCGGTCTGCTCGGCGCCGTAGCCGGCGCAGTCGGCGATGTCGCCCGCGGCGGCCAGCACCGGCGCGGGCGCCTCGTCCGGCGCGGGAGGCTCGTCAGGGGCCGGCTCCTCGTCGGCGGCCACCGGGGGCGCGCCGGTGGCGAGCAGGGCGGCCACCACGTCGCCCACCGGCTGCACGTGGTCGGCGAACCCGGCGTCGTTGGTCATCCGGTAGTAGATCTTCCCGTCGGCCGGGCGGTAGATGGCGACGGTGTCGTCGCCGTTGCCGTCCCAGTCGCCCGCGAGGATCTGGTCGCCGGGGTCGCCGTAGAAGAACTCGTCGTCGGCCGGGCCCGACGTGTGCGAGTTGCGGAAGTAGACGAAGCCGGTCGACTCGCGGTGCAGGCCGACCGTGTCCACGCCGTCGCCGTCGAAGTCGCCGACGAACGGCTTGTCGCCCGGGTTGCCGAAGAAGTAGTCGAGGTCGGCGACGCCGGTACCGAGCGAGTTCTTCACGTAGATCTTGCCCTCGTCGGCCCGGTAGATCGCCAGCGTGTCGCAGCCGTCGCCGTCGAAGTCGCCGGCCAGCGGCACGTCGGCAGGGTCGCCGTAGAAGTACTCGACGTCGGCGATCCCCTGCGTGTTCGAGTTCCGGAGGTACATGAACCCGTTGGTGGGGCGGTACATCGCCGGGGTGCGGGTGCCGTCGCAGTCCCAGTCGCCCAGCAGCGGCACGTCGCCCGGGTTGCCGTAGACGAAGCTGTCGGCAGGCAGCACGTCCTCGATCGCCCGGTACAGGCGGAACGCGGCGCCGTCGTCCACCAGCGCGATCCCGTCGCACTGCGCCCCGTCGGGGCACAGCGGCGCGGTCGATGCCGCCGGGCCGCCGGGCGTCGTTACCTCGACCGCGGCGCGGAGGCTCGGGTACGGGTTGATCTTGGTGCCGTCGGGCCGATGCAGCTCGAAGTGGACGTGCGGGGCGGTCCATTCGGCGTTGCCGCTGTCGCCCACCCAGCCGATGAGCTGGCCGGCTTCGACGTGGACGCCGCTGGCGATGCCGTCGGCGAAGCCCCAGCCCAGGCCGTCGTCGGTGCCGGGCGTGTCGTTGTTGAGGTGGATGTACCACGTGGCCCAGCCGTCGTCGTGCTCCAGGGCCATCGCGCAGCACTTACCGCCCTGGGTGTCGTGCATCCACCCGACCGTGCCGGAGGCGGCGGCGACCACCGGCACCATCTTGTCGGCCATGATGTCGGTGCCCTCGTGGTGGCGGCCGCCGGAACGCGGGGCGCCCCAGGTATCGGTGTAGTGGTTGGGCCCGGCAACCGGGAAGACGATCGGGTGGACTTCGGGGGGCGGCTCGGCCGGCGGCGGCTCACCCTCCTGCCCCGCCGCAGGCGCGGGCGCCACGAGCAGCAACGCCAGCAATGCGGCTGCCAGCCGCGCGCTCCTCCGCCGCCGGCGGCGGCTGTCCCTCTCCACGAGGGACCTATCGGCGGGAGGGGCGACCTCCTTGAACGGTCGGCCGGCGGCGGACCACCGCCACCAGCGTGGCGACGAGTGCCGCGCCCTCCCCGGCCACGACCGACCAGGCCGTCCGCATCGACGGCGAGGCCTCCACCACCACCAGCACCACGGCCGCGACCGCCAGCGCCGCGACCCACGCGACCGCCAGGCGGGCCGTGGCACCCCGCCCCACCAGTACCTGGCCCATGAACAGCGCCACTGCGCCCAGCACCACGCCGCCGGCGGCCAGGGCCGCCAGCCCGCCGGTGGGCCGCACCTCGAACAGGATCTCCACCACCGGCGGCCCGACGACCGCCGCGATCGCCGCGGCCAGGCCGGCGGCCACCACGGTGCCCGCCCCCGCCAGCAGGGCCACCCGCCCGAGCCGCTGGTCCTCGCCGCGGGCCGCGGTGGCCGTGAACCACGGCAGTACCCGGGCCAGCAAGTTGTACGAGGCCGTGAGCGGGCCCCGGAACAGGGTGAAGGTCACGAAGAACGTGGTGACCGCGGCCTCGGTGGCGCCCAGCGCGTCCACGACGAGCGGCCCGGCGGCGAGGATCGTTTGCGACGCCGACGTCGCGATCAGCATCCCCGCCAGGAAGCCGCCGGTCGAGGTCAGGTCGGGCTGCGCCTCCACCTCGTGGGCGGTGGGCCGTCGGAACGGGCGGACCACGAGTGCCGCCAGCGGGGCGATCGCCAGCGCCCAGGCCAGTGAGACGCTGGTGGCGGTGAAGGCGACGACGAGCGCGGCCAGCACGATCCGGGAGACCGCCTCCAGGCCCACTGCCACCCCGTAGTCGGCGAAGCGGCCCCGGCCCGCCATGAAGCCGCGCGCCACGGCGTAGGCGCCGAGCGAGATGAACAGCGCGAACGCCACGCCGATGAACGCGAGGCGGTCCTGGAACGAGCTCTGGTTGGCCGCCACGAACCCGGCTGCGAGGGCGGCCCCGCCGATCACGACCACGCCCGCCGGCAAGGCCGTGTTGCGCAGCGCATCCGCCCGCCCGCCCGACAGCGTGAGCCGGCGGATGATGAGCTGCTCCACCGGCGTGTACAGCACGGTGAACCCGAGGAACTGCATCGTCCACAGCAGCGCGATCGGCGCGAAGTCGACCTCGCCGAGGCCGCGGGCGCCGACGAGCTGGAATACGATCGCCCCGGCCGCACTCACCGCGGCGCCGACGACCATGGCGCGCGTCCCCGAGCCGCGTCGCGGCGCGGCGGAGGTGCCGGGTGGGAGGAATGCGGGCCTGGTCATCGCACGTGGGGGCGGGCGACGATAGTGCCGCCGGCGAGCAGCAGGGCGGCTGCGAACCACCAGGTCGGCTCGAATAGCACCGTCTGGGTCGCCGCCGGCAGCAGCGCGGTGAACAGTGCGAGCCAGCCGAGGTGGCCTGCCCCCCGGGCCACGATCACGCCGAGCAGCACGAGGAACCCGGCCAGGCCCACGAGCCCGGTCTCGCCGAGGAGCTGAAGCACGAGGTTGTGGGGCTCCTGCACCCCGGGCAGCGCCCAGCCGGTGCCGAGGCCGGCTCCCCGCAGCGGGTCGTCCTCGAAGAAGTCGACGTACACCGGCCACACCTCCGACCGGACGTCCGGCTCGTACGGGACCGCCGCCCCCTCACCGGGCCCGGTGACCACCCCCAGCTCGGCCCCCTGCCCGAGCCGGAACGCGAACTGGTCGTCGAGATCGCCGGCGACGCCGTTGCGGTCGGCGAGCGCGATGCCCCCCAGCAGCGCGAGCGCCACCACCGCCCCGCCCCCGATGGCGATCGCCAGGTCCCGCCGCCGCTCCGGATGGCGCCGGATCAGCACGACCAGCGCCACCGGCACCGCCACGACGAAGCCGAGCCAGCCGGTGCGGCTGAACGTCATCACCACGCCGAACCCCAGCCCGCCCAACACCGCGGCGTCGAGCCACGGCCGGCCCTGGTCCGGCCGCCGCGCGATCCACGCCAGCGCGAGCACCGCCCACAGGTTCATCCACGCCGCCGCATAGCCCGGGTCCTGGTGCCAGCCGGTGAGCGCCACGAAGCCCTCGTCCAGGTAGGTGGGCTTGCCGATCCGGTCGACCAGCGGCAGGTCGTTGACCGCATCGAGGGCGCCCTGCCCGAACGCCCCGACGGTCACCAGGCCCAGCACCACCGCGCTTACGGCGAGGGCGGCAGCCGACCAGTAGACCGCGTTGAGCACCGAGTCGGCCATCCCCGGTTCCCGGACCCGCCGCTCGGTGACGAGCAGCAGCGCCAGCCCCACCCCGAGCGCCAGCCATAGCGCCGCGAAGCGGGCGGCGTGTTGCGTGCCTGGCCAGCTCAGGGCGGTGCCGGCGAGGAGGGCCGCGCCGCCGAGCGACGCGGCGACGTGCCACGGCCACACCCGCGCCCGCCATCCGGCGACCGCGTCGGCGAGCGCGAGGACGATGAGCAGCAAGAGGAACGGCCGCCACGACACCCAGGCATCCACCGCCACCGTGTGCAGCGGAAGCAGGACGATCATCGTGAGGAACACCGGCCGCTCCCATGCCCGGCGGGCCAGGTCGATCGGGGGAGCGCCGGCTTCGGTGGCGGTCACCGAGCAACCCTACCGGAGGGCTTGGGCGGCCCCTCGGTAGGCTCCGGCAGGTGCCGCCGCCCGTGACCGTCATCCTCCCCGTCCTCGACGAGGTCGACCACATCGACGCGTGCCTCGAGTCGCTGGCGGCGCAGGACTATGGCGGTGAGCTGACGGTGGTGGTGGCCGAGGGTGGCAGCGCCGACGGCACGAGAGCGCGGCTCGCGGCTTGGCAGGAGCGGCTCCCCGGGCTGACGGTGATCGACAACCCGCAGCGGCGGCAGTCGCACGGCCTGAACCTGGCCGCCGAGGCTGCGGCGGGGGAGATCCTCGTGCGGGCCGATGCCCACACCACCTACGCCCCCGACTACGTCCGGCGCTCGGTCGACGCGCTCCTGGGCGCAGAGGCGGTGGCGGTCGGCGGGCCGATCCGGCCGGTGGGCAGCAACCGGCGGGGACGGGCGGTGACGGCGGCGATGGCCTCGAAGGTGACCATGGGGCCGGCCAAGTTCCGCACCGACGCCGCCCCCGGCCCCGCCGACACCGTGTACCTCGGCGCGTTCCGGCGGAGTGACTACCTCGCCATCGGCGGCCTGCGGGCGTTCCCGTCGGGGGCCGGCGAGGACGCCGACCTCTACCACCGGTGGCGGATGGAGGGCCGGCTGGTGCTGCTGGACCCGGCGATCCGGTCGACGTACCGGCCCCGGCATACCCTGCGGTCGCTGGCCCGCCAGTACTTCCGGTACGGCTGGGCGAAGGGGGAGCTGCTGTGGGTGAACGGGCGGTGGCCGTCGGCGCGCCCGGCGGCGCCGCTGGCGCTGGTACTGGCGCTGCCGGTGACAGCGGTGCTCTCGGTGGCGACCCCCTGGTGGTGGCTGTTCCCGGCGCTGCTGGCCGCCTGGCTGGCGGTGCTGGTGGTGGCCGCGGTGCCGGCAGGTCGGCTCGGGCCGCTGGTGATCTTCGCCGCCGCGGTGATGCACCTGAGCTACGGGGCCGGGCTGGTGTGGGGGTTGGTGCGGAGGCGCGATCAGCTGCCGCGGTGAGGCGTGTGGTACCAGCGGTCGACCCGGCGGCTGGCGAGGCGGATCGGCACCCACAGCGCGGCGAGGAGCGTCACCAGCGGGTACTTGGCGAGGTAGCGAGCCGGGACGCCGTCCCGGGCGAGGAACGCCACCGGCAGGACGAGCTGCGCTGCGGCCGCCCCTGCCCACAGCGGCCACGGCAGGAGCAGGCGGCTGCCGCTGGCGGCGCTCGCTGCCGCCAGCGAGGCCGAGGCGAGGGCGACGAACGACCGGCCCGGCTGGACCAGGCGTAGCGCCAGGTCGAGGCTGGCCGGGTCGCGCCTCGCCACCGTCCGCCGCAGCAGCTCCGGGACCCGGCGGCGGGCCACCGCCCGCTTGCCGGCCATCCACCGCGCCCGCTGGCGCATCGCCACGCCCACCGTCGCCGGCTTCTCGTCGCGAATCCGGACGCCGTGGACCCACGCCACCGGGTAGCCCGCCAGCGCCAGCCGCACGCCGAGGTCGGCGTCCTCGGTGAGGTCGGCCGTGAAGCCGCCGGCCGCGTCGAGCGCCCCCGGGGTGAGACACATGCCGGTACCGCCCAGGTCGGCCGGCCAGCCGAGCCGCCGCCGTGCCTGCTGCACCATCCGGTTGCCCGCCCAGTAGGTGAGCGCCGACGCGGTGGCGAGCAGCGACTCGTCCGGGTTGGTCACGTCGAGGTAGACCTGCAGCGCCTCGCTGCCGGCGTCGACCTCGTCGGCCAGACGTGCCAGGAACTCCGCCGGGACGCGGTTGTCGGCGTCCACGACGACGAGAGCCGTCTCGGGCGGCAGCGCCCGCTGCCCGAGGTGCCAGGCGATCGCGGCGCCCTTGCCTTCGGGCCCGTCCTGCCGCTCCGCGACGGTTGCGCCGGCGGCCTGCGCGATCTCCGCCGTTCGGTCCGTGCACCGGTCGGCGATCACCACGACTTCGACGAGGTCGGCGGGGTAGTCCTGAATGGTCAGGTCGGCGAGCAGCCGCCCGATCACCGCCGCCTCGTCGTGGGCGGGTATGACTACCCGGAACCGCCGGTTGCGGCTCCCGGCCGGCGCCGGCCGGGGCTCTGGCCAGCCCGCGACGGACGTGGCGAGGTTCCAGCCGACGAGCGCGAGGAGCGCTCCCTGGGGGGCCTTGGCGATCAGCTCTAGCATGCCGGCCGGAGCGTACCGGGTACCACCGACCTCGAAAGTGAGCCGATGCCCCCAGACCTCGAGCCCAGCAGCGTCGCCGTGGTGCTCGGTACCCGGCCCGAGGTGCTGAAGCTCGCGGGGATCGTGCGGCTGCTGGGCGACGCGGCGCGGATCATCCACACCGGCCAGCACTTCGACCCGAACCTCTCCGACGTGTTCTTCGACGAGATGCGGCTGCCGGCGCCGGCCGCCCATCTCGCCGTCGGGGGCACAACCCGGGCGGCGCAGATCGCTGAGGGGATCCGCGGGCTGGACGAGCTGTTCGCCGCTGATCGTCCGGCGGCCGTCGTGGTGCAGGGAGACACCAACGCGGTGCTGGCGGGGGCGATCGCCGCCAACGCCCGGGAGGTGCCGCTGGTCCACGTCGAGGCCGGGCTGCGGAGCTTCGACCGGCGCATGCCGGAGGAGCACAACCGGGTGGTCGCCGACCACCTCGCCGACCTGTGCCTGGCGCCCACCAAGGTCAACCGCGCCAACCTCGCCGCCGAGGGCATCGGTGGCGACCGGGTGGTGGTGACCGGGAACACGGTGGTCGAGGCGGTCATCGAGCTCCTGCCGGACGCCGAGGCCCGCCGTGCCGTGCTCGACGAGCTGGGGCTGGAACCGGCCCGTTTCGTGCTGGCGACCATCCACCGACCCGAGAACGTCGACGACCGGGCGAAGCTGGCAACGGTGCTCGCCGAGCTCGCGGGGCTGCCGCTCCCGGTGGTGTTGCCCATTCATCCCCGCACCAGGGCGCGGGTCGAGGAGTTCGGGCTCGGCGACCTGCTGGGGGAGCTGCGGGTGATCCCCGCCGCCGGCTACCTGCGCTTCCTGGCGCTGCTGGCCGAGGCCGCGTTTGCCGTGTCGGACTCGGGCGGCGTGCAGGAGGAGGTATCGGTGCTCAAGCGGGCCGTCATCGTCGTGCGGCGCTCCACCGAGCGTCCCGAGGTGCAGGGCACGTTCGCCGAGTTGGTCGAGCCCGGGCCGGCGCTCGGCGAGCTAGCGCGTTCGTGGGCCGCCGATGTGGACGGGCTGCGGGCCCGGCTGGCCACGCTGCCCTCGCCGTATGGGGACGGCTCGGCCAGCATGCGGTCGGTGGCGGCGCTACGGCGGCTGCTGGAGACGGCGTGATCTTCCGCCGCCGGGAAGAGCCGGTGGTGCCGTCGCCGCCGGGCGGCTGGGAGGGCCTCGACGCCCGGGTCGTGGTGCTCTGCCATCCCCACTGGCGGGGCGTGCGCGCGGCGGCCCACTCGTTCCGGGTGCCGGTGATCGAGACCGAGGATGCCGGGCCGGCCGCCGCCGAGCTGGCGGCTCGCCTGGTCGAGGCGGGCGGCGAGGTGCTGGTCGTGCACGGCTTCCCGCCGGGCAGCGGCCGGCTGCTCGAGCAGGCGTCGGCGCAGGGGCTGGCAACCCGGCTGGTGCTGCACTCGTCGCCCACCCAGCACGGCGCGGAGGCCGGGGAGGCGAGGGTGGCCGAGCAGGCGCTGCTGCTGGCCCGTGCCGGCACGGTCGGCCGGCTGGGCTTCGTGAAGGAGGGCGTCGCCGAGGGGTTCGCCGCGCTCGGTTTCGACGTCTCCTACGTGCCGAACCGCATCCCCGAGCTGCCGGAGTTCGAGCCGCGGGTGCTGGGCTCCGGCCTCGACGTGGGGGTGTTCGGCGCGTCGTTCTGGCGCAAGAACCTCGTCCCGCAGGTCGTGGCGGCGGGGATGCTCGGTGCGGCGCGTATCCACGTCATGGAGATCCCCGACGTGCAGTACCTCGGCGACCTGCCGCTGGTGGCGCACGGCGAGCAGCGCTGGGAGGAGTTCGTGCGGCTGCAAGGCAGCGTCGACCTGAACCTGTACGCGACGTTGTCGGAGTGCCAGCCGACCACGCCCGCCGAGTCCTACCTGGCCGGCGTCCCCTGCCTGCTGTCCCGCACGTCGGCCCTGTTCCGGGACCAGCCCGAGCTGTGGGAGCTGACCACGGTGGGCGAGCACGACAACCCCCGGGCGATCGCCGCAGCGGCCGAGCGCCTGCTGGCGTCTCGGGCGGAGGCGGTGACTGCGGCGCAGGCGGCGCTGGCGGCATGGGACGAGATGGCGGCGGCCAGGTGGGACGAGTTCGTGGGGGACTGATCGGCGGGCGAGACGGTTCGTGTCGACGATGTCAATTCTCTTGATCTGGGCCGAAACAGCGAGCGCCGACGTGCCGCTCGGCGCTGCTTGGGTCGCGGCGTGATATCGCCCGGATCAGGTGTTCGGCGCTCTGGCACTGCCCGGCGGGCCCTGATCAGCGAAGTCCGCCGAGGACTCGAACCTGGAGCGCGAGTTCGCCGTGAACGCCGCAGCCGCCACCAACAACCGTGCTCGTCGTTGGTGACTCGAGCCGTTACGTCATGTGTGATCGGGTCGGTGTTCTCGACGACGTCGAACACGCCACCTTGGAATGGGTCGACTGGTTCAACCATCGCCGACTCCTCAAACGTATCGGCCACGCTCCCCCAGCCGAGAAGGGGGTGCCCGCTGCCGTGACGCCAGCCCAGCCGCCACGATGGACTCACGCCAACGAGTCTCCAGTGAACCCAGGGCGGCTCAGCAAGCCTTCGATCGCGGCGTGTGCCCGGACGACGGTTGGACCCAGTGCTTCGCCCAGCGTGTGTTGCGGATAAGCAAGTCGCCACGACGCGGCCTTCTTGGCGCCACTACGGTTGCTTCGACGGGGATCGCGTATGAATGTCTCTCATCGGTTGGGGGGTGTCGTTGGTCTGGCCCTCGCGACCTTTGCTGGGTTGGTACTGACAGCAGCGGAGCCGCAGCTTCGGGCCGGGGGGCTTCCCAGGGATGACGTTGGTCTGGTCGACCCGGAGCAGGGGAAGTGGCATCTGCGGGATGCAGCGGGGGAAGTGACCAGCTTCTTCTATGGCAACCCGATGGATATCCCGTTCATGGGCGATTGGGACTGCGACGGTGTCGCTACCCCTGGTCT
>JBFKDA010000071.1:0-11430 GCA_041619955.1 Acidimicrobiia bacterium | reverse complement strand
GGCCAGGTAGCGGCGGGCGTCGTAGCCGTCGGTGACCTTGTCGGGCCGGGAGATGAGTCGGGGCCCGTCCTGGCGGGGCGGGATCGCGGCGTTGGCCCCCGCCCGCAGCATGTCGAGCGGCCGCTGCTCGCCCATGCCGTGGATCACGACGATCGCCTGCTTGGGCGACGGCCGGGACGTGGCCGCGTCGTTGACCATCGGTGCACCCCCTCCTCCCGCTCGCCGTGATCCTACGTCACGCGTTTCTGTCGTGCCCGGCTCGTACGGTCGCGTGCATGGACCGGGCCCGTGCCGACGTGCTGCTGCGATGTATACGCATGATGTATACTGCGCCGGTGAAGCGGACGCAGATCTACCTCACCGAACGCCAGCACGCCGAGATCGCCCGGCAGGCGGCCGATCTCGGGGTCAGCAAGGCCGAGGTGATCCGCCGCGTGCTGGACGAGGCGCTCGGCATCGACGACGGCGCGGCGGCACGGGTGGCCGCCATCGACGCATCGGCGGGCGTGCTGGCCGACGCACCCGACTGGCCGGAGTGGCTGGCCGCGGTGCGCGGTGCGCCGATGGAGACTCGGCTGGAGGACCTGGGGCTGTGAGCGCGCTGTTCGACTCGACGGTGCTGATCGCGCACCTGCGCGGGGTGGAGCCGGCCACCGAGCTGGTGCGTTCCGCGGTGGCGTCCGACGGTGCCGCCGCCTCCGTCGTGTCCCGGGTCGAGATCGAGGGCGGCATGCGCAGCGGCGAGCGGGGTGCGGTGGCCCGCATGTTCGCGGCGCTCGACCTGCTGCCGGTATCGGACGCCGTGGCGGTGGAGGCCGGTCGGCTGCTGCGCCGGTACCGGGCGTCGCATCCCGGCGTCGATCTGGCCGACTACCTGATCGCGGCGACCGCGACCCTCGCCGGTGCCGAGCTGCTGACGCTGAACGTGCGGCACTTCCCGATGTTCGAGGGGCTGGCGCCGGCCTTCTGAGGGGCGGGCGAGGTCGGTGGGTGGGGCGCCGGCCGCACCTCGTGATGACCCGCTCGTCGAGGCGTGCGGGGCGCTGCGGCGCGCTGCTGACTGCCCCGCTACAACTGGGCGGCAGCCTCCAGCACCTCCGCCTGGTTGAACGGGCCGTACCAGATGAACCGGCCCTTGCCGGCGGTGTCGAACAGGATCGCGATCGGCTGGCCGCGCACGCCGAGCGCCGCCCACGAGGCCAGCGAGTCGTCGTACAGCATGCGGAACGAGTGGGTGCCGTAGTCCTCGACGAAGTCCTGGGCCATGCCGAGGCTGTCCTGGGCGCCGAGCCCGACCACCGTCACCGTATCTGCGTGTGCTCGAGCGAACTGCTCGACGTCGGGAGCCTCCCGACGGCAGGTGGGTCAGTGGGGTGCCCAGAACCACAGCAGCACCGGGTTCTGCTCGAGGGCCAGCTCCTTGAGGTTGACTTCGCTGGTGTCGGCGAGGTCGGTGACGACGACGTCGGGGTAGTCGGACTCGGGCAGCGGGGCTTCCGGGCCCTGGGTGGCGGGGGCCGTGACGGCTGGCGACGCCAGGGTCTCGGAGCTGCCGCTGTCGAGCGTGGCGAGCGTCGATCCCGTCGCGCCGGAGTCGCCGCAGGCCGTCACGACGAGGAGCATGGCGGCGATGGGCGCGAGCAGTCGGGGCATCGGTGGCCGGAACGCCGGCCTGGCGGTGCATATTCCTGGCGGCTGCGGCTCAACGGCCGGTGCCGGACACCAGCACCCGGTCGTCGCCGCCCGGCCCGGCCCACTCGACGAAGCCCAGCCGGGGGACGCCGCCGTCCGCCTCGGCCGGGGCGAACGTGACGCCGAGCGCGCAGGTGGCGCCGGGTTGCACGTCCGCGCACCCGTTGGCGACCGTGAAGCCGGGCGGCGCTGCGGTGATGGAGAGGTGGGCGGTCGCCGTCCCGACGTTGGCGACGGTCACGTCGAGGCGGAGGTGGTCGCCTACCGCCACCTCGCCGAAAGCGAGGTACTCGGGGGTGACGTCGACCACGCCGGTGACCCCCACGTAGCGGAACGTGCAGGAGACGTGGCCGTCACCGGCGGCGATCCGGTACGCGGCCGATCCCGGGAGGGCGCCCGCGCCGGTGTCGCGGCCGGGGTCGCCGGTGCAGGTCACCCCGGCCGGCGACCACAAGGCCGGGTCGGTTCCCGGGCCGCCCAGCGCCACGGTGTAGTCGCCTGGTGATACGGGCACGACCACCGGCTGCCCATGGCGGACGGTGGCCGGTCCGGCGGGAAGGCCGCTGACGACGAACCCCACCGAGCTCGCCGGCACGGTCTCCACCTCGACCTCGATGCGGGGCGGCGCGAGCACCCGGATGGCGTGGCTGCCGGCGGCGGTCGCGGTGCTGCGTTCGTCGTCGGTGGCGCGTGCCGCCACGCGCACCACGTCCTCTCCGGCTGCCTGTCCGACCGGGTACAGGAAGCGGCAGGTGTTGCTGCGGCCTGGTGCCAGCGCCTGCCCCGGTGGGCAGTGCCCGCCGGGGAACGCGACGTCGACCGGGTCGGTGGCGACCGACCGGTTGGTGACCGTCACCTCGAGTGGGACCGTCGCCCCGGCCGCGGCGGTCGCCGGGCCGTCGACCTGCACCCGCAGCGACGGTCGGACATTGGCGAACGCGACGCGCAGCGGGTGCTCGACGGTCACCGACTCGGGGCCGCCCCGGACCGTCAGCGCGAGCTCGCCCGCGCCGACCACGGCGCCGGCGTCCCCGCCGGCCCGCACGGTGACCGCGCAGGCGTGCCTCCCGCCCGGGCTCAGCCTCACGCCCTCCCCGCACGTGGTCGACGTGGCGCCCGCAGCCTCGAACGAGAGCACCACCGGACGCGAGGTGCCCTGCACCGTCACCGGCAGCTCGATGTTTTGCGCCGCTCCTTCCGGTGCCTCCGGCTCGACCACGTCGAGGGTCGTGGGGCGGTGGAACCTGACCACGGCTGGGTTCGACGTGCGGCTGGTCGTGAAGCTCGGCCCCCGCAGGCTGGCGGTGACGGTGTCGAGGTGCCAGCTGTGCTCGCCGGCCGCGACCGGCGCGGTGAACCGGCAGTCGTACGTGCCGCCGGGCGGGATGCGGGTGCCCGTCTCGCAGCCGAACGCGGCGAGGTCGCCGGCAGCGCTGTCGGAGATGCCCTCCAGCACGAGGCTCTGGGTGAAGTGGTTGCCGACCGTCACCTCGAACTGCCGCAGCCCTTCACCGGCGATCGTCGCCTCGTCCGGGCTGAACTCCCCGTCCCCGTCGGCGTCGACGGATTTGGCGACGTCCACGACCACCGGCCGGATGTCTGCGGCCGCCTCGTACGGCGATGCGAGCGGCGGGTCGAGCCGCACGGCGACCGTGGTGCGATGCGGGCCGGGCGCGGCCGGGTCGACGGTCACGCCGAAGCTGCACGTGTATGGCAGCGGCAGGCCGGCGCGGCAGGTGGAGCCTGGGAGCGCGGTGAGGTCGGCCCCGGCGGCGTCCTGCAGCGAGGCGACCCGCAGCGCCGGGTCGCCGCGGATGGCGACCCGGTGGGGGACGGGGCCCGGATCGGGCGGAGGGTACGCCTCGGCGACGGTGAACCGCCCGTCCCCGTCCGCGTCGACGAGCAGCTCCACCTCCACCGGGCCGGCGAATGCGACGGTAGCCAGGCCCGACCGCGCCCATTCGCTCCCATCGTCGGTGGCGACGACCGCCGTGGCGACGTTCTGGTAGTCCTCGACGCCGAATGGCGTCGCCGCGGCCTCGTACGTGCACTGCGTCGTCCCGCCGGCCGGCACGGGCATCGGCAGCGCGCCCTCCCGGCATGTAGGCGCCCCGAGCTGGCTGTCGACGATCCTGAGCAGGTCGAACGGTTCGTCGTCGTTGTTGGCCACCAGCACCCGGAACGTGACCCGGTCGCCCGGCTGGACGGCGTGCTCCCGGCCTCCGTACGTGCCATCGCCGTCGGCGTCGGCCAGCTTCGACACGGTGATGCCGGGCATGTCCCCGCTGAGCACGGTCCGGCCGCGTAGCGTCCCGTCGAACGAGTCGGCCCCGGCGTCGAAGACCACCTGGCCTGCGAAGGTCCTCGGTTCGGGGTCGCGGGGGTCGAAGCGGAGCGTGACGTGGCAGCTGGTGCCGCGCGGCACCGAGAACCTGGCGGTGTCATCGCCGTGCCGCGACGGCTCGCATGCCTCGTCGGCTGCCGCCGCGACGGGCTGGCCGGGCACGAGGCCGACGGCGGGGGCGGGGGCGGCGAGCGGATGCACGGTGCCGGGCCCCAGCAGGCAGGCGTCCACCGGCAGGACCGGCTTGCCGGCCACCCGGTACACGCACAGGTCGGCGTCGCCGGTGGCGGTCATCGACATGCTCACGACCCGGTCCGAGTCGAAGGGCCCGACGACGACGACCTCGAACGGGGGCGGGTCGCCCTGCTGGCGGGGGACCTCCACCGGCGGGAACTCGGTGGTGAAATGCCCGATCGGGGAGTGGCCCCGCAGTGCTCCGGGTGCTGTGAGCACCAGCGCCGCGGTCAGCGCACCGAGGGCGACCGTGCCCCATGGCAGGGCCCGCACCTGCTGCCAGCGGGCCTGGCGCAGGCTGCGCCGGGTCACCTTCGCCGCCGCTCGCTCGCCCATCTCCGCGCGTGCCTCCTGGGCGCGGCGCAGGAGATCGACCGCGACGGCCGCGCTGCCGGCGAGCTGCTCCCACACGCCGAGTTGGTGCAGCATGCGAGCGGCGGCGCGTGCGTCGCCCGCCCATCCGGCGGCCTCCAGGCCGAGCTCGAGCATGCGGCGCCACGCTCCCCAGCGGGCGCCGAGGGCCAGCGGGACCTCGATCCTTGCCACCAGCGCGATGACGTCGCTCCAGCGGCCGGCTTCGGCGGCCCAGTTAATGACGACCTCGATGAAGGCCCGATCGGCGAACAGCTCCTCGGGGGTGGCGGTGGCGGCCCACTCGAGGGCGGCGTCGACGACGGCGGCGTGCATGGTCGCTTCGGTTGCGTCGTCGACGAGCCCCGGCGCCACCACGTAGCGCGGCGATGTGGCAACGAGCGTGTTTCCGCCGAGCGCCTCGACGAGCTCGCTCACGTCCATCATGCGGGCGAGTGCGCCGTCGGGGATCGGCACGCCCACGGCCGCGAGCGTTGCGAAGGGCTCCGGCAGCGGCGCGGGGGCGGCGTCCTCCTGGAGTGCGGCGGCGTGGGCCCAGCGGATCAGGTGCTCCGGATCCGGGCCGGGGCCGGTCTCCCACGCGGCGTTCTCGGCGGCGTCGGCGATCCGGCGCACGGCGCCCGGCAGGTTGCCGGCGGCCTTGCACAGCATGAGGACGTCGGCGCGCGCCTGCTCCGGGACTGCGGCTCCTTCCTCGCCGAAGTACCGGGCGGCGAAGAGCTGCAGCACGGCGCCGGCGTCGTCCAACCCGCTCAGCCGGACGAGGCGCCCGTGGCGGGCGACGACGGCGGCGACGGTCTCCGGCCCGGCGGAGGCGTCGGCCGGCCGGTCCAGCGCCGGCTCGTCCATCGTGGCGACGAACGTCGACGCCGGCATCACGCCGAGGAGGTGCTCGAGCTGGTCGGTGTGGCCGTCGACGTTTTCCAGCACGATCAGGGCACGGAGGTCGCGCAGGGCCCCGGCCATGTCGGCCGGGGTGGGGACGGTGTCGCCGTCCCGCTCGTAGAAGAGTTCCCACACGGCGGTCACGAGATCGCCGGCAAGCGACTCGGGGTCGGGCTCCAGCCAGGTGCCGTCGGGGTATCCGTCGATCGGGTCGCCGGCGGCGAGGTGGCGGAGGAGGGTGGTGCGTCCCGAGGCCGGTGGCCCGGCTACGGCGACGAGGCGGTTGCCGCGGTCGGGGTCGAGGTAGCGGCGCACGCGGTGCACCTCTCGATCCCGGCCGGCGAACGCGCCGCGCGGTGCGGCGATGCGGCGGCGGCGATTGGGCGGCCGCGGTGCGAACCGAGGGGTCCCGCGTGCCCGGCTCGTGGCGAACCCGTCGGGGGTGGCTTCCGCTCGGAGCCCGCCCACCGCCACCGAGCTGCCCAGTGGTGGCGGCGGGGCACGGTCCCGCGGCGCGAGCAGGCGCTTCAGGCTGCCTTCTACCTTGGTGCGCAGCTCGGCGACCGCCGAGAAGGTGGCGGCACCCGGTTTGCGAGTCGGGTCGTTGATGCCGGACGAGTCGAGGAACTCGTCGAGGTTCGGGTCGCGAGGCTCCTTCGGATCGGCCACCTTCACGAACGCCCAGATCGGCTTGCCGGTACCGGTGGCGGTGTCGTACTCGTCCCTGGTCCACGGACCGAGCTTCTTCCAGAAGAGCGGCAGGAAGACGTGGCAGCGCTGCACCTCCGCTCGCCAGAGCTCCTGCTGGCTCTCTTGTGTCGCCGGCGCGTCGTGCTCGTACATGAAGCCCTCGGTGAGCCAGCTCATGCGGTCGCCGTTGAGGAGGTCGTAGAGGGCGGCTCGCTCGTCGCGCAGCTCGACCATCGAGGAGCTGATGAACACGGCCCACCGGTCAGCCATCGTTGCTTCCCAGCGGCCCGCCGTTGACGGGCGTCGGCTCGGCGGCCGGCGGCGGGATCTGCACGACGGTCGGCGCTCCGGTCGTCACCTCGACGAGCAGCGGGATGTCGACCCGCGCCGGGGCGCCCCGGGTGCCGGCCGGGACGTCGACGGTCGAAGGTGGGGTGGTGGCGAACCGCAGGCCGGGCGGGAGGGCGACGTTCGGCTGGTAGCGGGCCGGCGCGCCCCCGGCGTTGACCACCGTCAGCGTGTACTGGACGGTTTCGCCGAGCCGGGGTGCCGCCCCGCCGTCGTCGAGGACGGCCGCCACCCTCGCCGGGGAGCGCGGGATCGTGATCGGGCCGGTTGCGTTGTCGGTGGGGTCGACCTCGCCCCAGTGTGGCTCGTCGGTGTCGATACGAGCGCTGAAGCTCACGGGCCCGGCGCTGGTGACCGTCGTCCCGGTCTGGATGGTCGCCGGTGGCAGCGGCCCATCGAGGAGTGGGGCCACCGGGTAGACGCATGGGCCGCTTTGCCCGGCGCACGGTTCGCCTGCGGCGTAGACGAGCCCGGAGTCGAGGACGACGGTGACGTCGGCGGCGAGGGCCCCGGACGGGCCTCGGTTGCCGGCCGTGATCGTGATGTCGACAGGATCGCCGGGGAACACTGCGGTGGCGTGATCACGTGCGGCGGTGACGTAGAGGTCGCCCTCGAGGATCACGGTCTGGCTGGAGGCAGGGAGCGCTGCGAGCACCGCCAGCCCGCCAACCAGCAGCGCGACGATCAGCGCGGAGTGCGGAGGAGCGCGCTGGCCGGGACGCCCGCGACTTGCCGGCCGTTCAGACCGCCCCCCGGTTGCCATCGCGCATCACTCTCTTGGCCCGTGCCTCGCGCTCCCCAAGATTACCCTCCGGGCGGCGCGGTAGGGAAGGGCCGTATTGACGGGGCCGCGGGCCGGGCGGCAGATCCGGTCTGCCGTCGTCGGCGTCTCAGCGGGCCTGCCATGCAGTGAGATGAATCGGGGCGCCGATCGGAGCCTCCTAGGTGCGGCGATCACGAGCGCTTGGAAATCCCAGGCAGCGATATGCCGTTCCTACGGATTCCCTTCCGGATTACAGCTCAGCTGCACCCCTTCGAGTCCCCGCAGTTCAAGCACCGATAGCACGAGCCGTTCCTCACGGTGATGTGGCCGCACGTGTCGCAGAACGGGGCGTCGCCCATCAGGTCGCCCAGGGCGCGGTCCATCGTGTCCACCGGGGCCGTCACCGCTGCCCGCGCCGTGCCGGGGCCGTCGCCGGCCACCTTCGGCGCTGCGCCGTTGCCGTTCCCCGAGAACGGGTCGCCCGCCACACCCGCTGACGCCGGTTGCGGCATCAGGTTCACCGTGTGGCGGCCCGTCACCGAGGCCGGTGAGCCGCCCTCGGCATCGGCGAAGTCGGCCGCGGCCCGCTGGGCGTCGATGTCGGTCTCCCGCAAAGCCTCGTCCAAGGTCACCTGCACGCCGGCGTCCACCGCCAGGCCCTTCGGCGGCTCCGGCAGCTCTCGCTGCGGCGGCACCTGGACCAGGTCGTCCCGCTCGAGGTACTCCATGCCGAGCGCCCGGAACACGTAGTCGACGATCGAGTTGGCCATCTTGATGTTGGGATGGCCCTCGACCATGCCCCGGGGCTCGAACGTCTGGAACGTGAACGTGTCGACGAACTCGTCCAGCGGCACCCCGTACTGCAGGCCCTTCGACACGGCGATGGCGAAGCACGAGAGCACGCCTCGGAGCGTCGCGCCTTCCTTGGCCAGGTCGATGAAAACCTCGCCCAGCGTGCCGTCCTCGTACTCGCCGGTCCGCAGGAACACCTTGTGCCCACCGATGCGGGCTTCCTGGGTGAACCCGGTGCGCCGGCCCGGCAGCAGGAAGCGCGGCCGGTGAACGCCGTGATACGCCTGCGTCGGGCTCATGCCCGCGGCAGGGACGAACGGCACCATCTGACCGTTGGCAGCCTGCGCTTCGATCTCGATGGCCTCGGCGAGGCCCTCGATCTCGTCGTCCTCATGCTCCGAGCCTTCGTCGGACGACGCGGAGAGCGGCTGTGACGCCTTCGACCCGTCCCGGTAGAGGGCGATCGACTTGAGGCCCCACTCCCACGACGCGTGGTAGAGCTCCTCGATCTCCTCGATGGTCGCCTCGTTCGGCAGATTCGCGGTTTTTGAGATGCTCCCCGTGATCCATGGCTGGGCTGCAGCCATCATCATCACGTGGCCCATCGCCGGGATGAAGCGCTGCCCGTAGGCGCCGTTTCGGTTGGCCGTGTCGAACACCGCCAGATCCTCATCACGCAGGTGCGGCGCGCCTTCGATGGTCTGCATGCCGCAGATCACGCGGTTCGCTTCCTCGATCTGCGTCTTGGTGAAGCCCAGCGCCCGCAGCATGTCGAAGTCGAACGCGGTGTACGTGTGCTCGTCGATGCCGAGGCGCTCCATCGACTCCTCGCCCAGCACGAAGACGTTGAACGCATGGCGGAGCTCGAACACGCCGGCGAGCTGCGCCTCGATGCGCTCGAGGTCGTCGGCCGTGAAGCCCTTCTCCGTCAGCGACGCCTTGTTGATATGCGGCGAACCGGCCAGCGTCATCGTGCCGACCACGTAGTCCACGATGTCACGCCGCTGTTCTGGCGTGTAGCCGAGGTTTTCGAGGGCTGGCTCGATCGACTGGTTGGCGATCTTGAAGTAGCCACCGCCGGCGAGCTTCTTGAACTTGACCAAAGCGAAGTCGGGCTCCACGCCGGTGGTGTCACAGTCCATCAAAAGGGAAATAGTGCCAGTTGGCGCAAGAACACTGGACTGTGCATTCCGGTAACCGTGCTCCTCGCCCATTGACAATGCCTGGTCCCAGGAATGGCGAGCGGCAGCCACCAGCTCGTCGGGGCACAGCTCCGGATCGAGCCCGAGGACCCGATGGTTGACGCCCTCGTATGCGTCATCCGGGGCGTTGTAGGCAGCCCGGCGGTGGTTGCGGATCACCCGCAGCATGTGCTCGCGGTTCTCGGCGAACTTGGGGAAGGGACCCAGTGCCTCGGCCATCTCTGCGGAGGTGCCGTAAGCGTCGCCGGTGAGGATGGCGGTCAGTGCCCCGGCGATGGCTCGTCCCTCGTCCGAGTCGTACGGGATGCCCCAACGCATCAGCAGCGAGCCGAGGTTGGCGTAGCCGAGGCCGAGCGTGCGGTAGTCGTAGGAGCCCTGGGCGATCTCTTTCGACGGGAAGTGCGCCATCGTCACCGAGATCTCCAGCACCAGCGTCCACAGTCGCACGGCGTGGCGGTACGCCTCGATATCGAACTGCGCACCGTCGCTGAAGCTCACCAGGTTGAGGCTGGCGAGGTTGCAGGCCGTGTTGTCCAAGAAGAGGTACTCGCTGCAGTTGCTCACCAGCGCGCCACCGGCCAGGTACGAGTGGTTGCGCGGCTCGGTGAGGTTGTAGGTGGTCTCCCAGCCGTCGCGCTCCCGTGACACCAGCGTCGCCTCGTGGCGAGTGGACGTCCGTGCGGTCTCGGCGAGGAGCTGCGCCAGCAGGTCGCCCTTCGACGGCAGGTCGAAGCCGATCGACGACGAGAACGCCGCCATCCCGTCGGGGACGACGCGGAGGTCGTGCAGCGGCTGGGCGGCATGGCTGCGCTTGGCGCCGTCGGCGGACTCGTAGGCGAAGGGCCGCCCGCCCGCCTGCTGCGAGATGACCGTTGCAACGCCGAAGACGTCGAGCAGTTGCTGGACGCCCCGCACCAGGTCGGCAGAGCCGCAGGCGAGGCCGACGTGCTGGTCGCCCACCCACGACACGCACGCATCGGCGTCGTAGAGGCCGCGCAGGAACGCCGCGACGATCGGCTTCGGCGCCTCGAACACTGCGGCGGGCACGTCGAGCTTGCGGCTCAGGCCGAGCGCGCGCAGCAGCTCGCCGAGCTCGCCGCCCTTGACCCGCAGCTGGCGGGTGCCGTCGCCCATCTCGACGACCTCGGCGCCGACCTCGGAGAGCAGCGACTGGTGCCGCAGCATCGCGTCCCGCTGCTCGTCGTCGGCGCCGTACACGGTGACGGCCTCGTCTCCGGCCACCCAGCCGGCACCGACCAGCCAGCCGAGGTAGTGGGCGAAGTCGCCGGTCCACTTCTCGAGGCCGGCAGTCGCGGCCGGCAGCTCCCAGCCGGCCATGCCGAAGTCGATCGGCTGGTCGAGCAGCCGCACCTTGTCGGACGGCTCCAACGAGTCGGCACGGACGTAGCCGCGGTTGTGGGTGAAGAAGCGGTGGTTGGGGGTGGCTCTGATCACCCGGCCGTCCGAGAACTCGAGGCGGAGCACCTCGTTGGTGCCGGTGACCATCACCTGCGTCGGCGTGGTCAGCGAGATCGTCTCGGTCGGCTCCTCGCCGGTTGCGTCGTGGGTGTAGACGTCGAACGTCTCGCCCTCGGCCACCCGGCGCACCAGGTCCTTGAACTGGACGAGGCCCTTGTCGGTCGCGACCCGGGTGTCACCGGTGAAACATGGGTTGCTCGCCCGGATCCGGCCCCCCGCCGGCGACGTGTGCCAGGCGTTGATCGTGGTGTCGAACTGCACGCCGGGGTCGGCGCAGCGCCAGGCGGCGTCGGCGATCTGGCGCCACAGCTCCCGAGCCCGGATCTGCTTCACGACCTCGCCGTCGGTACGGCGGGTCAGCTCCCAGATGCCGTCCTCGGCCAGCGCCTTCATGAACTCGTCCGGCACCCGCACCGAGTTGTTGGAGTTCTGGCCCGACACGGTCTGGTACGCCTCGCCGTTGAAGTCGGACGGGTAGCCGGCGGCGATCAGCGCCCGGACCTTGTCCTCCTCCTTCGCCTTCCAGGCGACGAACTCCTCGATGTCGGGGTGGTCGAGGTCGAGGATCACCATCTTCGCCGCCCGGCGGGTGGTGCCGCCCGACTTGATGGCGCCGGCCGCCCGGTCGC
>JBFKDA010000070.1:0-11454 GCA_041619955.1 Acidimicrobiia bacterium | reverse complement strand
GGCTACATTCGGCGGGTGGTCGTCGTCTTCGACGTCAACGAGACCCTGCTCGACCTGGCCGCGCTCGACGGCCTGTTCGCCGATGCGTTCGGCGATGCCGCGGTGCGACGCGAGTGGTTCGGCCAGGTGCTCCAGTCGGCGTTGGTGCTGACGGCGATCGGCGACTACCAGGACTTCGTCGCCGTTGCCGGCGGCGCGCTCGACGTCGTCGCACGGCGGAAGGGGGTCACGCTCGCCGACGACCGGCGGGAGGCCATCCGGGCGGCGATGCGCGACCTCCCGCCCCATCCCGACGTCGTTCCTTGTCTCGACCGGCTGGCGGCCGCGGGATTGCGGCTGGCGGCGCTCACCAACTCGCCGCAGGACGCCGCCGAGGCCCAGCTCGCCAACGCCGGCATCGCCGACCGGTTCGAGCGCATCCTCAGCGTGTCCGCGGTGCGGAAGTTCAAGCCGGCGCCGGCGGTCTACGAGTCGGCCGCGACCGCGCTCGGCGTGGAGGTGGAGGCGATGACGATGGTGGCCGCCCACGACTGGGACGTTGCCGGAGCGATGGCGGCGGGCTGCCGGGGGGCGCTGCTGCTGCGGCCGGGCGTGGTGGTCAACCCGCTGTACCCGCCGCCGGACGTCGTGGGCATCGGCCTGGAGCCGGTCACCGCGGCGCTGCTGCACCTCGCCGGCGCCTGACGGGGCGGAAGGGCTACCAGGGCTGCTCGCGGCCGTCCCACGTGAGGAACCGCCCGGCGTCGGCCGGCCCGATCCCGGCCAGCACCCGGCGCATCCCGGCGACGCTGTCCTCCACCGCCAGCGGGGCGCCCGGACCGCCCATGTCGGTGCGTACCCACCCGGGGTTGAGCACCACCGCGACCACCCCGTGACCGGCCAGCCATCCGGCGGCCCGCGCTCGTACGCCGTCGTTGAGCTGCGCCTTCGACTCGCCGTACGGGCCGAGCAAGCCGGCCCGGCCGCGCCGCGACCCCATGCCGCTGCCCATGAACGCGGCCACCCCGCCGGCCCGCACCCGGCCCGCCTCGAGCAGCGCGCCCATGAGTCGCAGCGGCGCCTCGGTGTTCACCTCCAGCATCTCGCCGGGTGGCACCCCCCGGTAGACCCCGGCGTTGTGGATCACCAGGTCCACCGGCTCCAGCGCGACCACCAACGCCTCGAGCTGATCGTGGTCACGCACGTCGAGCAGATGGGCCGTCGCCCCGGGCGGGCCCGCCGCCGGGTCGCGCACCGTTGCGTGCACGGCCCAACCGTCGGCCACGTACTGGCCGGCCAGCTCGGCGCCGATGCCGCGGCTCGCGCCGACGATCAGCGCGGTCGGCACGTCAGCGGGTCCGGGGGTCGGTGCCGGCAGGCGCCGCGCACGGTGGGTCCGCGGTGAGCACGGGCTGCCCGGCGCGAGCGATGTAGGCCGGGATGATGCATGCCTGCAGCTCCCCCGCCGGGCTGACGATCACGCGGGCTACCCCGGTGGTGGCGCTCGCCGGGGACAGCTGCGGCCACACGAAGTTGCCGAGCCCCCAGAAGATCGGCCGGCCCTTGTACCAGCCCAGCGGGTTGAGGCGGTGGGAATGGTGCCCGAAGATCATGTCGGCCCCTGCGTCGATCATCGCCTCCGCCCGGGCGATGTCGTCCGCTCGCGGAGTCGTGTCCAGCTCCACTCCCCAGTGGATGGAGACGATGACGAGGTCCGCCTGCTCGGCTGCGGCCGCCACCGCCGCGGTCATCGTCTCGATCGTGTCGCCGTCGGCCATGCCCGGCCGCTCGTCGGTTGCGATCCAGTCCGGCGCCGGCACCACCCCCCCGAAGCCCAGCACCGCGACTCGCCAGCCGTGCACGTCGAACCGCGCCGGCCGGTGCGCCTCGGCCGCGTCCGCCCCGACGCCGACGGGGGCGATGCCGGCCCCGGCGACCCGGCGCCGCCCGTCCAGCATCGCCTCGACGCCGTAGTCCTGGCCGTGGTTGTTGGCGAGGTTGGCCACCTCGATGCCGGCCCGGCGGGTCGGCGCCAGCGCCTCCTGGTCGCACCGGAAGTTGAACGCCTTGGGCAACGGGCTGCCGAGCGGCGACGGTGAGCATTCCAGGTTGATCACGGTGAGGTCGTCGCTTTGGAACAGGCCGCCGAGCCCCTCCCAGGCGTAGGCGTAGCCGGTCGACCGGAACTGCGGGATGTAGTCCGGGTCGAGGTTGACGTCGCCGGTCCCGTGGATGGTCAGCCATGGCCGTGCCGGCGCGAGCCGAGATCCCGCCGCCGAGGGGCGGATCACCGAGTCCGTGGCCGGTTCCGACCCGGCCGGGCTCGAGGGACTGGTCGTGGTCGTGGCAGCCGTCGTCGAGGTGGTGGGCGTGGTGGCCGTGCTCGTGGTGAGCGCCAGAGTCGTGGTCGGCGCCGGCGCGGCTTCGGCCACGGGCGGCGAGGCGGCGATCTCATCGGTGCCGGAACGGGCCGCGCCGAGCAGCGCGCCCCCCAGCGTGAGCGCGCCGATCGCGATCACGCCGGCCAGGGTGATCGTGAACCGTCGCGCCGAGACATCGGGGCTGCGCATCAGCCGGAACGTAGCGGGAGGCCGGTGCTCCCGGAACCACCTTTCCGCAGCGTCAGCCGGTTTCCCGGTACAGGGCAGCTCCCCAGTGCGCGCCGGCGCCGAAGGCCACGAAGCACACCAGGCTGCCGGCCTCCACCTTGCCGGCGGCGCGCAGCTCGTGGTAGAGGATCGGCAGCGTGCCGGCGGTGGTGTTCCCGTAGCGGTCGAGGTTCATCGGCACCTGCTCGGCGGTGAGCCCGAGCGCCTTGCGGACTCCCTCGACGATCCGCTGGTTCGCCTGGTGCGCCACCACCAGGTCGACGTCGGCTGCGGACAGCCCGTTGGCGTCGAGCACCGCCGCGACCGCCTCGGGCATCTTGCGCACCGCCTGGCGGTAGAGGAGCGGCCCCTGCATCTGCGGCATGTGGCCGTCGGCCAAGATCTCCTCGGCGTCGACGTAGGGCTGGCTCTTCGAGCCGAGCGCCGGCACGTGGATCAGCTCGAACTGGCTGCCGTCGGTGTACAGGGAGAACCCGAGGAAGCCCGCGGCGGCGTCATCGCGACGCAGCACCATCGCGCCGGCCCCGTCGCCGAACAGCACGGCCCACCCCCGGTGGCGGTTCATCCGGTCCCGCTGCTCGGGCGCCGGCGGTGTGCCCTGCTGCAGCGCCCGCCATTCGGCCGACCACGGCTGGATGCCGGTGTGGACCTCGGCGCCGACGACGAGCACCGTGGCGGCCTTGCGGGCCGCCAGCAGGCTGTCGGCGAGGTCGAGCCCGTAGAGGAAGCCGCTGCACTGCTGGCGGAGGTCGTAGGCGGGCACCGGGCCGAGCCCGAGCAGGTCCTGGACGAGCGCGACGCTGCCAGGGGCGTAGTAGTCGGGCGTCATCGTGGCGACCACCAGCGCGTCGACGTCTTCCGGGCCGATCCCGGCGTCGCCAAGCGCGGCCTTCGCCGCCGCGGCGCCGAGGTCGGAGGACCCCACGCCCGGGTCGGCGATACGGCGCTCGCCGACACCGGTGCGGCTCCGGATCCAGTCGTCGCTGGTGTCCATGAGCCGGGCGAGGTCCTCGTTGGTGACGACCGTCGGGGGGACGAACATGCCGGTGCCGGCGATCACATTGCCCATCGCGGGTCATGATATTGCAGGTCGGACGAGCGTCGTGGGGAGGTGCCGGGTATTGCAGGCTCGCCGACGTGTTGTCTTGCAGGTCGGACGAGCGTCGTGTGGCGGTGGCGCGTGTTGCAGGCTCGCCGACGTGTTGTCTTGCAGGTCGGACGAGCGTCGTGTGGACGTGCCGGATATTGCAGGCTCGCCGACCTGCGGGCTGCCGCGCTCGTCGGGACGTCGTGCGGGGCCGGCGCGAGCGCCGGCCTGGAGCCAACCCCGTGCCGCGGGTTGCGGTGGTTTGCGGGTTGGCGGTTCTTGCGGGCGCGAGGTGCCGGCCTGGAGCCAACCAGGTACCACGGTGTACGTGATCGGCGGGTTTGGTGGGCATGGAGCGCTGCCGGGCGCCGAGGTCGTGCTGGCGATGGCGGGTCTTCTGCGTAGTCTTCGGCTTGCGAAGGAGGGCAGATGAAAGTGGCGTTCGCCGCCGACGACAGCAACGAGTGCGTGACCGCCGTGCGGGCGGCGCTCGCAGTGCGGGCCGAGGTCGTGGAGCCCGACTCGGCGCCCCACTGGCCCGAGATGTCGCAGGCGGTCGCAGAGGCGGTGGCGGCCGGCGATGCCGACTTCGGGGTGCTGATGTGCTGGACGGGCACCGGCACCGCCATCGCCGCCAACAAGGTGGGTGGCGTCCGCGCCGCGCAGGCATCCGACCCGTGGATCGCCGAGAACGCCCGGCGGTGGAACGACGCCAACGTGCTGACGCTCAGCCTCAAGCGCACCGCCCCCGACGTCGCGGTCGACTGCGTCAACGCCTTCCTCGACGTCGAGGCACCGGACGACGACGAGCGCGCCAACATCGCCAAGCTCGACGGCAAGTAGCGCTACGTCCAGTCGGCCCACGCACCGTGGGCATGGCAGGCAGCGAGCACCCGTTCGTCGCCGCCCGGCCACGTGGTCAGCTCGAGCGGGAAGTCCACCTTCGGCTTCGGCTCCAGCCGCAGCCATGCGAGCGGTGCGCCGTCGCTCGCTGCCGCCGCGCCAGCCGCGATCGCCGTCGCCACTCGCTGCTGCGCCGCCGGGTCGAGGTACTGCCACACCACCGTGTGCACCACCACCGTGACGATGCCGGCCGGCAGCGGCAACAGGCGGTCCGCCAGCCAGACCCCGGCGTCGGCCTCCGCCAGGTCGGGCGGGCCCGCGGCCGCGACGTCGAGGGCCCCGCGCAGTCGCTCCAGCCGCTCGGGCTGGTCGGGCCATACGTAGGCCACGGCCCGTCGGGCGGCGGCCGGGTCGCGCGCGTCGAGCGGGCTGCGGTCGCAGCCCGCCCGGGCGGCGACAGCCAGTGGGAAGTCGAGCGGCGGAGGCGCACCACGCCAGTCACTTCGAATGAGCACGGGGGACGCCGGGTCGCCCCACGTGCCGGTGCGCAGGTCGTAGCGGTAGCGGTCGAACAGCAGGTTGAGGCCGGCAGAGGCGCCTACCTCGAGGATGCGCAGCGGCAGGCCGGTCCGGCGAGCGAGCGTCAGGTAGCCGCCGAGCAGGAGGGCGGAGCGAGCCGGCTCGTTCGTCTGGACCGGCCGATCGATCCAGGGCTGGAGATGGTCGGGGTGGTCGTCGACCGCGCCGAGGAACGCCTCGGCGCAGCCGGGCCATGCGGGGGACCCGCCGACGGACGGGTAGTGGCGGGCCAGGTCGGGGGCCCGACCGTCGAGCACCAGGTCGTGTACGCCGCCCATCAACCGCAGCGCCAGCGCTTCCCGGTAGGGATTGCCCGTCCATGTGGACATGAGGGCGGCGGTGGGCCCGCCGGCGGCGATGTCGGCAGCGGCGACCTCGAGCAGGCGGCTGTAGAGGTCCGAGCCCATCCGGCGACACGCGTCCGCCTGGCGGCGGAAGGCATGCTCGACGGCTGGCATCACGCAGCGAGCGTATCCGCCTCGCGTGGCTGCACGGCTGCCGTTGCGTCCCGGCGCCGGTCGGCCGCCAGCAGCAGCGGCACCGCCTGGAGCGCGGCGATCGCCGCAGCCAGCAGCAGCGCCAGCACCCGGCCGACCAGCACCTGGCGGTCGAGGTCGGAGGCGGCGCTGTCCACCAGGTCGGCTGCCTCGTCGGCGGTGGCCTGGTACTGCTCGACGAGGTCGGCGGCGTCCTCGAGCCCGATGCGGGTGGCCTCCACCTGGGCCACGAGCGTGTCGACCTCGCCCTCGACCGTGCCGAGGCTGGCAGCGGCCGCCTCAAGGCGCACCGCCTGGGCGGCGAGGCGCTCGGGCAGCCCGTCGAGGTTGGACTGGATCTCGTCGAGCGACTGGGTGAGGTCGGCGACGGGCGCCGCCTCCACGCCGACGATACGGAGCGGGCGGAGCGCCTGGTCGAGCCCTGAGGCCAGCTCGCCGAGGGCGCCGGCCGTCCCGGCGACCGCGGCCAGCCCGGCCGGCAGGTCGATCGCGGACAGCGTCGACAGCTCCCCGATCACCGGAGGCAGCTCGGCGAACGCGCCGCCGGCCGCGTCGAGCCCGGACTCCAGCGCGAGGAGCCCGGCATCCAGCTCGTCGAGCGTGGTGCCGGCGACGCTGATGGTGTCGCGACCGGCGGCGACCGCGTCGCCCGCCACCGTGAGCGTGTCGTCGAGCGTGCGGTGCACCTCGCCGGCCAGCCACCAGCCGCCGGCGGCGATCGCGACCGCGACGATCAGCCCGAAGGCCGCGACGGCGATGAAGGTGGGACGCATGGGGCGGGGAGTTCCCGGCACCACTCCATCTCAAACCCGGCCCGGCGTTTCGGGGTGGCCTACGCGGGGTATCGGGCGGCGATGCCACCACCCTCGTCCCTGCCCATCGACCCCTCGGGTCCGCCCGCCGGCTCCGTCCCGCCCGTGATGGCCGCCCGCGCGCTCACCAAGGACTTCGGCGACGGCACCGGCGTGGTGGACATCGACCTCGCCGTCGAGCCCGGCACGATCTTCGGGTTCATCGGCCCCAGCGGGTCCGGCAAGACCACCACGGTCAGGCTGGCCCTGGGCATCCATGCCCCGACGTCGGGCGAGATCCGGGTGCTCGGCGAGGACCCGGCCCGCTTCGAGCCGCAGACCCGGAGCCGCATCGGCTACATGCCCCAGATCCCGGCGCTGTACCCGAACCTGACCGCTTGGGAGAACCTGAACTTCATCGCGTCGCTCTACGGGCTGCCGTGGCGGCGCAAGCCGGCGCTGCTCGAGGCGCTCGAGCTGGTCGGCTTGGAGGACTCCCGTTCGAAGAAGGTCTCCGAGCTGTCGGGCGGCATGCAGCGACGGCTCGCGCTCGCCTCCACTCTGGCCCACGACCCCGAGCTGCTGTTCCTCGACGAGCCGACCGCCGGGATCGACCCGGTGCTGCGCCGCCGGATCTGGGACCACCTCGCCGAGCTGCGCGACGGCGACCGTACCTTGGTGGTTACGACGCAGTACGTCGGCGAGGCCGCGTATTGCGACATGGTCGGCGTGCTCATCGAGGGGAGGCTGGCCATCGTCGACACCCCCGATGGGCTGCGGCGGGCGGCCTACGGCGGCGAGGTAGTGGACCTGCGGGGCGCGGAACCGCTGCCGTGGTCGGTGGTGACCGGGCTGCGGGAGTTCGCAGTGGCCGGCGACCGCCCGCGCGCCCTCGACGACCACACCGTGCGGGTGGTGGTGGACGATGCCGGCGAGGCGATCCCGCGGCTGCTGGCCTGGTGCCAGGAGCGGGAGGTCGAAGTCGAGACCGCCGAGGAGTTCCGTCCTCCGTTCGACGACGTGTTCGTGCTGCTGGTGGAGAAGAACGTCGGGGAGGTCGTCGATGCGGCCGCCTGACTTCCGCACGTCGGTGGTGCGCTCGCTGGGCTTCGTCCGCAAGGAGGTCGTGGCGGTGGTGCGCCAGCCCAAGCTGCTGGTGACGCTGGTCCTGGGCCCGTTCCTCATCCTCGCGCTGTTCGGGGCGGGTTACCGGAACTCCCGGGACCCGCTGCGGACCATCGCCGTGGCATCGGCCGACAACCCGCTGCGCGCCGGCATCGAGGCCGTGGCTGCCGAGGCCGACCAGAGCATCGAGTTCCTCGGCATCGTGGAAGACGAAGGGGCGGCGCTCGATCGGCTGCGGGCGGGGGAGGCCGACATCGTCGTCGTGGTTCCCGAGAACGCCGAGGAGACGATCCGGTCGGGGGAGCGCGCCGAGTTCATCATCTGGCACGACGAGCTTGACCCGTTCAGCCGCACCAACATCGTGTTCGTGTCCCAGGACGCGGTCCAGGACCTCAACGAGGACGTGCTGACCCGGTTCGCCGAGTACAGCCAGGAAGAGTCGGCCCGGCTCGACGATGCGCTGCCGGCGGCCACCCAGGCGGCCACTGCGTTGCGGGCCGCCCTCGAGGACGGCGACGACGCCACCGTGCAGCGGGAATCCCGGCGGCTGGACGAGGCGGTGCGGATGCTCGACTCCGGCTACCGGCCGTCGGCCGAGCTGTTCACCGACGACGGCCCGTCGCCGATCGCCCAGTCGCTCGACCGGCTGCGCGATTCGTCGGCGTCGGCCGGCGACCCGGACCAGGCGGCCGCGCAACGGCTGGCCGCCGCCGCCGAGGCGGAGGAGGGGCTGGCGCAGCTCGAGGCAGACCTCGCCGATTTCAGGCGCATCCCGCCCAAGGTGCTGGTGAGCCCGTTCGACCCCGACCCCAAGCCGCTGGTGGAGCTGGCGTCCGACGTCACCGCGTTCTACGCGCCCGGCGTGGTGGCGCTCCTGCTGCAGCACCTGGCGATCACGTTCGCCGCGTTGTCGCTGGTGCGGGAGCGGTCGTTGGGCACGGTGGAGCTGTTCCGGGCGGCGCCCGTGACGCCCGGCGAGACGCTGGTCGGCAAGACGATCGGCTACCTGGCGATGGGGGCGGTGATCGCCGCCGCGCTGACCGGGATGATGCTGGCGCTGTTCGACGTGCCGATGCGCGGGTCGTGGTTGGAGTACACCGTGGTGGTGACGCTGGTGCTGATGGCGTCGATCGGGGTGGGCTTCGTGATCTCGGCGGTGGCCGACACCGACACCCAGGCCGTCCAGTATTCGATGATCTCGCTGCTGGCCGCGATCTTCTTCAGCGGCTTCTTCCTCACGCTCGACCGGCTGCACCCCACGGTGCGCCCCGTGTCGAAGTTGGTCCCGGTGTCATACGCCATCGAGGGCTTCCAGGACATCATGTTCCGCGGCTCGGCGGTGTCGTCCGATCTGCTGTTGCTGCTGTCGGCGTACGTGCTGGCGGCGTTCCTGCTGGCCTGGGTGCTGCAGCGCCGCCGGTTCGCGGCGGTGTAGCCCCGGTCCGCTACGGGCAGGGGAACTCGAACACCTCGCGAGGGTCCTCGATCTCGACGTCGAACGTGATCAGGTCGTTCCCCGGCGCCGTCACCGTGACCACCGCCTCCGGGTTCGACCCGATACCGACGATGACCTCCGCCGCGTGGGCCCCCAGGAACGAGTGCGGGGCCAGCAGCGTCGTCACCGACCCGCCGGCCAGCTCGATCGTGACGACCGTCCCGGCCAGGTCGCAGTCGACGTCCTCCGACCGCACCGACAGCGTCGGTGCCTCGCCGTCGTTGCGCAGCACCACCAGCCCCTGGGAGTGGTTCACGAGCAGGACGTCGGTGTCGCCGTCGACGTCGAGGTCGCCCAGCGCCAGCCCCCGCGAGCTCCCGGTCCAGTCGATCCCGAGCTGTCCCCACACGTCGGCGTATCGGCCGCCACCCAGCCCGAGGAAGATCGCCGGCGGGTCGGACACCAGCACCTCGGTGCCGGGCACCTTGTTGCCGATGCCGGGGAATGCGCCGTTGGCCACCACGATGTCGTTGATGCCGTCGAGGTTCAGGTCGGCGACGCCGGCGCCCCATGAGCTCGATATCGCGGACGGCGCCGCTCCGACCGGGCGGATCCGGGCCGCCCCCGACCCCTCGAACGACTCGAACCGGTCGATGCGCTGTACCAGCACCTCGTTGTCGCCGATGTCGGTGAGGTACGCGTCGAGCGCCCCGTCGCCGGTGAAGTCGCTGATCGTCACGCCCATCCCATCGATGGCCTGGTCGGCACCCAGCTGGGCGGCGTCGTCGTGCCAGTCCCCCTCCGCCGTCCCCCGCCGGCTGTAGACGGAGTTCGGGCCGTCCTGCCATCCGACGTCCCGCGCCACCCAGATGTCGACCAGCCCGTCGTCGTCGACGTCGGCGATCTCGGCGGCCAGCGAGCGCCGCTTGCTGGCCGGCAACTCGACCTCCTGGAAGTCGCGGCGGTCGGGCCGCCGCACCCAGATCACGTCGGCGCTCGCCGCACCGCCCGCCGGCCCGTAGCCGAGCCGCAGGATGTCGGGGAGGCCGTCACCCGACATGTCGGCGGCCAGCAGGCCGGTGGTCGGCATGCCGGCAGGCAGCTCGGTGACCTCCACGCCGGTGAAGTCGCGCCGCGACTCCCAGGGCCCTCCCCAGATCACCAGGTCGCGCTCCCCGGCCGTGCCGACCAGGATCTCCGGGGCACCGTCGAGGTCGATGTCGGCGATCCCCACCGACGTGACCTCGGAGGTCAGCTCCGCCAGCGTTCCCGTCGCCGGTTCGAATCCGCCCGGTTCCAGCGCGAAGAACACCGCCAGCGAGCCCCCACCCGCAACGATGTCCGGCCGGTCGTCTCCGTCGAGATCGCCGATGGCCACCCCGCCGCTCGCCTGGTCGGTGCCGGTGTGCTGCCACACGTCGAGGCCCCACTGCGCGGTGACGTTCGCCAGCGCCGGGGTGGGCCCGCTGACCGGCTGCCACAGGTAGAGCTGCTCGGACACGCGCCCCGGGTCGCCTTCGTCATCGCCGAACAGCACCGCGCCCGCGATCGCGGCGAGCACCAGCACGACCAGCGCTCCGGTGACGATCACCGCCACGATCTGGGGGACGCGGCTCCGGCGGGGACGGTGGTAGATCTCGTACGAGGTCGCGGCGTCGTGGCCGCCTTGCCAGTCCACAGGGAAAGCTCCATCAGCAGGAACGAGGGTCGAAAGCTACCTCAGCGGAGCAGGAAGGGCGCCAGCGGGTCGTCGTCCTCGGCCGTGAACGTCGCCGTGCCGGTGTAACGACCGTGCCCGCCCACCTCGACCACGACGGCCTCGCGGTCGCCCACCTGCGCGGCGCGGATCACGGTGCCGGTGAACGTACCGGCGGCGGGCCCGGTGAACTCGGCGCGCTGCCCCGGCACGATCTCACCTCTCGCCGCCTGCACGGCGAGGCGGGCAGTGACGCCGGAGCCGCACGGGCTGCGGTCGACCTGGCGATCCGCGAAGACGCAGATGTTGGCGCTGGGCTCGTCCTGGCCGTTGCCGCCGTCGGTGAGGATCGTCCCGTACAGGAAGCCGAGGTCGGGGTCGTCGGGATGGCCGACGGGCAGCGCACCGGCGACCGCGGCGGTGATGGCGGCGGCGGCGTCGACGAGATCGCGGGTAGCGGAGGATCGCACGTCCATCCCGGCCGCCGCAGCAGGCGCGAGCGCGTAGAACGCGCCGCCGTACCCGACATCGACCGCGATGTTGCCGATCCCGTCCACGCCGACGGTCTCGCCCAGGTGCAACGCGAACGAGGGGACGCTCTCGAACCGGACGGCGCCCGCCCGGCCGGCGGCCACGTCCACTCGGCACCGCACCAGCCCGGCGGGCACCTGGATCGCCACCTGTGTCTCCGGATCGACGGCCGGCACCAGCCCGGTGTCGACCGCCCACCGGCCCAGCGCGATCGTGGCGTGGCCGCACATGGTGCTGTAGCCCTCGTTGTGGCAGAAGAGGACGGCCAGGTCGGCGTCGGGG
>JBFKDA010000069.1:0-11457 GCA_041619955.1 Acidimicrobiia bacterium | reverse complement strand
GTGCGGGCGCTCATCGACAAGTACGACGCGCTGTCGGCGCCGCTGGCCAACGCGGTCATCGGGACGATCACCGCCGACATCCTGCGGGCCAACAACGCCGCCGGCGAGTCGGCGCTCGGCGACGTGATCGCCGACGCCCAGCTCGACGCCACCGACGACCCGGGCTTCGGGGACGCCGTGGTGGCGTTCATGAACCCGGGCGGCATCCGCAACGACCTGCTCTTCACGTCGTCGGGCCCGGAAGCGGACGGCGAGGTGACGTTCGGCGAGGCGTTCAGCGTGCAGCCGTTCGGCAACAGCCTGGTGACGATGACGCTGACCGGCGCGCAGATCCACGACCTGCTGGAGGCGCAGTGGCTCGGCCAGCCGTTCCCGCGCATCCTCCAGGTGTCCGACGGCTTCACCTACGAGTGGAGCGCCTCGGCGCCCGATGGCGACCGGGTCGACCCGGCGTCGATCAAGATCGGCGGCGTGACCGTCGTCCCCGGCGACGGCTACCGGGTGACGGTCAACAGCTTCCTCGCCGAGGGCGGCGACAACTTCGCGGTGCTGGTCGACGGCACCAACCGCCTCGGCGGCGAAGTCGACCTGGACGCCCTGGTCACGTGGTTCGGCGCCAACTCGCCGGTCCCGCCAGGGCCGCAGGACCGGATCGTCCAGATCCCGTAGCGCAGCAGTCGGTGCTCGGGAGCCCGGCCCGCACAGGGCCGGGCTCCTGCGCGTCTGGCGGCGGTGGTGTCGCGTGGCGGTCCCCATCAGCCGGGCCGCCCGGCCCGCGCGGAATAGGGCTTGAAGGGGCAGCGGGCGAGGCACATGCTGTGGCCGAAACGACCGAGGACGACCCTGGAGGTTCGCCATGCGCAACTTGTGGTTGTTGCTGGCCGCGGCGTTGGTCGCAACGGTCTCGGTGCCGGCGGGCGCGGTCCCCCCGCCGGGAACACCGGCGGCCATGACTGCCCACCTCGACTTCTCCGGGCGCGGCGGCATGGGCATCTGGTCGACCTGCCCCGACGAGCCGGCGGTCGGAGACGTCTGCACCGCCACCTTCCTGTCTGCGGTGTTCGTCAAGCGGGACAACCGGGTGCCGGTGCGTGCCGCGTCTGCGCTTTTCGAGCAGTTCACGTTCCGCATCGATGAGGGCGGCGAGTCGCGGCTGCTCTCGTCGACGTCTGCGTCGGGCGAGATCGACCTGACGGTCGACCGGATGCTCACGCTGGCGAGCTTCGAGGCCGCGCTGGGTGGGCAGACCTGCGCACCGGTGGCCGACGAGCTCGTCTGTGAGGACGACGTCGTCGAGGTCAACGCAACGTGGACCGGCGTCGGCGAGCTGGAGCGATTGCGGGAGAACTCGACGCCGCGAGGCCGCGTCGCAGGCTCTCCGTTCGTGATCGTGCACGAGCGGCGGAGCTTCCGGGCGGCCGAGGCTGCCGTGACCGCGAGCGGGATCCCGATCCCCGGAGAGCTGTTGTTCTCCGAGCTGTTCGACTCGACGCGCTCCTTCGTGGTCGTGTGCCGGGGCGGTCCACACGTCGACCCGGCCGACTGCCCGGCTCCCTGACCTCCGAGGAACGCAGCTCCGGCCGCGGGCGTCCAAGTGGGAATGCGCCATGAGCCCGTGGAGGAGAACATGCGTGCCGATGTCAAGTTGAGGAGGCTGCTGTTTGCGACGGTCCTGCTGATCGCCGCATGCGGGGACGACACCGGCGGCGGGCGGACCGCGGCCAGCGTCCCGCCGCCCGGGACGCCGCCGGCGGTATCGCCCGACGGCACCGCCCCGTCCCCAGTCGAGGCTGGTACCGCCTGGGTGGCGGCGCTGGCCGGCGGCGATCTCGACGCCGCTGGGGCGCGGCTGGCGCCCGGGTCGCTCGCCTACGTCGACGAGCGGGGCGGGCTGGCGGCATTCGCCACCGAGTTGGCCGAGGGCTGGGGGGCCTGGGACCGGGCCGAGGGTCGGCGGGTATGGCCGGTGAGCGGGCGGTTCGCCGACGGGACCGAGGCGACCGCAGTGGTGTTCTCCGGCACCGTCTCCCAGGAGGGAGTGTCCGAGCAGCGGGCGGTGGCGCTGGTCGTCGAGCAGGTGGAGGGTGCGTACGGGGTGCATCCGTTCGCGACCTCGGAACGGATCGGCTTCGTCGTCCCGCGCGCCGACTTTCTCGACCGGGTCGCCCCCGACGTGCCCTTCGAGCTGGCCACGCCGGCCGGGTTCGAGGTTCTCCTGTTCCTGGACGAAACCGGACCGCTGCCCGCCGCAGCCGTCACCGGCGCCGAGCGGTTGAGGGTCAGCGCTCTGGCCGACCCGATGCCGCTACCGGGGGAGCACGTCCTCACCGCGGTCTACCGCGCCGCCAGTGGCGCGATCGGCGCCCAGGCCGTGGCGTTCGCCACCTATCCCTGAACAAGACGACCGACCGACTGCAGCAGACCGAAAGGCCGCCCCCATTCCCTGCGAGGTCGGGGCCCAGCGGCGGGGAAGAGCACGTGGCGGGTTCAAATCCCGTCACCCCCACCCAGGCCCGCCCGTCAGATCAGTGCGCGGAACGCCAGGTACAGGCCGGCGCCCGCCACTGCCAGCAGCGTGCCGGCTACGACGACCATCATGCCCGCCACCGACACCATCAGCGCGGGCACCAGCATCGACGGCTGCCACCGCTCCCGTACCGCTCCCTGCAGGCGCGGTACCACCTTGGCGTCGAGGTCCTCCGCCAGCCGTGCCCGCCGGCACGCGATCGGGTCGTCGCCGCCGGCCGCAGACGGCGGCTCGCCTTCCTCCTCGGCGAGGCGGACCCGCACCACCACCAGGTCCAGTTGGCGGGCGACCAGCAGCTCCCACGACTGCCAGCTCGAGAGCGTCGGCAGCAATGCCGCCGGCGAGATCGGCCGGTTGTAGAGGAGCCCGTGGTAGACGTACCTCCAGAACGTCTGGGTCAGCCCGCTGCAGAAGCGTACCTGGGCCAGCACAGCGTCGTAGAACTCACGCATACGCGCGAGCCAGCGCACTCGGTCCGTCCGGCTGCGCTCGAAGAACACCAGGCTGTGCGAGGCGAGCAGCTGGCTTTGCAGCATCGCATCCAGGCCGGCGGTCTGGAACAACTTCAGCGCCGCGAGAGGCTTGACACCCTGCAGGTCAGCGACTTCGAGGCCGTCGGGTGGCGCCCAGAACGCCGGCAAGCCGGCGCGGCTCAGCGACGCGAGGAGCAACTCGGCGGCGTCGGCGTGCTCTGCGGTGTGATAGGAGATGAAGACCTGCCGTCGCTCCGGCGGTGCCCCCAGCAGCGCGAACCAACGTCGAAACGCGACCACCGAGCCGGCTCCTGCGGCGAGCGCCGCAGCGAGCAAGCTCGTCGCCAGCCACAGCAGGACGAGGGCGCCATCCAGCACCAGTGCCAGCGCACCGACGACGGTCGTTGCGATGGACAGGGAGGCGAGAACGGTCGTGGCCATCGAGGCCATCGCCAGCCGGTCGAACGCCTCGACCTGAGCCGCGTCCCGAGCGATCACCTGGAAGACTCCTGGCGGGCTGCGCTGCAGGAGGGCGGCCGGCACGCAGCCGCCCGCACCCCAGCGTATCGATTTCGAGGATTGTATCTCTAGGGGTGTGCTCCTCTGTGGAGCGGTTGCCACGTAGGGTGGGCTCGGGAGGGATCCCGGCGTTGGCGGATTTGGGTGAGCGTTGGGGCTCGTGAGGGGAATGGATGGTGCGCCCGTTCTTCCCCGTGCTTCCCCTCGCTGGCCGGGGATCGGATGACTCACAAGCTTGGACGGCCTGCGTGGTGCACGTAGCCCCGCCGAAAGCCCTCCCGCACGTGCGGTACCCTGTCGCCAATCAGCCGAGCAGACACCGAGGTGGCCCGATGAACGACCAGCAGCTCAAGAAGATGGCCGAGGCCGACGGCTTCATCGCCGCGCTCGACCAGAGCGGCGGGAGCACCCCGAAGGCCCTCCGCAACTACGGCGTGCCTGACGACGCGTGGGACGGCGACGACGAGATGTTCGACCGCATCCACGAGATGCGCACGCGCGTCATCAAGAGCCCGGCGTTCAGCGGCGACCGCATTCTCGGGGCGATCCTCTTCGAGAACACGATGGATCGCGACATCGACGGGATGGGGACGCCCACCTACCTCTGGGACGTCAAGCAGGTGGTGCCGTTCCTCAAGGTCGACAACGGCCTCGCCGACGAGAGCGACGGCGTGCAGCTCATGAAGCCCATCCCCGGGCTCGAGGATCTGGTCGCCAAGGGCCGCAGCAAGGGCGTCTTCGGCACCAAGATGCGATCGGTGATCAAGCAGGCCGGCGACGCCGCGGTCAAGGCCATCGCCGACCAGCAGTTCGAGTTCGGCCACCGCATCCTCGACGGCGGCCTCGTGCCGATCCTCGAGCCCGAGGTCGACATCCACAGCCCCACCAAGGCCGCAGCCGAGGCCCAGCTCCGCGACGCGCTCTTGCAGGGCCTCGACGGCGTCGGCGCCGACCACCAGGTCATGTTCAAGCTCACCATCCCCGACCAGCCCGACTTCTACCGCCCGCTCATCGAGCACCCCCGCACCCTGCGGGTCGTCGCCCTGTCCGGCGGCTACAGCCGCGAGGAGGCCAACGACAAGCTGGCGCAGAACCACGGCATGATCGCCAGCTTCAGCCGGGCGCTGCTCGAAGGGCTCTCGGCCCAGCAGAGCGATGAGGAGTTCAACAGCACGCTCGACACGTCGATCGCTGCGATCTTCGCCGCCTCGAAGACGTAGCGGACCGGCCGTCCGATAGCGGCGCGCCGCCGCCTACGGTTGGCGGCATGCCCGAGGGCCACACGATCCACCGCCACGCGCGCCTGCACCGCAAGCACCTCGCGGGCCAGGAGGTCGCGGTGTCGTCGCCGCAAGGGCGCTTCGCCACCGGCGCGTCGATCCTCGACGGGCAGCGCCTCGACGACGTCGAGGCGCATGGCAAGCACCTCTTCTACCACTGGGGCGGCGGGGACCTGCTCCACGTGCACCTCGGCCTGGTCGGCCGCTTCCGCACCCACAAGGCCAATCCGCCGCCCCCCACCAGCGGCACCCGGCTCGCCCTCCAGGCCAACGGCACGACGATCTACCTGTCCGGCCCGATGACCTGCGAGCTGATCGAGCCGCACCAGAAGGACGCCATCCACGCCAAGCTCGGGCCCGACCCGCTCCGGGAGGGCAGAAGGGGCAAGGACGCGTTCGTCGAGAACCTCGCCGGGCGGCGGATCCCGATCGGTGCCGCGCTCCTCGACCAGGCGGTGGTGGCGGGCGTCGGCAACGTGTACCGGGCCGAGGCGTTGTTCCGTGACGGCATCCACCCGGACGTCCCGGCCAGGCACCTCGACGACGACACCGCCGGCGCGCTGTGGGACACGCTGGTCGACCAGCTGCGCGTCGGCGAGAAGGCCGGCCGCATCGTCACCGTCGACCCCGCCGACCTCGGCGTCGCCAGGCGGACCGACATCCCCCGCCGGGAGCGCCTCTATGTCTACAAGCGGGCGGGCAAGCCGTGCCGCCGCTGTGGCACCCCGATCGAGCGCTGGCAGGTCGGCGGTCGCAAGATGTGGGCCTGCCCGTCGTGCCAGCCCAAGCCCTGAGGGAACCCGGTCCCGCCCGCCTGCGTCAAACTGGTTATGGGCGTCCGCAGGCTGTTCCTCCTCGTTGCCGCCGTCGGGCTGATCGCCGCCGCGTGCGGCGACGCCACCGAGCCCGACCCGACCTCGCCTCCCCAGACCGAGCCGCTCCCCCCACCACCACGGTGACGACCGGACCGCCGCCGACGACGCAACCGCCTGCCCCGCCGCTGGACGTACCGCCGGGCTCGGTGGGCGTGGCCATCACCGGCACGGTCACCACCGGCCCCGACGGCGTGCCCGAGGTGTGTGCTCCCGGCCGGACGCACGACTGCTTCGGCGTGGCCATCGAGGGCGAGCTGCCTGACGGGCTCTCCGACCAGGTCGTCTATCGGCTGACCGGCGGTTACGACGGGCGGACGATCACCCTCACCGAGCCGCCACGCGAGGTCGGCCGACCGCCGACCGCCCCGATCGACTTCAGCACCCCGTGCGACGGCATGACCGGCGGCGGCGCCGACCCCATCGAGGCGATCCACCGCTACACCGACTCCGTGCCCGACCGCTTCGCCGGCCTGTGGTGGGACCAGGCCAGCCGGGTCTACACCGTGTGGTTCACCGACGCCGACCCCGCCGAGCACGACGCGGCCATCGCCACGGCTACGGACGGCGCCCCCGTCTGTGTGATCGGGGGAGCCGCCCACAGCGAATCCGAGCTGCGCGCCGCCCAGGACGACGTGGTCCAGGCCTTCGGCGACCAGCTCGCCATGAACTCGGTTTCCACCGACGTGATCCGCAACCTCGTGGTGGTCGACGCCGAGCAGGCCGACCAGGAGCTGCTCGCCGCGATCTCCGAGCTGTCATCGGCCATCGAGGTGCAGGCGTTCCTCACCGTGCTCGACGGCACGGTCGCCGACGTTCCTGCCCCGGTCCCGGTCCGTCCCGGCAACATCGAGCTGCGCACCGGCCGCACCCGGGCCGGCGGCGGCATGGCGGCCCTCGGGGCATTCTCGCTCGGGTTCGACGCCGACCTCGGCTGCTTCTACCTCGACCAGCCCGACGGCACGCGGGTTCTACCGATCTGGCCGCTCGGGTTTTCGGGCGACTCCGGCCCGCCGGCCACGGTGTACGACTGGGACGGCCAGCCGTTCGCCGCCGCCGGCGACGCGCTGGAGCTGGGTGGCGGGGCCGGCCTCCCCGCGACCGGCGGCGGCACGTGCGGGGCGACGGAGACCTGGGTGGTCAACCTCTGAGAGCCCTGGCTACCAGCGGTGGTGCACCTGCGGCACGAAGTACCGGTCGTAGATCTCCCCGATCCGCTGCATGGCCTCGTCCCCGATGGGGGGCAGCTCGGCGGCCGCCGCGTTCGCCGCCGCCTGCGCGGGGTTCTTGGCGCCCGGGATCACCGTGCTCACCGCGTCGAACGACAGGATCCACCGCAGCGCGAGCTGCGCCATCGACCAGCCCTCCGGCACCAGCACCCGCAGCTCGTCCACCGCGTCGAGCCCCCGCTCGTAGTCGACGCCGGCGAACGTCTCCCCGCGGTCGAACGCCTCGCCCTCCCGGTTGTAGTTGCGGTGGTCGTCGGCGTCGAACGTGGTGGAATGCGTCATCTTGCCGGTGAGCAGGCCGCTGGCCAGCGGCACCCGCACGATCACGCCGACGTCCCGCGCCGCCGCCTCCAGGAAGAACAGGCCGGCGGGGCGCTGGCGGAACATGTTGAAGACGATCTGCACGGTCGCGACGCCCGGGTACGCGATCGCCTTGAGCGCCTCCTCGACCTTCTCGACGCTCACGCCGTAGTGGCGGACCTTGCCCTTGGCGACCAGCCCCTCGAGGCCGTCGAACAGCTCGGGCGTGTAGTAGACGTCGGTGGGCGGGCAGTGGAGCTGCAGCAGGTCGAGCGCCTCTGTCTCGAGGTTGGCGAGGCTGCGGTCGACGAAGCGCTCGATGTTCTCGACGGTGTATCCCGCCGCCACGTGCGGGTCGAGCCTGCGGCCGGCCTTGGTGGCGATCACGACGTCGGCAGCGGGCCGCTCCCGCCGCATCCGGGCGAGCAACCGCTCGGAGCGGCCGTCGCCGTAGACGTCGGCGGTGTCGAAGAAGGTGACCCCGGCGTCGAGCGCGGCGCGCAGCGCCGCCAGCGCGTCGGCCTCGGAGACCTCGCCCCAGTCGGCGCCGATGGCCCAGGCCCCGAAGCCGACCGCCGACACGTCGTAGCCGGTCTTGCCGAGCCGCCGGTACTGCATCGGCTGGAATCTAGGCGAAATGCGTCTTGGGTCGCTCCTGCAGCTCGCCGTCGACGAACACGTCGACCTTCTCGTTGTAGAAGCACACGAGGCTCTCGATCCCGGCGCTCTCCAGGACCGGGTACCGGTACGACCACACCAGGTCCTCGTGCACCGCCGTCCCGGTGTCGAGCGACCAGTACGACGCCTCGCCCTTGTACGGGCAGTACGTCAGCGTGTCGGTGGGCGTCAGCAGGTCGAGGCGCACGTCGGTCTTCGGCAGGTAGTACCGGGTGGGCAGGCCGGTCTCGAACAGCATCACCGGCGCGTGGGTGTCGGCCACCGTCACCCCATCGACCTCGATCCGCACGTGGCGGCTGCTGCGCAGCACGTCGACGCGGGTGTGCGGGTCGCGGGCGTGGACGTACACCTCCTCGTCCTCCTCGAACCAGTGGTCCAGCGCCTCCCACCGGAACGCCACCAGGTCGCGCAGCTGCTCGATCGGCGAGTCGGGGTGGGTGTACGCCGCGCCGGGGACGGTCCCGGCCGGACCCTTCAGGTCGAACACGTGGGCGTCGCCACGGCTGGGGGAGCGCCGTTTCTCGTCGGTGGCGACGAGCAGCTCGGTGCGCACGTCGTCACGCGGGAAGTAGTAGGACGGGTAGTAGGGCTTCTCCCACACGAGCTTCACGGCGGTCGTGTCGGCGACGACCTCGCCGCCGAGATAGGCGCGGATGCGCTTCGGGCCGTCCTCGATGCGGACCCGGCCCCGGGCGTCGGTGGTCATGGTTGGCTCCGTTTCTGGCGTCTCCCTCCTCGAACGCAGCCCCCGCCGAGGAATTCCCTCCCAGTTTCTTGTACCGTTCCAAAGCTGGTAAGGTCTCCGATTAGGGCGAGCGAACGCCCACCTCCCCCCTCTGGGGGTTCGCACCACAAGCCCCACCCCCCGCCCCCTCCGCTGCCCTACTCACGGTAGGGAGACGCGATCCCCCCCTCGCGTAGGAGGGGGTGTGCGGGGGTGTCCCACCGAGCCCTCTACGGTGCATTCGCACGCCAGGCCCGGAAGCTTTAGGTTCTCTGGCTGTGGCGGATCGTTGTTTCGTCGTTGGGGTCGCCGGGGCCAGTGGAGCCGGGAAGACGTATGTCGCCAGCGCTGTCGTCGACAAGCTGGGCCAGGGCACCGCGGTCTACCTCCAGCATGATTCGTATTACCGGGATCAGTCGCATCTGGAGCCCGCCGCGCGGGACCTGGTGAACTACGACCATCCCGAGTCGCTGGAGTCGGAGCTGCTGGCCGAGCACCTGCGGCGGCTGCATGCCGGCGAGCCGGTCGACGTGCCCGTGTACGACTTCAGCCTCCACGTCCGGACGCCGGCCACCGTGCGGTTGTACCCCGCGCCGGTCGTCATGCTCGACGGCATCCTGGTGCTCGCCCACGAGGGGCTGCGCGCCGAGTTGGACCTCGCGGTCTACGTCGACACCGACGAGCGGCTGTGCGTGGAGCGGCGGATCGCCCGCGACGTCGCGGAACGCGGCCGCACCCGGGGCTCCGTGCTCGCCCAGTACGCGGCGACGGTCGGGCCGATGCGGCGGGAGTTCGTCGAGCCCAGCCGGCGGTACGCCGACCTGGTCGTCGCGGGCAGCGGCGACGAGTCGATCGACGAGGTCCTCGCCGCGATCCCGGTCCCATGACTGCCACCGTGGGTAGCGGCTCGACGCACTCCGTAGTTGCAGGTAGGATGGACCCATGATCAGCCCTGCACTGGCACGCCGGCTCCGCGACCAGGGGCTGCACTGGACGCCCGCGCTGCACGATCGCTTCATGATTCCCGACCGCGACCTCGACGAGCAGGTGTTCGTGATCGCGGAGCTGACGATCGACGTCGAGAAGGTCGCCGGCCACGCCACGATCATGTTCAACGGCGCCGTCGAATGGTCGCTCGACTACATCTTCAGCCAGGACGTCGTGTGGCTGCCGAACGAGGAGCAGCTCCGCGGTCTGCTGGACGGTCAGTTCGTGGCGCTCACCCGCGTGGATGGCGGCTACCGGTGCGACCTCGAGCTCGACGACATGACGATCGGCTTCACCGCCGAGACGGGCGCCGACGCCTACGGCCAGGCGCTGCTCCACGTGATGTACGCCCGCGACCCCGAGGCGGCCAACGTCCAGTCCGACGCCGCTCCGCCCGTGTGGGGAGCGCCCGGCGACGTGTGACGCTCGCCGGAGCCGCCCGCCCGCCGCCTACTATTTCAGCACTCAACAAGACGGGAGTGCGGAAATGGGTCTCATGGACACCATCAAGGGCTGGTTCGGCAAGGCCAAGGACAGTGCGGGCGACGTGGCCGAGAAGGCTGGCGGCGCGGCGGAGAAGGCGTGGGACAAGGCCAAGGACGCCGCCGAGGACGCCAAGGACTTCGTCGAGGACAAGGTCGACGACATGCGGGGGAAGGGCGACGACGACAAGCCCACCTCGTGACCTGAGGCGCCGGTGACCGGCGCCCGCCCGGTGCGTGCCCCGCGCGGCAGCGAGCTGTCATGCCGGGGCTGGCTCCAGGAGGCGGCTTTGCGCTGCCTCATGAACAACCTCGACCCCGAAGTTGCCGAGGCCCCGGACGACCTCGTCGTCTACGGCGGCACCGGCCGCGCCGCGCGGAGCTGGCCGGCGTTCGACGCGATCGTCGCCAGCCTCCGCACCCTGGCCGACGACGAGACCCTGCTGGTCGCCTCCGGCAAGCCGGTGGGGGTCTTCGGCACCCACCCGATGGCGCCCCGGGTGCTGATCGCCAACAGCCTGCTGGTGCCTGACTGGGCGACCTGGGACGACTTCTGGACGCTCGAGCAGGCCGGGCTGACGATGTACGGCCAGATGACCGCCGGGTCGTGGATCTATATCGGCACGCAGGGCATCCTGCAGGGGACCTTCGCCACCTTCGCCGCGATCGCGGATCAGCGGTTCGGCGGGTCGCTGCGGGGGACGCTGACGCTGACTGCCGGGCTGGGTGGCATGGGCGGTGCCCAGCCGCTGGCGGTGACGATGAACGACGGGGTGGCACTGGTCGTGGAGGTCGACCCCGCCCGCATCGAGCGGCGGCTCGCCACCCGTTACCTCGATCAGGCCGCCGGGTCGCTCGACGAGGCCGTGGACCTGGCGCTGGCGGCGAAGCGGGAGGGCCGCCCGCTGTCGGTGGGGGTGGCCGCCAACGCCGCGGAGGCGTTCCCCGAGCTGCTGCGCCGCGGCGTGGACGTCGACGTGGTCACCGACCAGACCTCTGCCCACGACCCGCTGCACGGCTACGTCCCCGCCGGCTACGACATCGACGAGGCGGCCCGGCTGCGCGACAAGGACGCCGGCCGCTACGTCGAGGAAGCGCGCGCCTCGATGGCTCGCCACTGCGAGGCGATGGTCGGCTTCCAGCGGGGCGGCGCCGAGGTGTTCGACTACGGCAACAACCTGCGCGGGGAGGCGCGCCTCGGGGGCTTCGCCGATGCGTTCGCCTACCCCGGTTTCGTCCCCGCCTACATCCGGCCGCTGTTCTGCGAGGGCAAGGGCCCGTTCCGCTGGGTGGCCCTGTCGGGAGACCCGGCCGACCTCGCCGCCACCGACCGCGCGGTCGCCGACCTGTTCCCCGACGACCGGGCGCTGCACCGCTGGCTGGAGC
>JBFKDA010000068.1:0-11539 GCA_041619955.1 Acidimicrobiia bacterium | reverse complement strand
CGGTGGTCGGGTTGGCCGTGACCGTGCTCGCACCCGCGGCGCGGGCGGGCGACACGGTCGGGCTGGTCGACCCCACGCAGGGCCAGTGGCACCTGCGGAACGAGGCAGGGCAGCTCACGTCGTTCTTCTTCGGCAACCCGGGCGACGTGCCGGTGGTCGGCGACTGGGACTGCGACGGCGACGCCACGCCTGGGTTGTTCCGCACCTCGGACGCCTTCGCGTACCTGTCCAACGTCAACGCGTCGCAGATCGCCGACATTCGGTTCTTCTTCGGCAACCCGTCCGACGTGCCGCTGGCGGGCGACTGGGACGGCGACGGCTGCGACACGCTCAGCATCTACCGGCCGAGCGAGCAGCGGTTCTTCGTCATCAACGAGCTGGGCCAGAACGAGGGCGGCCTGGGAGCCGCCGACTTCGATTTCGTCTTCGGCAACCCGGGCGACAAGCCGGTGGTGGGCGACTGGGACGCCGACGGCGTCGACGAGGTCGGCCTCCATCGGGAATCCACCGGCTTCTTCTACTGGCGGAACACGCTGGACACCGGCGTCGCCGACGGGTCGATGTTCTTCGGCGATCCGGGAGACCGGTTCGTGGCCGGCGACTGGGGCATGGTCGACAACGTCGACACGCCTGCGGTGTTCCGGCCGTCGAACACGATCTTCTTCTTCCGCCACACCCTCAGCCAGGGCAACGCCGACAGCCAGTTCGGCTTCGGCGCGCCGGCGTGGTTGCCCGTGGCGGGCGACTTCGGGCTCGACCCGCCGCCGCCCCCGCCCCCCGTATACCCGAGCTGCGACTTCACGCCGTTCACCGTCACCGGCGGCAAGGCCACCGGAGGGGTGGCGGTGGTCAAAGACCTGGTGGTGCCGGGCGACCAGCCCGCCATCGTCGAGCTCACCGGACCGCCCTCGGGACCGGGCGTGAACAACTTCATCGTCAGCGGGCTCGACGCAGCCGGCAACACGATCTTCGACGGCGGGCTCAACGTCAACGAGGGCCCGAGCTACAAGGGCACCCGGCCCATCAACATGCGGTCCGGCTTCGGGCCGGTGCGCAAGATCCGGGTCGACGCCAACGGCGACTGGACCGCGGTGGTCAAGCCCATCTGCGCGGCGCCCAAGCTCACCGGGACGTCGATCTCGGGGACGTCCCACGCGGTGGTGCAGGTGGACCGCAGCGGCACGGCGACGCTCACCCACACCGGCAGCTCGAACTTCATCGTGTTCACCTACCAGAGCGCCACCGAGCGCGAGTTCGTCGCCAACGAGCTGGGACCGTTCACCGGGACGGCGGCGATCGCGCCGGGCACCGACTTCATCGACATCACCGCCCGCGGGGGCGGAGGGTGGACGGTCTCGCTGCCGTGAGGGGGGTGGTGCCGCCGTTCCCGGCCACCAGATCAGCCCCTCGTTTCGCCGCATCGGCCGCGCGGCGAGGCGTACGATTGCCGATGGGCCCCGACCGGGGCTCATGGCAACCAGGGGGTGGACTGAGGAGGGATCGGAATGCTGGGAGACAAGCTGGGCGAGGAGCACGGCCAGACCATCGGCATGCGGGTGCTGCCGTCCGAGGGTGCGCCGAGGATGGAAACGTCGTTCCAGGCCCAAGGCCGCCTGCTCGGGATCGAGAGCACCGACATCGGAACCTACGTCAGCGTCATGCACGCCGACGGCACGATCCACGGCGAGGGGCAGGGCGTGGTGATGGGTGCCGGCGGCGAGCATGCGACCTGGCGCGGGACCGGCGTCGGCACCATGCAAGAGGGCGGCGGCGTCGCCTACCGCGGCGCTCTGTACTACTCGACGAATGCCGCGCCGTGGGCGCGCCTCAACGGCATCGCCGCCGTGTACGAGTACGACGTCGACGCCGAGGGCAAGACCCACGGCGTACTGTGGGAATGGAGCTAGCGGGGGGGCCGAGCGCCGCTGCGCCGCGTGAAAGTCGGGGGGAGTCCCGCGCGGCCGGCGGCAGGGCACGGGTGAGGTAGGCGCGGCCGGCCACCGGGTCGGCCGCGGCCTCGCCCATCCCCGAGACGCTGACGTCGATGCCGGGGCGCCTCGCCGGCGGTGTTCCATCGCAGCCAGCCCGTCGCGCGTACGCTGGTGCCGAGGAGGTCGGGATGGCGAAGGTGACGGGGATCGGCGGGGTGTTCTTCAGGTGCCGGGACCCGGAGGGGCTGCGGGACTGGTACGCCGAGCACCTGGGCCTGCCGGTGGACGGCGAGGGGTACGTGGTGCTGTGGTGGGGTGGCGAAGTGCGCGGCTCGACCGTGTGGGGGCCGTTCCCGGCCGACACCGACGCGTTCGATTGGCCGCCGGACCGGCAATGGCTGGTGAATTACCGGGTGGACGACCTCGACGGGATGCTCCGCGGGCTCCGGGAGGCGGGGGTGCCGGTCGACGACGACACGTTCGAGGACATGAACGGCGTGTTCGGGCACTGCTGGGACCCGGAGGGCAACCGGGTGCAGCTCTGGCAGCCGCACCCGGGGATGTAGCCGGGGCCGTACGCTGGTGCGCCGTGCACCTGCTGAGCCTGGAATCCGTCTCGAAGTCGTACCCGGAGAACCCCGTGCTCGACGGCGTCTCGCTCGGGGTCTCGGCCCGCGAGCGGATCGCCGTCATCGGGCGCAACGGCAGCGGGAAGTCGACGCTGCTCCGCATCGTCGCCGGCGACGAGCAGCCCGACGCCGGCCAGGTGATCCGCTCGACGTCGCTGCGGGTGAGCGCGCTCGACCAGGACCCCCGGTTCCCGGCGGCAGCCACCGTCGGCCGCGTCGTCGGCAGCCGGCGGCAGGCGATCGCCATGGCCGACCGGCTCGGCCTCACCGACCCGGAGGCCGCGGTGGCGACCCTGTCGGGCGGGCAGCGCAAGCGGCTGGCGCTGGCCGTGGCGCTGGCCGCCGACGCGAACCTCCTGGTGCTCGACGAGCCGACCAACCACCTCGACATCGACATGATCGAGTGGATGGAGGACCACCTCCTCGGCCGCAGCACCGCGCTGCTGCTGGTGACCCACGATCGCTACCTGCTCGACCGGGTCGCCACCCGGGTCGTCGAGGTCCACGACCGGCGCCTCCACCCGCACCAGGGCAGCTACGAGGGCTTCCTCGAGGCTCGCATCGCCCGTGAGGAGCAGGAGGCCGCCGCCGAGCACCGCCGCCGCCAGCGGCAGCGCGTCGAGCTGGAATGGCTGCGCCGCAGCCCGAAGGCGCGCACCTCGAAGGCCCGGTACCGGGTGCGGCAGGCGCAGGCGCTCCTCGCGACCGGCAAGCGGCCGGTGCGTGGCGACGTCGACTTCGATCTGCCTGCCCGCCGTATCGGCTCGAAGGTCGTCAACCTGCACAATGCCGGCAAGCGCTACGGGGACCGATGGGTGTTGCGCAACGTGTCGCACAAGCTGCCCGCCGACGCGCGCATCGGCGTCGTTGGGCCGAACGGCGCTGGCAAGACCACGCTGTTGCGGCTGATCGCCGGCCACCTCCAGCCGGACGAGGGCAAGGTGACGCTCGGCACCACGATCTCGCCCGGCTGGTACGGCCAGGACGTGCGAGCTGTGCCGCCGGCCACCCGTGTGCAAGCCGCCGTGAAGGAGGTGGCCGAGCACACCCGCACCGCCGACGGCATCACGATCCCGGCCCATGCGCTGCTGGAGCGGTTCCTGTTCACCGGCCCGATGCAGCGCACCCCGGTCGGCGACCTGTCGGGTGGGGAGCGGCGCCGCCTGGAGCTGCTGCTGGTGCTCATGCGGGCCCCCAACCTGCTGCTGCTGGACGAGCCGACCAACGACCTCGACCTCGAGACGCTCGCGGCGCTCGAGGAGTACCTCGACGGTTGGCCGGGGGCGCTGGCCGTGGCCAGCCACGACCGGTACTTCCTCGACCGGGTCTGCTCGGACATCTTCTCGATCGAGGCCGACGGCAACGTGCGCCACCATCCCGGCGGATGGAGCGGCTACTGGCAGTGGCGCCAGGACGTTGTAGCGACCGCCCCGGAGCCGGCTGCCGCGGGCTCGGTGGCCCGCCGCCGCCGGACGACGCGCAAGGGCCTCACCTACGTCGCGCAGCGTGAGTACGACCAACTCGGTGCCCGCATCCCCGAGCTGGAAGCACGCCGGGAAGCGCTCGCCGGGCGGCTCGACGCAGCCGGCGCCGACTACGAGGAGGCCACCCGGGTCGGCAAGGAGCTCGAGGAGGTGCTCGCCGAATTGGACGCTGCCGAGACCCGCTGGCTCGAGCTTTCCGAGCAAGCCGACGCCTGATCGCGCCCATCAGCCGGCCAACCCGGCTCCGTACTCGGCGAGCGCCACGTCCTGGTCCTCCGGGAGGCCGCTGACGCCGACCGCCCCCACCACTGCGCCGCCCACGACGATCGGCACCCCGCCACCCCAGCCCGTGTAGCGGAGGTCGCCGAAGTTGGTGATCGGGAAGCCCTCCTCCCGCGACCGACGGCCGATCTCGCCCGACGGGATCCCCTCCCGTGCCGCGGTGAACGCCTTGTTGATCGCGTTCTGGACGGACGGCAGGGGGCAGCCGGCGGTGCGGGCGAAGGCCACCAGCTCCCCGTGGTCGTCGACCACCGCAACGGCGGCGCCGTGGCCGCCGGCCACCAGACGATCCCGGACGGCCGCCACGATCGCGAATGCGTCGAATGACATCGGCGCCCACGCTACGCGCTTGCCGATCGGCGTGTACGTTCGGATGCAGAGCCAGGGCGGAGCGCCAGCCAGGACCTCGCCAGGGAGGCGGCGCCGCCGTCCGGGTGTCGTCGACGGAAGGGGCCGGCCATGGTCAGGAAGCTCGTGATGCTGATGTGCGCAGCGCTGATGGTGCTGCCGGGAACCGCGTGGGCCGTATGGGGAGGCCAGCCCGACGGCGAGGACCACCCCAACGTCGGGGCGATCTACGCCGACCGGGACGGCGACGGCGTGATCGAGTGGTTCGAGCGGCGCTGTTCCGGCTCGTATGCGGGCCCGGCTCACGATGGCCGCGACGCCTTCCTCACCGCCGGCCACTGCGTGCGCGGCAACGTGCCGGCGGCGGAGATGCAGGTGTCGTTCGACACGGATGCGAGCGATGGTGTCGACGGGCTGATCCAGGTGCTGGAGTTTCACCGCATGCCTGGTTTCGGCCACGACGGCGGGGACTTCCGTGACCTCGGCGTCATCCTGCTGCCGGCCGGTTCGGTCGACGCGCCGCCGGTGCAGATCGCCCCGCTCGGCTACCTGGACGACCTCAAGGCCGCCCGGGAGCTGAAGTTCCGCATCGTCGACATCGTCGGGTACGGCGCCGAGCCCGTCTGGGACGAGCCCGGACGGACGACGTTCGAGTACGACGGCGTTCGCAAGGCCGGCACATCAAAGATCATGGGCTTGACCAAGGCGGTCATCAACTACCAGCAAAACGCGGACGGCAACGGCACCGGGTCGGGCCTGTGCCGGGGCGACTCCGGCTCGCCCCAGTTCGACCAGGGAACCTTCATCGTGCTGTCGGTCACCAGCGGGGGCGACATCAACTGCCGCGCCTACAACGCCAACTATCGCGTGGACACCCAGCACGCGCGCGACTTCCTCGACGACTTCCTGACATTGCCGTAAGGCGGGTGGCCCGGCGCGACTGGCAGGTTCAGCCGCGCACCCGGCCGGGACGCCGGCGCGGCGGGAACCGGTATTCCCGCGCCGTCCCTGGTAGACCGGAGCCATGGCCCGGCAGTGGGAGCCCGTGGAGCAGCGGCAGGAGGACCTCGTCGCAGCGGGCCCGGTGGCGCGGCTGGCCGCGACACTGGGCTACGAGGTGCCGGCCCGGCGGCTGCCGGCGCTCTGGCACTGGCTGTACTTCCTGGACGCCGCCGACCGCGCCGACCTCGGCGACGACGGACACCCCAGACGCGGCGGCTTCCTCCCGCCGGCGGCGGGTCGGCGCGTCTTCGGCGGCGGTCGATTGGAGTGGGAGGCAGGACTGCAGGTGGGGGATCCCATCGAGCGGCGCGGGCGGGTGGCCGAGGTCACCACGAAACGAGGACGGAGCGGGCCGCTGACCGTGGTCGGTGTCGAGTACCTCGTCACCGGCCCGCGCGGTCGGGCGATCGTCGAGCGGCAGGAGCTCGTCTACACGGAAGCCGCGCCGGCGGCTGCTGCGCGGTCGGGCGGGCCGCCTGCTGCCTCCTGGGCCCGGGAGTTCCCGACCGACGAGGTGGTGGCGTTCCGCTTCTCAGCGCTCACGTTCAACGGCCACCGCATCCACTACGACGCCGGCTACGCGCGCGGGGAGGGATACCCCGCGCCGGTGGTGCACGGCCCCCTGCTGGCATTGCTCCTCGCGGGTCTGGCCGAGACGGAGGGCGGGCCCCTGCGGAAGCTGTCGTTCCGGGCGACCGCCCCTGCGTACGTGGGCGAGGTGGTGTCGCTACGAGGCGAGCCTGAGCCTTCCGGGGCCCGGTTGGCGGCGTACGCAGGCGGGAGCGAGCCGGTGATGATCGCGAGCGGCGCGTTCGCCGATAGCTGAGCCACTGCGAGAACCGGCGCAGCCGGTGAGGTCAATAGACCTATGGAGCGGAGGGTCCGCTCCAAGGCCCTCATCCCCGATGGCCGGCGTCCCGGAAGGAGCATCAGATGACGGATTCCATGCTGCGCAAGCTTGGTGTCAGGACCGCCTCGGTGACCGCAGCGACGATCCTCGCGGTCGCTTCGTTCGTCCCGGCGGCAGCGGCGGGCAACTCCCTGGGTGGGAACTCGCTGGGCGGGAACAGCCTGGGCGGGAACAGCCTGGGCGGGAATTCGCTGGACGGGAACTTGCTGGGCGGGAACTCCTTGGACGGGAACAGCCTGGGCGGGAATTCGCTGGACGGGAACTCGCTGGGCGGGAACTCGCTCGATGGGAACTCCCTCGATGGGAATTCGCTGGACGGCAACTCGCTCGATGGGAACTCGCTCGATGGGAACTCGCTCGATGGGAACTCGCTCGATGGGAATTCGCTGGACGGCAACTCGCTCGATGGGAACTCCTTGGACGGGAATTCGCTGGACGGCAACAGCCTCGCTGGGAACTCCTTGGACGGGAATTCGCTGGACGGCAACAGCCTCGACGGGAACTCGCTGGACGGCAACAGCCTCGACGGGAACTCCCTCGACATGCGCATGCCGTGACATGACGGCCGGCGCACCGACCCCTTTAGCGTTCGCGGACCGAGCCGACAGGATGCCGCGAGAGGGACGGCCGGGCGCAGTCCGGGTCCGAGCCTTCGCTGCCGAGTGCGAAGGATTGCGATGGCACAGCACGCGCGACATGCCGGTGTCCGGCCGGCTGTCACGATCCTGAATTGGCGGCTGCCGGCGTCGCTGTGGCCGTTCACGGCGACGATGGCGGCGATCGCCGGCGTGCTGCTTTTCACTGCCGTCCCCGCCGCGGCGCTGTCGAGCTCGCCACTGCGGATCCCATGGTGGGCGCTTGCGCTGGGGTTCGCCGTGACGGAGGCGACCCACATCCGCATTCCGGTGCATCGGGACGCCCACTCGATATCGCTGAGTGAGATCCCGCTGCTCATGGGCTTCGTCTTCGCCGCCCCGGCGGCATTGCTCGCAGGCCGGCTCGTCGGTTCATTCGTCACGCTCGCCACCTACCGCAAGCAGCGTCCTGTGAAGCTGGCCTTCAACCTCGGCCTGTTCGCGATGGAGACGATGGTGGGCGTGGTGCTCTTCCGCTTCCTCATCGGGTCCGCCCCTGCGAGCGAACCGCGGGGCTGGGTTGCGGCGATCGTGGCCACCACGGTCGGGATCGTGTTGTCGGCGTCCACGATCAACGCCGCGGTGACGGTGCTGCGCGGCCGCCGGCCCCGCGGCGAGACGCTCCCTTCGTTCGTCGCCGGGGTGCTGATCAGCGTCGGGATGACGTTCGTCGGCACGCTCTGCTACCTCATCGTGTGGCATGACCCGCAGGCGCTGGCGGTGCTGGGCGGTGCGATGGCGATGTTCTACCTGCTGCTCCGGGTCTACGGCTCGCTCACCGAGCGCCACGACGACCTGCGGGCCGTGTATTCGTTCGCCAACGTCACCAGCATGCACCTCGGCGTCGGCGACGTGCAGAAGGCGTCGCTGGCGGAGGTCGTCCGGTTGCTCCGAGCCGAGAGCGTCAAGTTGGTGCTGGTCACCGCAGGCGAGCCGCCGTTGCTCGTGACGATGCACGACGACGGCAGCCTCACCCGCCAGGTCGTCGCCGAGGAGGATGCGGCGTGGGTACTGGCGATCGCAGGGCGCGACCCGCGCGGCCGCCGTGCCAGCCCGGGGTGCACCGACCCGGGCCTCAACCAGATCGTCGGGGGCGCCAACCGGCATTGTGCGATCGTCTCGCCGCTGGCGATGTCCGGCGACCTCGAAGGAGCGATGGCTGCCATCGGGAGGGTGGGCCCGGAGCGCGAGTACTCGGCCGAGGACCTGGAGCTGCTCGACGCGCTCGCCAGCCACGCCGCACTCACGCTGGAGCGCGCGCTGACCGTGGAGCGGCTCACAGAGGAGATCGTCGCGAAGCAGGAGATCATCCGCTCGAAGGACCAGCTGATCGCGGCGGTCAGCCACGAGCTACGCACCCCGCTCACCGGCATCCTCGGCTTCTCGGAGCTGCTGGTCGAGAGCGGCGCCGACTTCGATGCCGACGATCGGGACGGGATGCTGCGGGCGGTCGCCGCCGACGCGCTCGACATGAGCAACCTCGTGGAGGACCTGCTGACGGCGGCCCGGGCGCGCATGGGGGTGCTGGCGATCGAGGCCCAGCCGGTGGCGTTGCGCGAGCTGGCCCGCACCGTCGTCGAGCACCGGGGCACACCGGCGGGCCGTGTCGTGGTCTTCGGCGACTCGGGCGCCGCATACGCCGACCCGGCGCGAGTCCGCCAGATCCTGCGCAACCTGATGGTGAACGCCGAACGGTACGGCGGCGACCGGGTGGAGATCCGGGTCGAGGCCGACGCGCCGTTCGTCACGCTGCGAGTCTGTGACGACGGCCCGGGAGTGGAGCCGTCGATGCAGCAGCGGATCTTCGACGCCTACGAGAGCGCCCACCGCCCGGAGACGCAGCCCGGCTCCCTCGGGCTGGGACTGGCGATCTCGCGGACGCTCGCCCGGATGATGGGCGGCGACCTCACCTACAGCCACGTCGACGGATGGAGCTCGTTCGAGCTGCGGCTGCCCGCGGCGGCGGCCCAGGCCCGGCCGGCCGGCGTCGACAGCCTGCTCCGCACCGCCTGAGAGCTGGGCCGCTCAGGCCCGCTCGGCTGCTGCCGCGATGTCGTCCAGGTCCTTGCGGAGCGCCTTGCGCGTCGCACCCATGAACAACCGGCCGATCGTGGCCGACATGACCTTGGCGACGATGCCCTGCGGTTGGGCACCGAAGGTCATCGCCAGTCGGCTCCCCGACCCGTGCGGCTCCACCGAGACCTGCGAGACGTAGTGGGCGCCGTGGCCGTCCGCCTCGACGGTGTAGGAATGGCCGGGGTCGACGGCGGTGACCTCCATCTCCTCGGTCGCCGTCTTGCCGAACATCGTTCGGGTCTCCCGCCAGCGAGTGCCGACGCCGAACCCGCCACCCCCGCCGAGCCGCTCGATCTGCTCGATGCCCGAGACGACCTCAGCTGCCCGGTCGAGGTCGGTGGCCACGGCCCAGACGCGGTCGGGTGGGGCGGCGACGTCCCTGCTCACGGCGATCTCGTTCATCGGTCCTCCTCCTCTGCGGGCCAGATCGTAGGCGCCGGGCCGCCTACGATGCCCTGGTGCGGACCACCCTGTCAGGAGCACGACTTCGCCGGGCCCACCGTTGGCGCCGCGGGGCATGAGGGGCCGGGTCCGCTGGGGGGTGCTGAGCACAGCCAACATCGCGGCCAAGGCCGTGATCCCGGCCATCCGCGACCGTGCTGAGCGCGGCGAGGTGGTCGCCATCGCGTCGCGGACGGCCGCGCGCGCGGAGGGCGCTGCCCGGCTGCTCGGTATCCCGCGTGCCCACGGGACGTACGAGGACCTCGTCGCCGATCCCGAGGTCGACGCCATCTACAACCCGCTCCCCAACCACCTCCATGGGGAGTGGACGATGCGGGCCGCCGACGCCGGCAAGCACGTGCTGTGCGAGAAGCCACTCGCCCGGACCGCTGCCGAGGCGCGCGAGATCGTCGATCACTGCGAGGCCGCCGGCGTGCTCCTGCAGGAGGCCTTCATGTACCGCTTCCACCCGCAGTGGGTGCGCGTCCACGAGCTGGCGACCACGGGAGCGATCGGCGACCTGCGGGCCGTCCAGGTGTGGTTCTCGTACTTCAACCGCGACGCCGACAACATCCGCAACCGGGCCGACATGGGCGGCGGGGCGCTGCTGGACATCGGCTGCTACCCGATCAGCGTGGCAAGGTGGCTATTCGGGGCCGAGCCCGACGAGATACGCGGCACGGTGACCGTCGACCCCGAGTTCGGCGTCGACGTGATCACGTCCGGCCTGCTGCGCTTCGGCGACGGCCACCTCAGCTTCACGTGCTCGACCCAGGCAGAGCCCCACCAGCGGGTGGACGTCATCGGGACCCGGGGCCGCATCGAGGTCGAGCGGCCGTTCAACCCGGACCCGGCCCAGGAGACCCGCATCCACGTGACATCGGGAGGCGAGCCCCCGAGCCGGGCGGACACCACCACGCTGGTGTTCGAGCCGGCCGACCACTACGCGCTCATGGCGGATGCGTTCGCGGCTGGCGTGCTCGAGGGCGGTCCGCCGCCGGTCCCGCCCTCCGACGCAGTCGCCAACATGACGGTGATCGACGCCCTGTTCGGAGCTTGACGCTGCCGGGCGGCATCCCTCGTCCTGGGTCACTCGTCCCGGGTCATTCGTCCTGGTCTTCGTCCTCCGGGCCGTCGTCCTCGGTGCCGACCACCTCGAAGTTCTCGTCGAGCTGGACGTCGACCTGGTTGCCGTTCTCGAGGGTGACCTCGACCTCGTACAGGCTCTCCTCGTCGCCCTTCTCGGTCTCGGTGACGGTGCCCTCGCCGAGATGGGAGAGCGCGGCGTCGGTGGCCTGCTGCAAATCGGCGCCGGTGATCGGCACCTCGGTGCCGTCGTCGTCGCCGGCGAAGCCGGTGCCCACGGCCACCACGCCTGCGAGCAGGACGACGATGCCGAGGACCACCCAGATCCTGGACTTCCTCATGTCGGTTCCTTTCCTACCTCGATGACTGTGCGCCCATCATGCCCCGGGCAAGCTGAAGCGAACCTGAACCGTCAGCCGGTGGGACCGGCGATGTCGCGGCGCTGGAACAGCCAGAACGCCGCACCCGCGAACGCCGCCAGGTAGGCGAGCTGCACGGCGAACGACCAGATGCCGCCCGGGTAGGTGGCCTGGCCGATCGCCCCCACCAGGTTGAAGCCGCGGATCGGCTCGCCGCCCTCCCCGAAGAGCCAGGCGGCGGTGTTCCAGCCGAGGTCGAAGTCGGCGACGTCGGCCACCCAGCCGAACCCGGAGGCGCCGTCGAACAGCTGGAGCAGGCGGGCCATCGAGAAGAGGTCGAAGAAGAAGTAGCCGAT
>JBFKDA010000067.1:0-11571 GCA_041619955.1 Acidimicrobiia bacterium | reverse complement strand
CGACCACCCGGTTCAGCCGGCCGAGCACGTCGTGACGGGTGACGATCAGGACCGGGCGCCGCTTGCCGTCGGCCTCCGCCCAGTACACCCCGCCCTGCCGCAACCTCACCAGGGCTCTTCCGCGATGAGTTGTCGGGTGTTCGCTTCTGCCTCGGCCAGCTCTTCCTCAGTCTCCGGCACTCGTTGGTACCCGGCCACGATCGCTTCGCCGATACGGCGGCGGCGGTGCCGGTCGACCAGCTCCTCGACCGCCGATCGCACCGCATGCGACCGGGACTCGAACGTGCCGTCGGCCACCAGCGCGTCGACCGCTGCGGCTAGCGCCTCGTCCACCCGCACGACGAACTGCTGCATGTCGGTCAGCATAGTGGTTTGCATTGCGAACCGTCGTTCACGCCGGGTAGGCGACCAGCAGCAGGACGAGATAGGCGGCGATCGCCGCCACCGTCGCATTGCGCAGGCCGCGGGCACCGAGGCGGTGGGCGGCCACCGCCACGCCACCCGCGACCAGCAGCGCGGCCGCCGGCACGAGCAGGGCGAGCCCCACCGCCGCGACGGCGAACAGCGCTACCTGCGCGCCGCGCGACGGCGGGGCGTGACCGTCGCCTGCCGTCACCGGCCCGCCCAGCTGCTCGACCGGCCGTTGGCGTAGGCCCGGATCGAGAGCTTCGGGTACACCTTCCAGATGCAGCCCCGGTCGAGGAAGCACTGGGTGAACTTGCCCTGGCGGTACGACTTGTGGCCGCCCCGCGAGTACCCCAGGTACCGGAAGTAGTAGTCGCTGCTACCGATGATGCCGCTGTAGTCCCAGCCCGCAGCCGCCCCGGTGTTGGTGACCCAGATCCTTGGCGTCGGCTTCGGTGCCGAGACGATGCGCCGGCCGTCGGCCTCCCAGGTCTTCGTCATGCCGAACGACATCAGCCGCCAGCCGAGGATGTTGCGATAGGTCACGAGCGCGACGGCCCAGTACCCCCGCACACGGCGGGAGGTGAGGCCGTTCAGCTCGAGGCCCGGCTGGTCGGGCATCGCCGGCACCTCCTCGACGGCAGGTGTCTCGACCTCGACCGAGACCGGGATACCGAGCGCCAGGTCGGGGTCGGTGCTGGCGGCGGCGATCAGCTCCTCGTCGATCCCGGCGGCGCGGGCAGCCGCTGCGAAGTCCTCCAGCTGGTCGGTGGTGAGGGCCGCCTCGCCCGAGTCGGCAGCGAGCGCCGCTCCTCCGGTATCGGCGGCGAGCGCCGCCGGCGCAGGCAGCAGGCTGGCCGCGACGGCGACGACGATGGTGAGTGCGAATCGCACGATCTCTCCTCGGCTCGGTGTGCATGTGCCGGGGAAGTGATCGCAACGTACCTGCTGTCACTCGATGATAGAAGGGGTACGTCAGGCAGGCTTTTCGCGGCTCTCCATGAACTCGAGCCGGTTGCCGAACGGGTCGTCGGCGTGGAACCGGCGCCTCCCATCGAATGCCTCGTCCGGCCGGACGACATGCCCGGCGCGCTCCAGCCTGCGCCGGATCTCGTCGAGGTCCCGCACGAGGAACGCCGGGTGGGCCTTGCGGGCCGGCCGGAAGTCGTCCTCGACGCCGAGGTGCACTTCCACGCCACCGCCGCGGAACCAGGCGCCGCCGCGGCCGGCCAGCGGCGCCGGCTTGGGGACGCGCGGGATACCGAGCACCCCCGCGTAGAAGGCCTCGGCCTCGTCCTCCCGGCCGGCGGGCATGGCGAGCTGGACATGGTGCACGCCGACGATCATCGCGCCGGAGGCTACCGGCCGCGCCTGCGGGCTGGCGGGTAACATCGCCGCCCGGGACGGCAGGAAGGGTCGGAGTGGACCACGTGGACGGAGCTCGAGCCAGGCCGCGCATCACCGCCAGCGGGATCCTCCTCGTCCTGGCCGCCCTCATCCCCGCGTCGGTGCTCGTGGCCTGGTGGGCGGCCGGCCTGTCCGGCGACCAGAGCTTCACGGTCGGCCGCAAGACGTTCGGGAACATCCCGTCGCCGCTCAAGGCGATGTTCTACGTCGGGATCTCGGGGTTCCTCGGCCTCACCGCCTACCTGTTCGCGCTGCGGGCGAAGAACTGGCAGCGCGGCGGGCAGGAGCGCCGCGTCGACCATTGGTGGCGCCGGGTGCGCGAGCTCGAGCGGGGGCTGTCGCAGCGCAGCCTGCTGGAGGACCGGGCGGCCGGGCTGATGCACGCGATGATCTACTGGGGGTTCCTCGTGCTGTTCGCCGGCACGGTGACGCTGGAGATCGACAACCTCCTGCCGGCCGGCTGGAAGTTCCTGAAGGGCGACTTCTACCGGGGCTACTCGCTGACGCTGGACTTGTTCGGCCTCGTGTTCCTCGGGGGGCTGGCGTGGGCGGCGGGGCGGCGGTACGGGTGGCGGCCGTGGCGCATCCGGTCGAAGACCCGGCCGGAGGATGCGTTGATCCTGGCCACGCTGGCGATCATCGCGCTCACCGGGCTCGCCACCGAAGCCGCCCGGATCGCAGTGGACGGCCGCCCCGACTTCGAGGTGTGGTCGTTCGTCGGCTACCCGTTGAGCTTCCTCGTGCCTCTCGCCGAGGCGCGCGGCGTCCACCAGGTGCTGTGGGTGGCCCACGCCGCCAGCTTCGCAGCCTTCCTGGTGGTGCTGCCGACCACCAAGCTCCGCCACATGGTCACGTCGCCGGCCAACATGTTCCTCGCGCCCCGCGATCGCCCCAAGGGGGCGATGCGCCCGGTCCCCAACCTCATGGAGGCCGAAGACATCGAGGGCGTTGGCGCCGGGGTCGTCGCCGAGTTCACCTGGAAGCAGCTCTTCGACACCGACGCCTGCACGGTCTGCGGCCGGTGCACGTCGGTGTGCCCGGCCAACCAGACCGGCAAGCCGCTCGACCCGCGCGAGATCGTGCTGAAGCTGGGCGAGGTGGCCGCCGCCACCGCCGCGTCCCCGCTGTCGCCCCCGGTCGGCGCCGACGGCGAGATCACCATCGGAAGCGAATCGGTGTTCGAGCGGATCCGGCCCGAGGAGCTGTGGGCCTGCACCTCGTGCAAGGCGTGCGACGAGATCTGCCCGGTCGACATCGAGATCCTCGACAAGATCCTCGACATGCGCCGCTACCTGGCGCTGATGGAGGCCGACTTCCCCAGCGAGCTCGGCCAGGCGTTCCTGAGCATGGAGAACTCGTCCAACGTCTTCGGCATGAACCAGCAGACTCGCGGCGACTGGCGCGACGGGCTCGACTTCGAGGTGCCGATCCTGGGCGTCGACGTCGATTCGGCCGAGTACCTCTACTGGGTCGGCTGTGCCGGGTCGTTCGACGAGCGCAACCGCAAGGTCACGATCTCCACCGCGCGGTTGCTCCACGAGGCCGGTGTCGACTTCGCGATCCTCGGCCCGGGCGAGCTGTGCACCGGCGACCCCGCGCGCCGGTCCGGCAACGAGTTCGTGTTCCAAGGGCTGGCGCTGCAGAACATCGAGAACCTCAACGACCTCGGGGTCAGCAAGATCGTCACCCAGTGCCCGCACTGCTTCAACACCCTCGGCAACGAGTACCCCCAGTTCGGCGGCGACTACGAAGTGCTGCACCACAGCGAGCTGCTGATGCAACTCGTCGCCGAGGACCGCATCGTTCCCAAGGGGAACGGGCAGACGGTCACCTACCACGACCCCTGCTACCTGGGCCGGCACAACGACGTGTACGTGTCGCCGCGAGACGTCGTCCGCAAGGTGGGGAACCTGGTGGAGATGCCCCGCAACGGCACTCGCTCGTTCTGCTGCGGCGGCGGCGGGGCGCGCATGTGGATGGAGGAGCAGACCGGCAAGCGGGTCAACCTGGAACGCTCGCAGGAGGCCGTCGCCACCGGCGCCGACCGGGTCGCGGTGGGCTGCCCCTTCTGTTACATCATGATCGACGACGGCGTGAAGGAAGTGGGCGCCGAAAACGTCGAGGTGATGGACATCGCGATGCTGCTGGCCGAGGACGCGCTCGGCGACTGAGCGCCGGCGCGGGCTCGCTCGCCCCGGCTTACCGGTCAAGTCGGACTGCGCTCCTGCCGACAAATACTGCGTCGGTTTCTCGGAAAGGGTCGAAGCATGAACTGCTCGAGGTGTGGTGCCGCGGAAGCGGTCCTCAAGCGCGATGCTGCGTTCTACTGCGGCAAGTGCGCGCTGGCCCGCGACTGGGAAGAGGTCATCGCGCTCGTCCAGGAGGAGCGGGTGGCGGTTGGCGGGGCGACCATCGACTTCGGCGACGCCCCCGCCCCGGCGGCCGCCCCGGCCCCCCGACCGGCGGCAACGCCGCCGACCCCGGTTGATCCGGCTCCGGCCGCGGCCGCCCCGGCTCCGGCTCCGGCCGCCCCGGCTCCGGCCGCGCCTGCTCCGGCTCCGGCCGCGGCTGCCCCGGCTCCCGCCGCGGCCGCCCCGACCGCCAGCCCCAACGGTTCGTCCGGCGCACTGCCGGCCGACCCGTTCGCCTAGCAGCCCGGCCGCGGCGCCTCAGCCGCCCACCAGCACCGCCTGCGCCGCGTCGAGCGCCTCCTGCGGGCCGGCGGCCCTCTCGTAGATCGCCCGGACGGCGCCGCCCAGCGCCTCCCACGCCCGGTCCATCCGCGGCACGCCCGGGATCAGCTCGCCGCCGGCAGCCGAGTCGCCGAACGCCTGGATGTCCTGGTCGACGGCTGCCGCCCGCAGCGCGCCACGGTGGGCGGGCACCCGGGGCCGCACCGCCTGGAGCGCCGCCATCGCGGCCGGCGTGCCCAGGTGGTCGAGCACGAACCGCTCGGCCAGGTCGCGCTGTTGGCTGCCTGCGTGCACGAAGAACGCCTGCGCGCCCACCGCCGGGACCGCCGGGCTGCCGGCGATCGCCGGCAGGCTCGACACCGCGTACGGCACCTGGGCACCCTGCACGCCGCGCAGCTCCCACGGTCCCGTCCACATGAACGCGGCCTCTCCGTTGAAGAAGCGGTCGGTCATCGCGCCGTAGTCGACCGCCGGGTCGACCGTGCCACCGCCGACCAGCCGGTCGAGCACCTCGAACCCGGCTACCGCCCCGGGCGAGCTCAGCCCGGCGTCGGCGACGTCGTACCTCCCGTCGGCGTGGCCGAACACGTACCCGCCCGCCGACGCCAGGAACGGGTAGTGGTGGTAGGCCTCCCCGGCCGGGATCGCCAGGCACGGCCGCACGGCGGCGCCCAGCCGGTCGCACGTCGCGATCAGCTCCTCGATCGTCGCCGGCGCCTCGGGGGCGAGATCGGTGTTGCGGTACAGCGCGATCGCCTCGAGCGCGAACGGCAGCGCGTACTGCGCGCCGTCCACCGTGAACGCCTCGAGCGCCAGGGGCAGGTAGTCGGCGGGAGGCAGGTCGAGCGGCGCCACCAGGCCGTCGTCCACCAGCTCGCGGGTCCAGGTGTCGCTGCCGAGGAAGACGTCCGGCCGACGGGCCGCCACCGCAGCGCGGATCTCGTCGAACCGCATCCCCTCGACCACCACCGCCACCCCGGTGGCCGCCTCGGCGTCGGCACCGATGGCGGCGACGACCGGCGCCCGCACCTCGTCGACGAAGACGACCAGCGGCGGCCGGGGGGCAGGCCGGGTGGTGGGCGGCGGAGCCGTGGCCGCTGCCTGGGTGGTGGCGGGCGCCGTGGCTGCGGTCGCCGGCATCGAGCTCGGCGTCGTCGCCGTCGAGGTCGTGACGGCCCCCTGCCCGGAGCAGGCGGTGACGACCACGGCCACCCCCACCACCGCGATGAAGCCCGTTCGGCCGGGCACTCGCTCAGCCGGAAACGGCGGCCAGCGCCCCCTCGGCGGCCGCCTGCATGATGTCGGCGAGCGACGGGGCGTCGTCGCCCTCGGCGGGGACGAGGATCGCGGCCAGCGCGTCGCGCAGCGCGGCCAGGGCCCCGTCGACGCCCGCCACCGACGGCAGCGGCACGCCGCGCTCGGCGGAGGCCAGCATCTCGGCGTCGAAGGTGCCGGCGCCGGGCTCGGCAGCGACGGTGCCGTACGCCGGGGCCAGCCCGTCGGACAGGTACAGGGCGCGCATCGTCGGCGCCGTCGTCAGGTGGTCGCGCAGCAGCACGCCGGCCTGCTCCGCCTGATCGCCCGACCCGTTGAGGTAGAAGCCCCGCACCACCACCGGCGGTGCCGGGGTGTTGCCTCCCATCGACGGCAGCGAGGACGTCGCGAATGCGGTGTCGCCGATGCCGGCGCGCGCGTCCGGCCCGCCGAACAGGAACGGGGCCGCCCCGGCCGCGAACCGCGCCTCGGCCTCGGCGGTTGGCGCACCCGACACGAAGCCCTCGGACACGACCTCGGCCAGGAAGCCGGCGCCCTCCAGGGCGGCCTCGCCCGCCAGGCCGACGTCGGCGGGTACCCACGCCCCGAACTCGTCCCGGCCGACGAGGTAGCCGCCCGGCGCGGTCACGAAGCCGAAGCTCGGCAGCGGATCGTCGGTCGGGAGCACGAGGCAGTTGGCGAGCTCGATGTCGCCCGGCGCGGCGGCGGTCGTCGTGGTGTCGCCCGCAGTCGTGGTGGTCGTGGTGTCGCCCGCAGTGGTGGTGGTGTCACCGGGCGCGGCGCCGGCGGCGAGCTGCTCGCACACCTCCTTGACCTGCGACATGCCGGTGGGGGGTTCCGGCACGAGGCCCGGGTTCCGATACAGGACGATCGAGCTGAGCGTGACCGGGGCGCCGAACATCTGGTTGTCGGCTCGGAATGCGTCGGCGGCGACGGCCACGAACTCTCCCGCCCGGCTGTCGAGGCCGGTCGGCACCACCAGCCCGGCGGCCCGCAGGTCGCCCAGCCACGTGTGCTCGCCCAAGAAGAGGTCGGGCGGGTCGGTGGCGGCGAACCCGCCTCGGGCGCGCTCGGCGATCTCGTCGAGGGTCAGCGGGACCACCTCTACCGTCACGCCGGCGGCGGCCGCGAACTCGTCGGCAGCGGCTTGGATCGCCGCCGCGTACTCGGGCGGCGCCCACACCGTGACCGGCTCGGGCGGCGGGGCGGGCTCGGTGGTGGTGGTCACCACCTCGACCGGCAGCGTCGTGGTGGTGGTCGTGGGCGGCGGAGCCGTGGAGGTCGTGACGCCGGTTAGCGATTCGTCGAGGCCGCGCCCGCACCCGGCGCCGACGAGTGCCAGCGCAACCAGCAGCACGACGCGACGGAAGTGGGGGAAAGGTGGCATGGGGATCGGGCAGGAGGCTAACGAGGCGGGCGGGTTGCGTCGCGTCGCGGCGCACGGGAAACTAGCCCAGCACGCGACCAGGGAGCAGCCAGTGGCCGGTGGGGCAGGAAGTGCGGGGGAGCTGCGGGTGGTCGTGGCGACGGCGGAGCTTTCGCCGCTGGCGCGCACCGGCGGTCTCGGGGACGCCGTCGCCGGGCTGAGCCGGGCGCTCCAGCGAGCCGGGATCGACGTGATGGTGGCCATGCCGCGCTACCCGGATCTCGCGGACATCGGCGAGCCGGGGGCGGGCGCCGGTCCCGCCCGGGCCGTGTACCGGGGGGCCTACCAGGGCCTGCCGCTGGCCCTGATCGACGATCCGGAGGCGTTCGACCGGCCCGGCACCCCGTACGGGCCGTCGCCGGGGATGGAGCACGGGGACTCCTGGTGGCGATGGGGCCGCTTCGCGCTGGCGGTGGCGGAAGTGGCCGAGGACGCCGATCTCGTCCACCTCCAGGACGCCCACACCGGGGCGGTGGCGCTCATCTCACCGGTGCCCTGCGTCTTCACCGTCCACAATCCCGCCCACCCCGTGCTGGGCCCGCTGCTCGACGCGGGCATGCTGCTGGACGTGGGAGGCGACGCAACTGCGCCCGAGGGGGCACTGGAGTGGTACGGGCGCGCCAACTACCTCAAGGCGGGGTTGGTGGGCTCGGCCCAGGCAACCACCGTGTCGCCGACGTTCGCGATGGAGCTGGCGGGCCCGGCGGACGAGTCGTTCGGCCTCGGCGACGTCGTCAGGGCGCTCGACCCGCCGCTGGCCGGCATCCTCAACGGCATCGCCGCCGAGCAATGGGACCCAGCCACCGACCCGCTGCTCCCGGCGCCCTTCTCGGCCGACGACCTCGCCGGGCGTACCGCGGCCCGGGCGGCGCTCGTGAAGCGCGCCGGCCTCTCGGATGGGACCGTGTTCGGCAACGTCGGACGGGTGTCGGCCCAGAAGGGCTACCCGATCCTCGACGGGTCGATCGACGACCTGGTGGCCGAGGGCTTCCGATTCGTGCAGGTCGGCAACGGCGACCTCGACGAGATGGTCGACGCGTGGGCCGACCGCCACCCCCGTGCGGTCGCGCACTTCGCGTTCGACGACGACATCGCCCGCCTGACCTTCGGCGGTGCGGACGCCTACTTGATGCCGTCGAGGTTCGAGCCGTCCGGCCTCGGCCAGCTCTACGCAATGCGGTACGGCTGCCCGCCGGTGGTGCGCCTCACCGGCGGCCTCGCCGACACCGTGGTCGACCTCGACGAGGCGCCGGGGTCGGGTACCGGCTTCGGCTTCCGGCCCTACCTGGTTGCGGAAGCCGCCAAGACGATCCGCCGCGCGATGCGCTACCACCAGGCGTTCCCCGACCTGTGGGCCGCGATGCAGCGTCGCGGGATGAGCGAGGACCTCTCGTGGCAGCGCCGCGCTCGCGAGTACGTGGACCTCTACCGGGCCGTGCTCGCCTGAGGCCGCAACCCGGTTGGCGTTCCCCCATTTCCGGGAACGCCGGCGGGGTTCCAGGCGTGTGTCCGGCATGACCAGCATGGAGACCGTGAACCCACAGGCAGACGCCCGTGCCCGCGCCCGGGACTTCGACGCCTTCTTCCGGCTCGAGGCCGACGACGTGTACCGGGCGCTGGCGGTGACGCTGCGGGACCGCGACCTCGCCGAGGAGGCCACCGCGGAGGCGATGGCGCGGGCCTACCAGCATTGGCGGCGCATCCGCGACTACGACAATCCCGCCGGCTGGGTGTATCGGGTCGGCCTCAACTGGGCGACGAGCCGGCTACGCCGCCGGGACGTCCGGCGGCGCCTGGCCCGGCCGGCGGGCGTCGTGGACGCCACACCGTTCGATCCCGCCCTGCATCGGGCGCTCCTGGGTCTGGACCTCGACCAGCGAGCGGTGGTCGTGCTGCGGTACCTCTTCGACTGGAGTCAGGACGAGATCGCCGCTGCACTCGCCATCCCGGTGGGGACGGTCAAGAGCCGGCTGGGCCGCGGGGTCGCCAAGCTCCGCGCCGGACTGGAGGACCAACGATGAACGACCTGCACGACCGCCTGCAGAACGAGAGCGCGGCGCTGCCCGGCGCCCGGCTCGACGTGGCCGCCGCCCGGCGCAGCGGGCGCCGCCGCCGCTGGGCGCAGCGGGCCGGCGTCTCGGCGGTGGTCGTGGCCGGATTCGTCGCCGGCACCGCGCTCTTCCTCCCGGGCGGGGACGGCGACCCGGCGCCCGACCCGGTGGCGGCGCCGCCGATCGTCCTCGATTGGGACCTGGCGGTGCTGGTCGAGCCGTTCGCGGACGTGCCGGCGATGGTCGACGCCGTGCTTGCCGTGCCGGGCGTGGCGGCGGCCGAGGTCACCGACCTCGACACGGTGCAGCCGCGGCTGCCGGCACCAGAAGCCGGCTCCGCCGAGGCGCCGTCGGTCACCTCCGAGACCGGCGCGGTGGTCGAGCCGGGGCCCGCCCCGGCGCTGCCGACCGTCATCGCGGTGCGGCTCGACGATGGCGCCGACCCGGCGGCGGTGGGCGCCGAGCTCCTGGCGATCCAGGGCGCGGTCGGCCTGCTGCCCTCGCCGGAGATCGCACGTGAGCGGCTGGCGGCGTATCTCGAGGAGGTCACCGCCGGCGGGACCGAGTTCCCCGGCAACCCGCTGATCGTGCAGCCCGCCCAGGCGACGCTGGGGTTCGACCCCGCCGGCCTCGGCGAGGAGGTGCCGCTGCTGCCGCTGGAGTCCCGCGACGAATTCCCCGAGTACTGGCCGCTGACGGCCGACCCGTTGCGTGACGGTCCCGGCCAGGCCGTCGATCGCACGCTGCCGCTCGTCCACGTGGGCGTCCTCCCTGGCGGCGGACGCCTGATCCTCCACGGCACGGCCGACGGCGCGTTGTGCGTGTCGACGGTGGATCTCGACGGCGGCGTCGGCTCGGGCTGCGGTCGGCTGCCGGACTTCCCCGAATACGGGGTCGGCGGCTACTCGGCCACCGAGAGCGCCGCCGGCGCCCGCGGCCTGATGAGCGTGGTGGTGCCGCCCGAGACAACGGTGGTGGTGGTCACGATGGGCACCGACACGTTTTGGCAGCGCCCGGTCGGCGGGCATGCGATCTTCCCGTTCGAGGGCACGTCGCCGCCTGTGTTGACGACCGTCCAGGCGCTGGACGCCGCGGGCGCCGAGCTGGGGACGTGGGAACCGCGCCGGTGAGCCGCCTCAGGCGAAGGTGAGCTGGAGGCCCTCGCGGCGCATCGTGCGACGGGCCATCAGCAGCGACAGCGCCAGCGCGCCGCCCTCGAAACCCCAGGCCACGAAGGTCTTGGTGAGCACGTACGTCTCGAGCGACGTGTTCAGCAGCAGGTACACGGCGACCGCGCCGTGCGCGAGCAGGGCGCCAGCCCACAGGATCGTGATGCGGACGAAGCAGCGCTTGACCACCGGGTGGTTCTCCAGCTCGGGCGGGAGGTCGATGAAGTCGCCGGCGATGCGCTCGATGATCGGCTTACCCAGCCACACCGAGCCGATGAAGGCGGCGCTGGTGGCGACCTTGGCGAACGTCGACTGGAAGAAGTAGAGCTTGGCGTTGCCGGTGAGGAAGGAGAGCCCGGCCCGGAACGTCAGCGTGAGGGCGGTGATCGCCAGGATGCCGCCGACCCGCTGCTTCCTGACGGCCCGGCGCAGCAGAGCGAGGTAGGACCAGGCCAGCGCACCGGCCAGCGCCCACCACACGTCGAGGATCCACAGCGCGGCATAGAAGACGACGAGGGGGACCAGCGTTCCCTCGATGATGTGGGGGAGGCCTTTGCGGGCCATCGCGCGCAGCTTGGGCAGCACGATGACCGGGTTGACCGGGGCGACGATCTGGTGAGGGTCGATCCTCATCGGTGGCACTGGTGTCCTTGGCTCGAGGCAGGCAGGCGTGTGCGGGGCATATCCGGTGACGGAGGGAACCAGTGCCGGGGGGTTCTCTTGGAACGTTCCAACAGCGGTTGCGGGAAGCATACGCAAATTTGGACTCGCGTTCAAGTTCTGAGTTTCACAAACTTTTCGCGCTCTCGGCGGCGGTCCGTTCATGGTGAGAGCATGCGATACCCGTGCTGAGGCCCCGCTGAACCAAAGCTGACGAGGAGCTGAACGCCGGCGCCGCCCCGGCTTCGCGGGCTGCGGCCCAGCCGCAGGTCGGCGAGCCCGCGATACCCGCCCCGGTCCGACGCGGCAACGGGGTTGGCACCAGGCCGGCGCCTCGCGCCGGCCCCGCGATCAACTCCGACGAGCGCGGCAGCCGCACGTCGGCGAGCCCGTAATACCCGTCACCGTAAGACGACGCTCGTCCGACGTGCAATATGACAGCCGCAGGTCGGCGAGCCCGCGATACCCGTCCCGGTCCGACGCGG
>JBFKDA010000066.1:0-11629 GCA_041619955.1 Acidimicrobiia bacterium | reverse complement strand
GACGTCGGCGGGCGAGATCGCCTGGTCGCCGACGAGCGCCCGCCCGCCGGGCACGTCGATGAACTCGGCGAGCATGTTGGTGGTGACGAACTGCGGGCACAGACACGACACCCGCAGGCCGGCGTCGCCATGGGTGATCGCCAGCCACTCGGCGAGGGCCACCACCGCGTGCTTGGTGACCGCGTAGGGGGCCGCGCCGATGTTGGTGAGGAGGCCCGCCGCCGACGCCGTGTGGAGGAAGTAGCCCTCGCCGCGCGCCAGCATCCCCGGCAGCACCGCCCTCGCCCCCCACACGTGGGACATCACGTTGACCTCCCAGGTGCGCTGCCAGGCGGCGTCGGGCGCGTCGACGCCCCCGTCCTGGGCGATGCCGGCGTTGAAGCAGAAGAGGTCGATGGGGCCGAACGAGCCTTCGGCGGCGCTCACCAGCACGTCGCCGTGCTCCGGTTCGGCGACGTCGACCTCCACGGCGAGGCCGCCGATGTCCCCGGCAACCCTGGCGGCGGCGCTAGCGTCCCGGTCGGCAACCACCACGCCGCGCGCGCCGCCTGCAGCGAAGGCCCGGCACAGCGCTTCCCCTATGCCGTTGCCCCCACCCGTGACCACTGCCACGCGACCTTCGAGTTCCATGCCGACCCTTCGGAAATGCCCGGCCCACGTTACCGGGGCGTGACCGCGGTGCACGAGCCGACCGCCGCCGCCCTGCCCCCGCTGCTCGCCGACCTCGGCGACCCGGCGGATGCCGCCGCCGTGCGTGCCCGCCTCGCGGCCCGCGACGTCCCGATCCACGACGGGTTGGACACGACGTTCCTGTACGTCGGCGACGCCGAGCGGGTGGCGCTCCAGCACTGGATGGACGACTTCCCGCCCCTCCCCGCGTTCATCCGCGTCGCCGGCACCGACGTGTGGTACCTCACGGTGCGCCTCCCCGAGGGGGCCCGCATCGACTACAAGCTCGCCGTGTGGACCGGCGGTCGGCGGCGGCTGGTCCTCGACGGGCTGAACCCGAACAGGGCGCACGACCCGTTCGGCGTCAACTCGGTGGTGGCCGGGCCCGGCTACCGGCGCCCGGACTGGACGCGCAGCGACCCGGCGGTGCCGTCCGGCCGGGTCGAGGAGCTGCCGCTCGACTCCGCGGCGTTCGGCGAGGAGCGGGTGGTGCGCCTCTACCTGCCCGCCGGCTACCCCAACCACGGCGACCACCCGCTGCTGGTGGTCCACGACGGCGGCGACTACCTCCGCTACTCGGGCCTGCGCACCGTGCTCGACAACCTCATCGCGGCCGGGGAGGTCGCCCCGCTGGTCGCGGCGCTGGTCGACCCTGGCGAGCGCAGTATCGAGTACACCGGCGACGACCGCCACGCGGCGTTCCTGGCGGAGGAGGTCGTGCCCGCCGTCACCGCCCACGCCGCGGTGACCACCGACCCGCGGCAACGCGGCCTCATGGGCGCAAGCCTCGGCGGGGTCGCGTCGCTCCACGCGGCCTGGCGCCATCCTGGGACGTGGGAGGCGCTGCTCCTCCAGAGCGGCTCGTTCGTCACCGCGCTCGGGGGAAAGTTCCGGCGGGGACGGGTGTTCGCCCCGGTTGTGGCGTTCATGGGCCACTTCCTGGCCGACCCGGGCCGGCTGCCTGCCCGGGTATTCATGAGCTGCGGGCGGTACGACGGCCTGGCGGCCGACAACCGCCGCATGGCCGCGGCGCTGGGCGATTTCGGCGCCGACGTGACCTACGAGGAGGCCCGGGACGGGCACACGTGGGAGAACTGGCGCGACCGGCTGCGGACGGGTCTGGGCACGCTCTTCCCCGGTCCCGTTGGCCCCGGGGCGTCGTTAATCTCCTGACCCTGCAACCGGGAGGCACATTGGCGGAGGTCACACGCCGGATCGGGCTGTCCCTCGGGGCGGATCTGTGCTGGCCGATCTTCTACGAGGACGTCATCGCGGCGCTCGACCCCGTGGTCGAGCTGGACGGCGACCGCATCCGCTTCGAGGTGGAGCGGGTCACCATCGAGCCGTTCGGGCTCGACCAGCCGGTCCGGTACGACGTCTTGCTGGACCGTCTCACCCACTGGTACCACACGAGCCGCGAGTGGATCAAGAAGGCCGTCGTGATGGACGACCTGTACGTGCTCAACAACCCGTTCTCGTTGCAGTCGATGGAGAAGCACACGTCGTATGCGGCGATGATGCGCCTGGGCCTGCCGGTGCCCGACACCTGGCTGCTGCCACCGAAGGAGTACGAGCACGCCCCCGACCTGCGGATGACGCTGGAGCGCTACGCCCGCATGTTCGACCTGGCTGAGGTCGGGCGCCGGGTGGGGTACCCGGCGTACATGAAGCCCTACGACGGCGGGGCCTGGGTCGGGGTCTCCCGCATCGAGAACGACGACGACCTGATGCGGGCCTACGACGCCAGCGGCACCCGGGTGATGCACCTCCAGAAGTCGGTGGAGCCGTTCGACCTGTTCCTGCGGACCCTCGGCGTCGGGCCGCAGGTCAACGTGATCCGCTACGACCCGGGGGCGGCGCTCCACGACCGCTACAAGGTCGATTTCGACTTCGTCGACGGCGACGAATGGGAGCTGCTCGAGGACATGGTGCTGACCATCAACACGTTCTTCGGGTGGGACTTCAACTCCTGCGAGACGATGCGCAAGGACGGCGAGTTCATCCCCATCGACTTCGCCAACGCCTGTCCCGACTCGCAGGTGACGTCGCTGCACTACCACCTGCCCTGGCTGGTGAAGGCCAAGATCCGCTGGTCGCTGTTCTGCGCCGCCACCCGGCGCAAGATGCGGGCCAACCTCGACTGGGCGCCGTACTTCGAGGTCGCCGACCGCGACCTCCCGTACCGGGAGAAGCTGGCCGAGTACGGCCGCATCGCGCGAGCGCGGCTGGAGGCCGACCGCTTCGCCGAGTTCTGCGACGCGCATCTCGCCGACCTCGACGAGGTGACGTGGCGGTATTTCGCGTCCGACCGCGCCCACGAGGCCGTGCGCCGCAAGGTGCAGACGCTGTTTCCCGGCCACGAAGTCGAGCAGTTCACCGACCACTTCTGGGGGCTGCTCCAGTTCTGGCGCCGGACCGAAGCGGACCGGCTGGGTCTGGCGATCGAAACCGGGTGAAGCACGTCGAGACCTGGTGGTCCGACCGCGTCAACCAGGAGGTGCGCGTTGCCCGCTGGGGGGTGGTCGGCACGCCGGTTCTGCTGTTCCCCACCGCCGGCGGCGACGCCGAGGAATGCGAGCGGATGGGGATCGTCGACGCGCTGGGCGGGTTGCTGGCAGCGGGGCGCGTCAAGCTGTACTCGGTCGACAGCATCGCCGGCCGGGTCTGGCTGCGGCGCGACGACCCCGGCCACGCCGCCTGGCTCCAGAACGCCTTCGACGCGTGCATCGCCGAGGAGGTGCTGCCGGCGATCCGGGCGGACTGCCGATCGCCCGGGATCGAGGTCGTCGCCGCGGGCGCGTCGATCGGGGCCTTCAACGCGGTGGCGACGCTGTGCCGACACGCCGACGCGTTCCGGGCGGCGGTCGGGATGAGCGGGACCTACGACCTCTCGCCGTGGCTCGGCGGCCACTGGTCGGACGACTTCTTCTACTCGTCCCCGCTGCACTACCTGCCCGGCCTCGGTGACGACCACCCCCAGCTCCAGGCGGTGCGGCGGCGGTTCGTCGTGCTCGCCTGCGGCCAGGGCCGCTGGGAGGATCCGGGGGAGACCTGGGCGATGGCCCACGCCCTCGGCTCGCGCGGCGTGCCCAACCGGGTGGACCTGTGGTCGCACGGCCACGACCACGACTGGCCGACCTGGCGCGAGATGCTCCCGCTCTACCTCGACGACCTGGCCTAGCGCCGGCTGCGCCGGTTCGAGGGGAGCCGGGTGCGAGGCGTCGGCCGGAACGGTCAAGCCGGGCCCCCGTCCTGCCGACAAGTATCGCCAGGTACGAGGGGCCCAGGTGACGACGGACGCGACGCAGATCGACCATGCGGCGGAGGAGGCTGCCCGCCTCCTCTCGGCGCTCGGCGCGGCGTGGTCCACCTACCGCCTCTACCCGAACCCCGTCGATCAGCCGGCCTTCGTCCGCGCCGTGGACGCGCTGGCGTCGTTCGAAGGGTCGCATCTCCCGTTCGAGGTGGGCGCCGGGATCTTCGCATGGAACGGCGAGCCGCTGGAGGCCCGCCGCGACGGCGTCGAGCGCCTCGCCACCCAGCTCTACATCCACGACGTCGCGACACTGCGTCTCGCCCGGCCCCCGTCCGCCCAGGAACTCGCCGACTTCTTCGGGGTCATCGACGGCGGCGAAGCCGGCACCCAGGAGCAGGGCGGTATCGACATCGCGCTCGAAGCGGCCGGGGTCTTCTCGCTGGCGGTGGAGCGGCGCGGCCTGCTCGGCCGCCAGGGCGAGGAGAGCGACCACGACCAACAAGGCGTCGGGCCCGGCGAGGACGCCGGGCTGTCGGCGGCCGAGCTGCGGCCGGTCGCCGAGCTCGCGGCGCGCGGCGGCGACCCAGCAGAGCTCGCGGCGCAGTGCGTTGCCGACAGCGGCGGCGACCCGCAGGCGGTGGCCGACGAGTTCGTGTCCGCGTTCGGCGAGGTTCATCCTCCGGACGCGTCCTACGGGGACAACCGCGGGATCGTCGACGCGCTCGCTCCGTACTGGGTCGATGCGCAGACCCCGCCGATCGTCGTCTTCGCCGGGGCATTCGAGCACCTCGCGCCGGCGGCGCAGTCATCGATCCTCGCGGCCTTCCTCGACTCGTCGTCCGAGCTTGCGCCGCGGCTGTTCCTCGACCAGCTGTCGGGCGCGCAGCTCGCCGCGCTCGCGCCCCACCTCGAGGAGCGGTCCCGTGATCAGCTCCGCGACTACGTGCGGGGCTGCCTCGACCGCGACGACGGCGAGATCGACGAGCTGCTGCCACTGCTGGCGGCGGGCAGCGAGATCCGCGACGAGCGGGGATCGGTCGCCGGGCGGCTCGGCGCGCTCGTGAACAACCCGGCCGGACTGCTCGCGGTGTCCGGCGAGACGTTCGACATGCTCCACGACGGGCTCACGCCGGACAACCATCCCGCGCTGGGAGTGCTGGTGCTGCGCGGTCTGTTCGCCTGCGAGCACCGCGACCACAGGTTCCGCCGCCTCCTGCGCATCGTCTCGGGGCGGGTGGCGGCCGCAGTGCGGGCCGGGGAGTTCGCCGCCGCCGTCGCGCTGCTCGCCGGGGTCCGCGACGACGGTGCCTACCCGCGTGAGCGGGCCCCCGAGGTGGACGCCGCGCTCGGGAAGCTGCTGAGCCCCGAGCTGCTGACCGACCTCGTCGAGCGCTACTCCGACGAGGGCGAATCCGAGGGCGTGGTCCAGTTGCTCTCGTACCTGGGGCCTTCGGTGGCCGCCAAGCTGGTGGACGCCCTTGCCACCGAGGAGAGCCCGGCGCTGCGGCGCCCGCTCATCGAGCTGGTCGGCGCCGTCGGGACCAAGCACCCGCAGCCGCTGATCGCAGGTCTCGGGGATCCCCGCTGGTTCGTGGCGCGCAACCTGGCGACCGCGCTCGGCCGCACCGGCCGCCCCGAAGCGGTCGACGCATTGCGGGCCGCCCGTGACCACAGCGACTACCGGGTGCGCGGCGAGGCCATGCGCTCGCTGGTGCGGCTGCTCCGGGAGCAGGGCACGACCGAGCTGGTCGCGGCGCTGCGCGACGTCGACGAGCGGGTGCGGGACACGGCGCTCGGGTATCTGCGCACCGGCGAGTTCGCCGGCGTCGACACCGAGCTGGCCGGGGCCGTCGGCCGCGACGAGATCGCGGCGGAGGCCCTCGGCGCGGTGGTCGAGATCCTCGCCAGGCTGGGCACACCGGCGGCCGTCGAGGGCCTCGAGGCGATCGCCGGGCGCAAGTTCGCGCTGCGCAGCGGCGACCGGGCGGTGCGGCAGGCGGCCAAGGACGAGCTGAAGAGGCTGAGCCGATGAGCGAGCAGCATGCCAACAGCTTTCTGAAGGCGCTGCGCCGAGTCACCCGCCAGGTCAGCCTCTATCCCGCCGGTCACCCGCTGACGTCGGAGGCCGTCGAGGGTGCGGCGATCGCCGCGGCCGCGCTGACCCGCGTCGACCGCGAGCAGATCCTCAACCTCAGCCGGGACTCCTTCTACCTCAACCGCGTGCTACTGCCCCATACGTCCCTCGAGCACAACGGCCTGCTCCGCGAACTGCAGGAGCGAGGTGTCGACTCGATCACGCTGCTCGGGCCTGTTGCCCCCGGCGATCTCTTCGATCTCGCCGCGTTCGCGGCCGGCACCAGCGACGACCTGCCTGCCGAAGGCACCGTGCGGCTCAACGAGTCCAGATTCGACCAGCCCGAGCACGACGAGTCGCCATTCGCCGATCTGCGGCGGTCCTATGCGGGAGGGCTCGACTCCCTGCGGGCCGTCTCCCGGTCGATGGCGTCGGAAGGGGCGTTCGACCTGAACCCCGTGGTCGTGGCGGTCGAGGGGATGCTGGACAAGACGGTCACGCAAGCGTCGGCGTCGCTGCTGCTCGCGACCGTCAAGAGCCACGACGACTACACCTTCTACCACTCGATGAACACGTGCATCCTGGCGCTCGCAGTCGGCCAGCTCCTCGGGTTGGACAAGCGGGAGCTGGTGCCGATCGGGGTGGGGTCGCTGCTTCACGACATCGGCAAGGTGGCGGTTGACCCGCGGATCCTCAACCACCCAGGCCGCCTCGATCGCGGCATGTGGGCCGAGATGAAGATCCATCCCCAGGAGGGGGCGCAGGCGATCATGGCTGCCGCCGGTCCGGGGCACGAGGTGGCGGCGACGATCGCCCTCGAGCACCACGCCCGCTACGACGGCGCCGGCTACCCGCACATAGCGCACGACCGCCGACCGCACGTCTTCAGCATGATGGTCACGGTGGCCGACGTCTACGACGCAGTGACCACCCACCGCCCGTACCGGCGGGCCTACCCGCCGAACCGGGCGCTGAACCTGCTGCTCGACCAGGCCGGGGCGGCGTACCACCCGGACATGGTGCGGGCGCTCATCCGCATGCTCGGCGTCTACCCGCCCGGCTCGGTGTTGCGGCTCGCGGACGGGACCGTGGCGGTCTCGACCCGGCGAGTCGGCCCCGGGAGCGACGACGGGCTGTGGGCGGTGCGGGTGGTCGACGCAGCCGGGCGCCATGTCGAGCCCGAGGAGCTGCGGGTACGGAGCAGCCAGGTCGTGGCGCTGGAGAGCCCGCAGCGGGTCGGGGTCGACCCGGCCGCGCTGCTCGACCGGGTTGCCGTGGTCGGCCAGTTCGCCGACGAGGTGCCGGACGGCCTGCGGGTGGCGTAGCGCGGGTCCTGACCCGCTACGACGCGGCGGGCTCTGGGCTCCGGTACAGGTGGCCGATCGCGTGCTGCGCCGGTTCGGTCGGTCCCAGGTGCACGGTGACCCGGCAACCCGAGTCCCCGACCGCGATCCGCTCCTCCAGCACGACGGTGGCCTCACCCGCGCTGCGGGCCGCCATGCCGCCGAAGACGCTCGAGGTCATCCGGCACAGCGCCGGGGACCGCCGGACGGCGTCGCCGAACGGGCACGCGGTGTTGCCGAGCACGATGCGCTCATCGGTGGCCTCGATGACGAAGAAGCCGCCGTCGATCGCGTGCTTGAGGCGCACGAACGCGTCGGCGAGCTGGTGGTGGTCGAGCCGACCGACCACGTCCTTTGCCCGCCGGTACTCCTCCTCCATGCGGCTGCCCACGTCGGTTCCGACCTGGGCCACCGCCGCTTCCGCGGCATTCGGCCCGTGGTTCATCTCCAGGGTCTGGGCGAGCTGGACGACCAGTGCCCGGAGGAAGGACTCTTTCCCGAAGCCGTCCAGGCCGGCCTCGTCGGGGCCCGGCAACGCACCGGTCGGCGTCCGCGGCGGGTCGTGGCTCTCGCTGATGCCGCGACGGACGGGAAGGGTGGACGTGACCACGTTGCCGCCGTTGCGGCGGTGCCCCACCGCCAGGTCGTCGACGACCTGGGAAGCGATGAACAGGCCGCGCCCGCCGACGGCCAGAGGATCGGTGGGGAGGCCCTGATCTTCGAGGTCGAAGTGCGGACCGAGGTCGTAGATCGTGAGCACCGGCTGTGCGCCGCTCCATATCAGCGACACCCATGCCGCGCTGGCCGTGTGGAGCATGGCGTTGGTGATCAGCTCCGACACGGCGAGCTCGGCGAGGCCGACATCGCTGCCGGGGGAGGCGTGGCGCGACAGGTACGCGCTGATGGCGCGCCGTAGCGTCGAGGCCGACTCGTTGTCACCTGCCGGCAAGTACCAGTCCACGTGAACCCTTCACCCAGATCGTCTGTTCTACCCGGATCGTCGCGAGGGTAAACCGCCCACCGGGCCGCGCGGTGCCTCGCCGGGCTCAGTCACCGGCGTCGGCCACCAGCCCGTCCAGCGCGACGTGCACCATCTCGCCGAACGTCGTCTGCCGCTCCTCCGACGTGGTCTCCTCCCCGGTGAGGATGTGGTCGCTGACGGTGAGCACGGCCAACGCCCTGGCGCCGTGAGCGGCGGCCACCCCGTAGAGCCCGGCCGCTTCCATCTCGATCGCCAGCACGCCCATCGACTGCATCGTATCGAGACGCCACGAGCGGGGGTCGTAGAACAGGTCGGCCGAGTGGCAGTTGCCCACCTTCACCGTGAAACCGCGCGCCGCCGCGGCTGCGGCGGCGTGCCGCAGCAGGTCGAAGTCGGCGATGGCGGCGAAGTCCATCCCGCCGTAGTGCGCCCGGTTGACGTTGGAGTCGGTGCAGGCGCCGGCCGCGAGCAGCACGTCGCGAACGGCGATGGCGTGCGACACCGCGCCGCACGAGCCGACCCGCACCAGCTTCCGCACCCCGTACTCGGTGATCAGCTCCTTGGCGTAGATCGAGGCCGACGGGATACCCATGCCGGTGCCCATCACCGACACCGGCATGCCCCGGTAGGCACCCGTGAAGCCGAGCATGTTGCGAACGGCGGTGACCTCCCGGGCGTCGTCGAGGAAATGCTCGGCGATGTGGCGGGCGCGCAGGGGATCGCCCGGGAGCAGGACGGCGTCGGCGAAGTCGCCGGGGTCGGCGCTGATGTGGGGTGTGGCCATGAGATCGTTCCTCGGTTCGGCGGCGGCCCGAGACTACGGCGGGCCGTAGGATCGTCGGCGATGGAGGTCACCCTCGACATGCTGCGGGCTGCCGGCGAGCGGCACCTGCCCGGGCTGCTCGGCGTCGAGATCACGCGCGCCGCAGCGGGGCTGGTGGTCGGCGAGCTCGAGGTGCACGCCGGTCTGTTCGCTCCCAACGGCTTCCTGCATGCGGCCGCGGTGGTGGGCCTCGCCGACACGGCATGCGGCTACGGGGCGATGCTGAACCTGCCGGCGGGCGCGACCGGGTTCACGACGGTCGAGCTGAAGTCGAACTTCGTCGGGACCGCCCGCGACGGGAGGCTTCGGGTAGAGGCCCGGCTGGCGCATGGTGGGCGGACGACCCAGCTCTGGCAGGCGCCGGTCGCCCGGCTGGCCGACGGCAAGCTTATGGCGCACTTCTCCTGCACCCAGCTCGTCCTCTACTGACAGGCGCTCACTGACGGGCCGTCGCGGCGTCGCGCACCATCGGCGCGAGGACCGACGACAGGGGAACCATGCCGGACGCAGCCGGTAGCCTGCCGCCGGTCACCGGCGAGGAGGAACGATGGCGACGGCGGCCGACCTGCAGGCGAAGTTGGGCGAGGAGGTCGGGGTCTCCGACTGGGTGACGGTCGACCAGGAGCGCATCGACGCGTTCGCCGACGCCACACTCGACCACCAGTACATCCACGTCGACCCGGAGCGGGCAGCCCAGACGCCGTTCGGCACGACCATCGCCCACGGCTTCTTGACGTTGTCGTTGCTGCCCCACCTCACCGGCGGCATCATCCCCGTGCCCGACGGCACGGTGATGGCGATCAACTACGGGTCCGACCGCCTTCGGTTCCTCAGCCCCGTCAAGTCCGGCTCCCGGGTGCGGGCGAGGGTGAAGCTCGTCGACGCAACGGAGAAGTCGCCGGGACAGTGGCTGGTGAAGAGCGACGTGACCGTCGAGATCGACGGCGAGCCCAAGCCCGCGTTGGTGGCCGAGACGCTCACGCTGTTCTTCGTCCAGTAGCCGGTTCAGTAGCTCCGTCGTCGACTCGCCCGCATCGGTCGACTCGCCCCCATCGTCGAGTGGCGGGACTCGGAGCCCTGTAAGCGGCCGTCAGGCGGCGGCGGCCGGCACTGGCTGGTCGCCGGCAGGCCGGCACACGAGGCACTGCGGGTTGGGGCAGCTCGCCACGAGCTCGAACGGGATGCCGGCGTCGCGCATCCAGCGCTGCCACTGCTCTCCGCTCGACCGGATGTCCTGGTGCGTCATGTCTCTCTCCTTCATCGTGTCGCCACCGTACGACCCGGGTGTGACAAAAAAAAGACGCTGCCCGGGCCATACCCGGCCGGGACAGGGCCCAACCGGCCCGGCCGTGGGTATCGTCGGCCGACCCGAGCTGAGGAGAACGAAGATGCGGGCCGTCGTGTGCCGCGAGCTGGGACCCCCGGAACAGCTCCGGCTCGAAGAGATCGACGATCCCCGTCCGGGTCCCGGCGAGGTGCTGGTCGACGTGCGGGCCGCCGGGCTCAACTACCCCGACCTGCTCATGATCCAGGGCAAGTACCAGATGCGGCCCGACCTGCCGTTCGTCCCCGGGGCCGAGGCCGCCGGCGTCGTGGCCGAAGTCGGCGACGGCGTCGCGCACCCGTCGCCCGGGACCCGGGTCGCCTTCACGCCGCCGGTGGGTGCGTTCGCCGAGCGCTGCGTCGCCCCGGCCACCCACGTCATGCCGATCCCGGACGAGCTGAGCTTCGAACAGGCCGCCGGGTTCAGCATCACCTATGGCACGTCATACCACGCCCTCAAGCAGCGAGCCCGCCTCCAGGAGGGGGAGACGCTGCTCGTCCTGGGCGCGGGCGGCGGCGTCGGGAGCACCGCCGTGGAGCTCGGCAAGGTGATGGGGGCGACGGTGATCGCGGCCGCTGGGTCGGCGGAGAAGCTCGCGTACGCCCGGTCCAAGGGCGCCGACCTCGAGGTGAACTACCGGGACGACGACCTGAAGGCCCGGGTCAAGGAGCTCACCGGCGGCAAGGGCGCCGACGTCGTCTACGACCCGGTGGGCGGCGACCTGGCCGAGCCGGCCCTGCGGGCCACCGCGTGGGACGGTCGCTTCCTCGTGATCGGCTTCGCGAGCGGCGACATCCCGGCCATGCCCCTCAACCTCGCGCTGTTGAAGGGGCTCAGCATCGTCGGCGTGTTCTGGGGGGCGTGGGCGACCCGCGACCCGCGTGCGTCGCAACAGAACTTCGCCGAGTTGTTCGAGATGGCCCGGGACGGCCGGATCGCACCCGAGGCGACCGAGACGTACGAGCTGGCCGACTACCTCGACGCCTTCCGGGCGATCGCCGAGCGGCGCGCCCGCGGCAAGCTGGTGCTCCGGACGTAGCGGGCCCGGCGCAGGCAGACACACCGGCGGCAGGCTCGCCGCCGGGCCCTAACGTGGCCGCATGGTGCGCGCCATCGTCGACACCCACGTCCACCTCGCCTCCCCGGACTGGCTGGAGG